>NZ_JBIAIV010000066.1:0-34769 GCF_042871645.1 Streptomyces sp. NPDC005774 | reverse complement strand
CCCGCCCCGCCCGCCCCCCCCCCCCCCCCCCCCCCCGCGCCCCGGCCGCGCCCCGCGCCGCCCCCCGCGCCCCCCCCCCCCCGCCGCGGCCGCCCCGCCCCCCCCCCCCCCCCCCCCCCCCCCCCCCCCCCCCCGGCCCCCTCCGGGAGCCACTCCAAGGGGCGTTCCGTCCCGCCGCCTCCGAGCCAGAATCCGCGGTGGAACGTCTCGGCCATGGCGCCGAGGTTGAGCTCGCTCAACGGCGTGGTCCCGCTACCCCTGCGCAGCCGGTCCCCGGTCAGTTCCACGGTCCGTGCCAGCGGATTCCTCGACCGCTCGCCGTAGAGCACCTGGCTCACCACGGCCCCGTCCCCATGTCTGTGCGGCCGACCCGGCCGGCCGTTCCCGTTACTTGCTGACAGCGAACCGCATCAGGGCATGCTCGTCACCCTGCTTGATCTTGCCCGTCACATTGATCACCTCGAGCTTCCACGTGCCACCGACCCGGATCGCCTTGGCCACGGCGCAGCAGTTGTCCTGGGTGAGCATGCTCGGCCAGATGTCGGCGACCTGCTGGGTGCTGCCCCCGGTGGCGTCGTAGACCTTGAAACTGATGTTGCGCGCCTTCTGGAAGGCGCTGCCCTTCTTGTAGGCGGCGGCGACGAACACGATCGACGTGATGTTGGACGGGACCCGGGCGAACTCGACGGTCACCGTCTCGTCGTCCCCGTCGCCGTGTCCCGTCTGGTTGTCTCCGCTGTGGACCAGCGAGCCGTTACCCAGCGGGTCGAGCGAATCGAGACCCGCGAGGCGTACCGGGTCCCCGCCCTGCATGGCGATGGCGATCAGGTCGAGGTCCGTGCCGGTCTTGTGGCGCAGCTTGCCCAGCAATCCGCCGCTGCTGCCGGCGGTCGGGTCCCAGGAGGCCCCGATGGACAGGTGGGTCACTCCGTCCAGGTCTGCCGGGCCGTCTTCCTTCGTAAGCGTGATCATGAGTGGGTCATCCTTCATCAAGACGGACTACGACACGCAAAGTGTGCCTGATGCCCTGTCCGCCCTCTGCGACCGGCCCCGAGGAGGGAAGGCGGGGCCTTCTGCCGGGGCCCTCACGCCAGCCGCGCCTCGAGTTCCGCACGGTCGGGGACGAACCAGAGCTGATTGCCCCGGTTCGCCTCGCGCACGAAGTCACGGAAGGCGTCACTGCCGGCCACGTGGGAGGCGATGTCGCCGACGATCGCCAGGCGGATGCGGTAGTTGACGAACTTCTGCGTGACCTCACCGGCCACGCCCGAGCGCAGGGCGAAGAAGTCGTCCGCCACCCGCTCGACCGGGACGGCCACCATGTCGGCCTGACACCCCAGGGCATCACCGATCAGATCGAGGGCGGTCTGGCCGCCGCTCAGTTTCGATCCGTCCCTGTCGCACAGGAGAACGGAGACTCCGTGCACGGTCGCGAGGTGGCTGGCTGTCATGATGCGATCATATGCGAGTGAGCACATCGCTCACTGATCGATTACGAAACGCCCAACCACTGGTTGCCGCACGGTGAGCAGGTCACTATGAGGCCATGACACCGGCGCAGCAAGCCATGGAGCGACTTCGGGCCTGGCCCGATCTCACCGCCTGCAAGGCGGGGTGCGGTACCGGGCAGGCCCTCCGTTTCGCCCGGGACGAGGTCGTCCACTTCCACACGGGACGGGACGTCGACCTCCATCTGACCCGCCGCGCCATCCAGCGCTTCCGCTACGACCTGAGCGCCTCGACCGCGATCCAACTGGTCCCGGGTTCTAACTGGGTGACGGTGCGTCTGGACTGCGCCACCGACATCGACCTGCTGCTGACCCTGGTGAGCGTCGCCCTCAAGGCCCACCAGGCCGCCCCGCCCCCCTCTCCCGCACCGATGGCCTCCGGGTGCAATTTCCACCGGGTCACGGTGCTGTCGCGCGACCCGGTGACCGAACACTGAGAAGACGCCCCGCCCCTCGGCCGTTCAGGAACCTCCGGTGTCGGCGCCCCCCGCCTCCTCACGGCCGCAGACCGCTGACGATGTCCGCCGTGGCCGTCAGACCGCTGTGGATGGCGGGGGCCATGCCCGAACCGGCCAGATAGAACCCGAGCAGCAGGCAGACGATGCCGTGGGAGAGCTTCAGTCCGCCGTTGCGCAGGAAGATCACCGCCAGGATCGCGAGCAGCAGCACCACAGAGATGGAAATGGCCATCGTCAACCTCCTCCGCCACGTCCGCTTCGCGGCGTTCGGCCGCAAGTGTGGCGTAGCGGATGGTTCGTCCGGGCGGCTGAGCTGTCCTCCGAACGTGTGGTGTCTACGACTTACCGCGGGCGGTACGCGTCGAGAAAGGATTCCAGTCCCGCCAGGTCGTCGGTGTTGAGGTGGTCGACGTCCGCGGCGACCAGTTCGCCCCACAGGGCGTCCCGGGCGGGACCCGGCAGGTCGGGGGTGGCCCAGAACCGGACCGTCTGGCCGCGCCCGTGCGCGGTGCCCACGATGTCGTGCAGCTTCCGTCGCTCGGCGGCGGGGAACGCGCCGATTCCCTGCCAGGTG
This sequence comes from Streptomyces sp. NPDC005774, assembly GCF_042871645.1. NCBI lineage: Bacteria > Bacillati > Actinomycetota > Actinomycetes > Kitasatosporales > Streptomycetaceae > Streptomyces > Streptomyces sp. NPDC005774. The sequence continues at coordinate 32,229 of NZ_JBIAIV010000066.1, read as the reverse complement.
AAGTTGAGCGTCCAGTTGTCGCTGATCAGCGGGATCAGGGAAGATCGGGCCGGGCCGCCGAGGTCGGCCAGCCGGCCGTCGTAGAAGGCGTGCCGCACCCGCTGGGCCTCCATCGGGGCGCGGGCGGCACGGTCACCGGAGACGACGGCGGTGACCGGACCGGGCAGCACCCGGCCGTCGGCGCAGGTGGTGAACAGGTGCCGGTACCGCCGGAGACGGCGGTGCAGCTCGAGGTAGGTGGACACGCCCTCGGTCTTGATGTCGATGAGCAGCCGGAGCGGTGTGCGGTGCCCCCGGTACACCGATCCTTGGTGGGCTCGCACACGGGCGGTGAGCGGGTCGAGGTAGAGGGACTCCAGAGTGCGGGACGGGTCGAGGTCCTCGGGGTCGTGGGCGACCAGGAGTTGGTCACCCATGAGGTGGATGTCGGCCTCGACGCTGCCGAAACGGTGGTCGAGGGCGTCGAGGAGGGGACGCGGGTGCTCGTAGTCGTTGTGGGCGTGGGCCCGCCACAACGGCCTTGGGCGATAACCGTGTTCACCGGCCAGTGCCCGGGTCGTCGGCAGGGCGAACGAGGCCGCGAGGGCGGTGCCGAGGGTGGTGAGGGCTCTGCGACGGGTGGTGAGGGCCATGCTCCGCCTCCCTGGAATGGCGTACGGGGACCTCTGGAGTATGAGGTCCGCACAGGTCCAAGGAGCAGTGCGATGACGCGAGTTGTACGATCCGCCGTCGCATGTTCACCTCGCGGGAAGCCGGACGCACGGGAGAGCCCGCCGTGACGGCGGGCTCTCCCGTGGGACGTTCGGCCGGGTGCGAGTACCGGTACCCGGCGGATTCGACGGTGCGGAAAGGTACGTGACGCTGCCTCAGGATGCTCGTAGATCGACGAGTTCGGCCAGCGCCTCGCGGTGGGCGCCCGCGGTACCGTAGGCGATCGAGTCGGCCTTGGCCCGCTTCAGGTACAGGTGGACCGGGTGCTCCCAGGTCATCCCGATGCCGCCGTGCAGTTGCAGCGCCTCCTCGGCGGCATGGACGGCGACCCGGCCCGCGTAGGCCTGCGCGACAGCGACAGCGACAGCGGCGGCCGTATCGGCGCCGTCACCCGCGGTCACCGCTTCGGCGGCCAGCGCGTCCGCCGCGTTGCGGGCCGCCGCACGGAGGCTGACGACCTCGAGCCACAGTTGGGCGAGCCGGTGCTTGATCGCCTGGAAACCGCCCACCGGCCGGTTGAACTGCCTGCGATCCTTCAGATAGCGGACGGTTTCCGTCAACGACCATTCGGCGAGCCCGAGTTGTTCCGAGGCCAGCAGTCCGGCGCCCGCGCACAGAGCTCGTCGTACGGCGGGTTCGGCGTCGCCCACCCGGTGTCCCGGGGTGCCGTCCAGAGTGACGCGGCCGAGGGGGCGGGTCAGGTCCAGGGAGGTCTGCCCGGTAACGGTGACGCCGGCGGCGTCCGCCTCGACGGCGTACAGCCCGCCGTCCGCCGCCGGGACGAGCAGTACGTCGGCCGCGGCCGCGTCCGCGATGCCGGTCAGCTCGCCGTGCAGGACTCCGTCCGCCGCGCGGACGGTGGGAAAGGGCGCGCCCGGGGCGGTGTGCAGAGGGACGGCAAGGGCGCCGATGCGGCGCGCGGACGCCAGCGAGGTGAGCACCTCGCTCCCGTCGGCACAGGCCAGTAGTGCCTCGGTGGCCACGACGGCGCTGGTCAGATAGGGCACGGGGGCGACGGCCCGCCCCAGCTCCTCGAGGACGACCGCGGCCTCCCGGTGCGTGGCGCCCTGGCCGCCGCGTTCCTCGGGCACCAGCAGCCCGGCGAGGCCCATACCGTCGGCGAGTGCCTTCCACAGCGACAGGTCGTGCGGGGTGTCCGACTCGGCGCGGGAGATCACCCGGGCCGCGCCGCAGTGGTCGGTGAGCAGGTCCCGGACGGCGGCGCGCAACGCCTCTTCCTCCTCCGAGTAGAGGAGATCGGGTTGCGCGCTCACCGGACTCGCCGGACCGGTCTTCGTCGGGCTCGTCGTGCTGGTCGTGCTCATCGGGCCAGGTCCTTCCAGGCGACGTCCTTGTCGGTACGCGGCTCGGCCGGGAGGCCCAGGACGCGCTCGGCAACGATGTTCAGCAGGACCTCACTGGTCCCGCCCTCGATGCTGTTGCCCTTGGAGCGGAGGTAGCGGTAGCCGGCCTCGCGACCGGTGAAGTCGACCAGCTCGGGGCGCCGCATGGTCCAGTCGTCGTACAACAGTCCCTCGGCTCCGAGGAGTTCCACCTCCAAGCCGCTGATCTGCTGGTTGAGGCGGGCGAAGCCCAGCTTCATCCCGGCGCCCTCCGGGCCCGGCTGGCCCGCGACGAGCTGCTGGCGCAGGCGTTCGCCGGTGAGCCGGGCGACCTCGGCCTCCACCCAGAGTCCGAGCAGGCGCTGGTGCAGGTCGTGGGTGCGCAGTTCGGGACGTTCGCGCCAGGTCCTCGCGACCGGGCCGATCATGCCGCCCTCACGGGGCAGCCGCATGCCGCCGATGGCCACGCGCTCGTTGTTGAGGGTGGTCTGCGCGACCCGCCAGCCGTCGCCGATCTCGCCGAGCCGGTGGGATTCGGGGATGCGGACGCCGGTGAGGAAGACCTCGTTGAACTCGGCCTCACCGGTGATCTGGCGCAGTGGCCTCACCTCGACGCCGGGGTCGGTCATGTCGCAGACGAAGTAGGTGATGCCCCGGTGCTTGGGCACGTCCGGGTCGGTGCGGGCGATGAGGATGGCCCAACGGGCGGCATGGGCACTCGATGTCCATACCTTCTGCCCGTCGACCACCCAGCCGTCCTCGTCCACGCGGGCCGCCCGGGTGCCCAGGGCGGCCAGGTCGGATCCGGCGCCCGGCTCGCTGAACAGCTGGCACCAGACCTCCTCGCCGGTCCACAGTGGCCGCAGGAAGCGCCGCTTCTGCTCCTCCGTGCCGTACTGCAGAATCGTCGGCGCGGCCATGCCGAGGCCGATGCCGATGCGCCGCGGGTCGTTGCCGGGCGCCCCGGCGGCCTCCAGCTCGGCGTCCACGACGGCCTGGAGGGATCGCGGGGCGCCGAGTCCGCCGAGCCCTTCGGGGTAGTGCACCCAGGCGAGTCCCGCGTCGAAACGGGCGCGCAGGAAGTCGAGGCGGCCGGTGGTGGCGGGCGGCTGCGCGGTCAGCAACTCCTGGGCGCGCCGCCTCAGTTCGACTGCGTCGGTCATGCGACGGCTCCGTTCTCCGCTGCGGGCAGCACGGCGACGCGTCCGGTGGTGACGCCGTCCGCGACACGCTGCACGGCGCCGGCGGCACCGGACAGCGGCACGCGCTCGCTCACCAGCGGTTTGACGGCGCCCCGGGCGGCCAGCTCCAGAAGCTGCTCGTGGCAGTGCTGGACCAGCTTCGGGTTCCTGGTGTTGTACAGGCCCCAGTGCAGGCCGAGGACCGAGTAGTTCTTCACCAGGGCGTGGTTCAGCGCCGGGCTGGGAATCGTGCCGCTCGCGAAGCCGACGATCACGATCCGGCCCTCGAAGGCCACGACCTTGGCGGACTGGGCATAGGCCTCTCCGCCGACCGGGTCGTAGATCACGTCGGCGCCCCGGCCGCCGGTGGCCTCCTTCACCGCGGCGATGACGTCCTGCTCACGCCGGTCGATCACCACGTCGCAGCCCAGTTCGCGGGCGACGGGCACCTTGGCTGCGCCGCCGACCACGCCGATGACGGTGGCGCCGGCGGCCTTGCCGAGCTGCACGGCCGCGCTGCCGACCCCTCCCGCGGCGGCGTGCACGAGCAGCGTCTCGCCGGCCTCCAGGCCGGCCCGGCGGTGCAGCCCGAACCAGCCGGTCTGGTAGCCGATGTGCAGGGCGGCGGCCTCGGCGTCGTCCAGCGCGTCCGGGGCGGAGCGCAGTCCGGCGGCGTCCGCGACGGCGTACTCGGCGAAGCCGCCGTACGGCAGCGCGGGGCTGGCGAGCACCCGGCGCCCGTCCTCGGTCTCGCCGCAGATCTCCACGCCCGGGGTGAACGGCAGCGGCGGCCTGACCTGGTACTGGCCCCGGCACATCAGCGCGTCCGGGAAGTTGATGTTCGCGGCACGCACCTTCAGCAGGACCTGGCCTTCACCGGGCGTCGGCCGCTCCACCTCCGCAAGGCTCATCACCTCGCCCGGCTCGCCGATCTCGTGCACCTGCCATGCCTGCATGCGGAGCCTCCACGGGACTGTGAACGTCGTGTTCGCCTGACCGAGTCCATCGCATACTAAGCGGTCGCTTGCCTTCAGGGAACCGTCTCGCACGTCACGGCCTTGCGCACCCCGGTCCGCCGAGGAGGCTTCCTCGTCCGTCAGGACCGCTTGGGACGTGCCCGTACATGCATCCGCTCCCCCTGCGGACCGAACAGGCTGAGGAACTCCACCGGACCCTCTCCCGTCGACCCGAAGGCGTGCGGCACGCGCGTGTCGAACTCCGCCGCCTCCCCCGCCGTCAGCACCACGTCGTGCTCGCCCAGTACCAGCCGCAGCTTGCCGGACAGCACGTACAGCCACTCGTAGCCCTCGTGCGTGCGGGGTTCGGGCTCGAACGTGCGTTGCGGTTCGAGCACCTTGTACGCCTGGAGTCCGCCGGGCTGGCGGGTGAGCGGCCAGTGGGTGCGGCCACAGTGCTGGAACGGCTTGGAGCGGATGCGCGGATCGCCGACCGGCGGCGCACCGACCAGTTCGTCCAGCGGCACCTGGTGGGCCTGCGCGATCGGCAGCAGTAGTTCGAGGCTGGGTTTGCGCAGTCCGGACTCCAGCCGCGAGAGGGTGCTCACAGAGATGCCGGTCGCCTCGGACAGCCCTGCGAGGGTCACCTCCCGCTCCTTCCTGATCCGCCTCAGCCGGGGACCCACATCCGCGAGAACGCCGTCGGTAGTCATACCGATATTGCAGGATCGGCAAAGACATTTGTCAATCCGGTAGTGCTCGGGCGACGGTCGACGTGGAGGTGGTCACCATGACCGGGAAGAGCGGAAACATTCGCGAAGGATGCGCGCACGGGACCGGAGAAACGAACGGCACCGGCACCGGCTACGACGTGGTGGTGGTCGGAGGTGGTGCGGCCGGACTGTCCTCCGCGCTGGTGCTCGGCCGGGCCCGGCTGCGGACCCTGGTCGTCGACGCGGGCGAGCCGCGCAACGCGCCCTCGCCCCACATGCAGGGCTACCTGTCGCGGGACGGGATGTCACCGGCCGCGTTCCTGGCCGCCGGCCGTGAGGAGATCGCGGGCTACGGCGTCGAACTGCTCACGGGCCGGGTGACGGCCGTGACCCGGAACGGCACCGGCACCGGCACCAGTAACGCTGGCTTCGCCGTACTGCTGGACGACGGCCGGACCGTCCGCGCGCGGCGGCTGATCGTCGCCACCGGGTTGAAGGACGAACTGCCCGCTGTCCCCGGAGTCACCGAACGGTTCGGACGGGACGTGCTGCACTGCCCGTTCTGCCACGGCTGGGAGGTCCGCGACCAGCCGTTCGGCGTGCTCGCCTCCAGCGCCATGAGTGTGCACCAGGCACTGATGGTGTCCCGGTGGTCCAAGGACGTCACCTTCTTCCTGCACACGGTCGCCGAGGAGGAGCTGTCCGACCAGGACCTGCGCCGGCTGGCCGCGGCCGGTGTCGACGTGGTGCCCGGCGAGGTCGCGGAACTGGTGGTCGAGAACGACCGGCTCACCGGCATCCGTCTCACCGACGGCTCCGTCCACGCCCGCTCCGTGCTGTACGTCGGGCCGCGCCCCGCGCCGCGGACGGGCCTACTGGAGCGGCTCGGCGCCGAGCTGTCCGAGACCCCGTTCGGCGCGTACCCGGTCGTGGACCCGACGGGCCTGACCTCGGTGCCGGGCGTCTGGGCGGCGGGCAACGCGATCGGCTTCGCCGAACAGGTCGTCCACGCGGCGAGCGGGGGCTACCGGGCGGCGGCCGCGATCGTCGGCGATCTGCTGATGACGGACCTGGACGCCGCGGTGACCGCGTGATCCGCGGCCGCTTCGGCGGCCCGGGTGTGGAACGCCGGGCCCCGTAGCACCATGGCTGCATGCTGCTGTCCCGGCCGGCCCGTGTGCCGCAGGAGGTCGCCGCCACCTCGGCGCGGTCCCGGAGGATCGCGCTGCTCGCGGAGCTGTTCCGGGACGCGGAGGCGGACGACGTCCCCGTCGTCATCCCGTATCTGGCGGGCCGGCTGCCGCAAGGCCGGATCGGCGTGGGCTCAAAGAAGCTGAGCCGGCCGGTCGCCCCGGCGGAGCGGGCGACCTTGATCGTCTACGCCGTCGACGCCCTGCTCCCCGCGCACCCGGAGGCAGGCCCGTGAGGGGCGCCCGGAGCGCCGGCCTACTGGTGTTCAGACACACCGATCACGGGCTGGAGGTGTTGCTCGGTCACATGGGCGGCCCGTTCTTCGCCCGCAGGGACGCCGGCGCGTGGACCGTTCCGAAGGGCGAGTACGACGCCGGTGAAACGGCCTGGGACGCCGCGCTCCGGGAGTTCGAGGAGGAACTGGGCCTGCCGCCGCCCGACGGGGAGGTCGTGCCGCTCGGCGAGGTCCGGCAGTCGGGCGGCAAGACCGTCACGGCCTGGGCCGTCGAGGGCGACCTCGACCCGGCGGCCGTGGCGCCCGGCACCTTCCGGATGGAGTGGCCGCCGAAGTCGGGGCGGATACAGGAGTTCCCGGAGCTCGACCGGGTGGAATGGCTCTCCGTGCACCGGGCGCGGGAGCTGATCGTCTCCGCCCAGGCGGTGTTTCTCGACCGCTTGGCGGAGCACTCGCCCTGAGGAACCCTTCCGCGTTGCGACGCCCACCATCGCGCGGGAGGGTCGACATGCACGCCCCGTCCCCAGGGAGGCCAGCCATGCCCATCGCAACGGTGAATCCGGCGAACGGCGAGACGCTCAGGACCTACGAGGCCATGGGCGAGGAGGAGACCGAACGCCGGCTCCAGCTCGCGGAGGCCACGTTCCGCACGTACCGGACGACGGCCTTCGAGGAGCGCGCCCGTCTGCTGCACCGGGCCGCCGACCTCCTCGACGAGGACCGGCGGAGCATCGCCGAGGTGATGACCACCGAGATGGGCAAGCCGCTGGGGCAGGCCCGCGCGGAGGCCGCCAAGTGTGCCAAGGCGATGCGCTGGTACGCCGACCGGGCCGCGGTCCTTCTCGCCGACGAGGAGCCCGACCCGTCCGACATGAAGGACTCCGGCGCCTCCCGGGTCCTGGTGCGCTACCGGCCGCTCGGCCTGGTGCTCGCCGTCATGCCGTGGAACTTCCCGCTGTGGCAGGTCGTACGGTTCGCCGCGCCCGCGCTGATGGCCGGCAACGTGGGCCTGCTCAAGCACGCCTCGAACGTGCCGCAGACCGCCCTGTACCTGGAGGACCTGTTCCACCGGGCGGGCTTCCCCGAGGGCTGCTTCCAGACCCTGCTCATCGGCTCCGCGGCGGTCGACGACATCCTGCGGGACGAACGGGTCAGGGCGGCCACCCTCACCGGCAGTGAACCCGCGGGGCGCGCGGTGGCCGCCACCGCCGGGGAGATGATCAAGAAAACGGTGCTGGAGCTGGGCGGGAGCGATCCGTTCGTCGTGATGCCCTCCGCCGACCTGGACCGGGCCGCCGAGGTCGCGGTCACCGCGCGGGTGCAGAACACCGGGCAGTCCTGTATCGCCGCCAAGCGGTTCATCGTGCACACGGATGTCTACGACGCGTTCACCGAACTCTTCACCCAAGGCATGCGGGCGCTGACGACGGGCGACCCCATGGACGAGGCGACGGATGTCGGCCCGCTCGCCAGTGAGCAGGGCCGAAAGGACCTGGCGGAGCTGGTCGACGACGCCGTACGGTCCGGGGCGCGTGTGCTGTGCGGCGGCGAACTCCCCGAGGGGCCCGGCTGGTACTACCCGCCGACCGTCCTGGCCGGGATCACCCGCGACATGCGCGTCCACCGGGAGGAGGCCTTCGGGCCGGTCGCCACGCTGTACCGGGCGGCCGACCTGGACGAGGCGGTACTGATCGCCAACGACTCCCCGTTCGGCCTGAGTTCCAACGTCTGGACACAGGACGAGGCGGAGGTCGACCGGTTCGCCCGGGACCTGGAGGCGGGCGGCGTCTTCGTGAACGGGATGACGGCGTCCCATCCGGCGCTCCCGTTCGGCGGGGTCAAGCGGTCCGGGTACGGGCGTGAGCTGTCCGGGCACGGAATCCGCGAGTTCTGCAACATCACCACGGTTTGGCACGGTGCGTGACGCTCCCGCGGCTACGATCCGGTCTGTGAACCGCGAAGTGACTCTGCCTCTGATCGTCGACCACCGCGGTACCTTGCAGGTCTCCGCGGCGGACGTGAGCAAATTGCTGCGCACGATGGGCGGGCGGTGGCTGCATCTCGTGGAGTCCGGCGACGACCGGCTCGACGAGGACACGGTCGCCGCGCTCACCATCGAACTGGCGAAGCTGGCCGACCGGATCGACGTGGCGTGCATCGCCCACAGCAGCGGGGGCAGGGCCTGAGGCCTGCCCCCGGAGGAGCGCGGGCGGCGGTCTGCCGGTCGCGTGCTCACACCGGCCGGAGCAGCGTCCTCCAGAACAGCGACTCGTAGCTCTGCAGCAGGTGGCCGTACCCCCGCGCCAGGCTCTCGTCGAGGCGTCCCGTGTCCAGGCCGTCCTGGACCGCTTCCGCGGCCGTCCGGTCCAGGCCGGGGGCCGGTTCGGCGAAGAGGTCGAAGAACGCGCAGGCCTCGGCGGTGAAGCCGTAGTGGGTGCGCAGCGCCTCGGCGATGGTGGCGCAGTAGCCGCCCCAGGCCGAGAAGTTGGCGGTCACCGAGAGGACCGCGTCCGCGGGTGCCGCGTTGAGGGCCAGCCAGGCGACGTAGGCGGGGTATGCCTGGCAGCCCGGCAGGGGGTCGTACGACGCCGCACGCTCCCGGTCCACGCCGCAGGCCGCGGCGAAGGAGTCCAGCCGCGCCGCCGCCAGGTCCTCGCTCTCGGCCAGGGCGGTGAAGTACGCGGCGGCCCGCGGCTGGCCCGCGGAGCGGTCCGCCAGGTGCCGGAACGCGCGGCGGTCGGCGGGGATCACCCAGCTCTGTTCCAGGGCGAGCGCGGCCAGGGTGTCCCGGCCGGCCTCACCGCGGGCGATCAGCAGTACGAGCGGGTTGGACCGGGGGTCCGGGGCCAGTTCCCGCGTGATCGTCTCCAGCAGTTCCCGGGCCGTGCGCGTCATCGCGGTCTCCGTCGCGTCGGTCGGCCGGTCCGTGGGGCGACCGGCTCCCCACCATGGTCCCCCAGGAGCCGGGCGGACGTCATCCGCGATGACTCGGCAACGCGGCGGAGCGGCGGCCCTGCGGCGTGGTTCCCGCTGCCGGGCCGGTCCCGCTCCTCACCACAGCTCCTTGCGTGCGGCGCCTAGCGGATGGGCATGCCCGACAGGGTGCGGGCGATGACCAGGCGCTGGATCTCGCTCGTGCCCTCGAAAATGGTGTAGATCGCGGCGTCGCGGTGCATGCGCTCCACCGGGTACTCGCGCGTATAGCCGTTGCCGCCGAGAATCTGTATGGCCTGGGCGGTGACCTGCTTGGCCGTCTCGCTGGCGTACAGCTTGGACATCGAGCCCTCGGCCGCGGTGAACGGCTTGCCGTTCACCGCCATCCAGGAGGCGCGCCACACCAGGAGGCGGGCGGCGTCGATCTGGGTGCGCATGTCGGCCAGCTGGAAGGCGATGCCCTGGTTGTCGATGATCGGGCGGCCGAACTGCTCGCGGGTCTGCGCGTACTCCAGGGCGACCTCGTAGGCGGCGCGGGCGGTGCCCACCGCCATGGCACCGACCGCCGGGCGGGACGCCTCGAAGGTGGCCATCGCGGCGTTCTTCACCCTCCCCCGCTCTCGGCTCCGCTCGAGCGGGGGGACCTCCATGCCCCCCTGCTGCTTGGCGCGCTCCCGGGCGCGGGCGAGGCGCTCGTCGAGCTTCTCCTTGCCGCCGAGCAGGCAGGAGCCGGGCACACGGACGTTCTCCAGGATCACCTCGGCGGTGTGCGAGGCCCGGATGCCGTGCTTCTTGAACTTCTGGCCCTGGGAGCAGCCGGGGGTGTTCGGCGGGATGATGAACGAGGCGTGGCCCTTGGAGCCGAGCTCCGGGTCGACGACCGCCACGACGACGTGGACGTTGGCGATGCCGCCGTTGGTCGCCCAGGTCTTGGTGCCGCTGATCACCCACTCGTCCTTGGCCTCGTCGTACACGGCACGCGTCCGCATGGAGGCGACGTCGGAGCCGGCGTCGGGCTCGGAGGAGCAGAAGGCGGCGACCTTGACGTCGTTGACGTCGCCGTACATCTGGGGGATCCAGGTGCCGATCTGCTCCTCGGTGCCGTTGGCGAGGACGCCGACAGCGGCGAGGCCGGTGCCGACGATCGACAGGGCGATGCCGGCGTCGCCCCAGAACAGCTCCTCCATCGCCGTGGGGATGCCGAGGCCGGTGGCGTCGAAGTACTGCTGGGCGTAGAAGTCGAGCGAGTAGATGCCGACCTTGGCGGCCTCCTGGATGACCGGCCAGGGAGTCTCCTCGCGCTCGTCCCACTCGGCGGCCGCGGGGCGGATCACATCGGCGGCGAAGCCATGGAGCCAGTCCCGGACTTCCTTCTGTTCATCGTTGAGCTCCATGGTGAACTCGGCCATGTCCCCTCCAGCGGCATCGCACATGCGTGTTACTTGCGGTAACCGCAGTCTGTTACCGGCTGGTAGAGGAAGTCAACTCCCCCGGGCCCCCGTCATCCCGTTCGCCGCTGGTCACACCGTCAGTGTTAGTTTGCGCAGGCGTCACCGAATCAGCAGGGGTGGGGAGAGATCATGGACACCACACAGCGGACCGATCAGCAACGGTCCGCCGACCGCCGCCGGCGCGAGCTGCTGGAGGCCGCCGACCGGGTGGTGCTGCGCGACGGCCCGCATGCCTCGATGAACGCGATCGCCGCCGAGGCGGGCATCACCAAACCGATCCTCTACCGGCACTTCGGTGACAAGGGAGGACTGTACGCCGCCCTCGCCCAGCGGCACACCGATGCCCTGCTGGCCTCGTTGCGGGCGGCGTTGGACGCCCCGGCGGACCGGCGGGAGCGGGTCGAGAACACCCTGGACACCTATCTCTCGGCGATCGAGCTGCGTCCCCAGGTGTACCGGTTCCTGATGCACCCGGCGGAGGGCTCCCCCGGCGACCAGGGCTTCGACGTCGGCAAGCACTCGGCGCCGCTGCTGCGGCGCATGGGCGAGGAACTGGCCCAGGTCATCGAGGAGCGGCTGGACCTCGGCCCCGGCAGCCAGCAACTGGCCCGCGTGTGGGGGCACGGAATTGTCGGCATGATGCACGCGGCCGGCGACTGGTGGCTCGGCGAACGGCCGTGCTCCCGGGCCGAGTTGGTGCGCAGTCTGGCCGACCTGCTGTGGGGCCGGCTGGCGGCGGCGGGCGATCGGGTCGGCGGGCCGGGGTTCTGAGCCCGGCCCCGGCCCGCCTCGGCGGACCGGCCCGCTCCACCGGTTCCGCCGGCTCCAGGAGACCGCCCCTCCCTCGGTCCCGCCCGCTGTCGGTGCGTCCATCAGGTCGTGGGCGTCGGCCCGCTCGATCCAGGTGTCGGTGCCCCCGGCGCCCGGCACCGCCGCCGTGAGGCCGGTGCCGGTCGGGCCGGCGGGGGCCCGCAGCAGGAACTCGTCGACCGTGGCCGTACCCAGCGGGTGCGTCCGCAGGCTCGGGATGTCGACCCCTCAGCCCCCCGCCTTTGAAGCACCGCCCGCCCCTCGGTCCCGCCCGTTCCAGGAGGCCCGCCGCACCTGGCGGCCGAGCCTGCGCCGGCGCCGGCCGGTCAGGCGGTCGGCGTAGACGCGGCCCTCCAGGTGGTCGCACTCGTGCTGCAGGCACCGGGCGAAGAAACCCGTGCCGTGCACGGTGACCGGGTCCCCGGCCGCCGTGCGGCCCTCGACGACCGCGTGGTCGTGACGTTCCGTCCCCGCCTCCAGACCCGGCAGCGACAGACAACCCTCCGGACCGCGCACCACCACCCCGTCCGTCTCGACCAGCCGCGGGTTGACCACATGTCCCAGATGACGGACGTCGTCGTCGTCCGGACAGTCGTACACGAACACCCGCAGCGGTACGCCTATCTGGTTGGCGGCCAGACCCACACCCTGCGCGGCGTACATCGTCGCGAACAAGTCCTCCACGAGGCGGGCCAGTTCCGGGCCGAAGTCGGTCACCTCCTCACAGGGCGCGTGCAGCACCGGGTCGCCGAGCAGGGTGAGGGGTCGGACACGACCGTGGACACCGGGGATGGAACCGTCTCGCATGGCGGTCAGAGTACGGTCCTTTGCAGCAACGCCCGTCTCATGGGTGGTGACGTGGTTCTGGAGTGCGAATGGATCTCGATAGGCTGAGGTTCACACCACGTGGCCGTCAGCCACAGGCGCGGCGCGTACGCAAGGAGGATCGAGACTTGATGGCAGGCAACTCGGACCCGCTCACGCCGCGGGCCAAGCTGGCCGTGACCGCAGGCAGGGCGGTCGCAGCGGCATCACGTGCCGCGGGACGCGGCAGTGGTTCGGTGATCGGCGGCCGGGTGGCGCTCAAACTCGACCCCGACCTCCTCGCCCGGCTCGCCCAGAACCTGGACTGCATCCTGGTGTCGGCGACCAACGGCAAGACCACCACCACCCGCCTCATCGCGGAGGCCCTGCGGGCCGCCGGGCCGGTCGTGTCCAACGCCCTGGGCGCCAACATGCCCGCGGGCATCACCTCGGCACTCGCGGGCGGCTCGGAGTCGAAGTTCGGCGTCATCGAGGTCGACGAGAAGTACCTCGCCGGCGTCGCCCGGGACACCGACCCCAAGTGCATCGCCCTGCTCAACCTCTCCCGCGACCAGCTCGACCGGTCCGGTGAGACGCGAATGCTCGCGGAGAACTGGCGCGAGGGCCTGGCCGGTTCCAAGGCGGTCGTCGTCGCCAACTGCGACGACCCGCTGGTCGTATGGGCCGCGTCCTCCTCCGCCAATGTGATCTGGGTCGCCGCGGGCCAGATGTGGAAGGACGACGCCTGGTCGTGCCCGTCCTGCGGCGGCGTGATGCAGCGCCCCGGAGACGACTGGTTCTGCAATGAGTGCGGATTCCGCCGGCCCACCCCGAGCTGGGCACTCTCCGGCGACCACGTCCTCGACCCGCACGGCTCCGCCTGGCCGATCCACCTCCAGCTGCCGGGCCGCGCCAACAAGGCCAACGCCACGAGCTCCGCGGCCGTGGCCGCGGTGTTCGGGGTGCCCCCGCAGGTCGCCCTGGAGCGCATGTACCAGGTGCAGGCCGTCGCCGGCCGGTACGACGTCGTCCAGCACCAGGGGCGTGACCTGCGGCTGCTGCTCGCCAAGAACCCCGCGGGCTGGCTGGAGACGTTCTCGCTCATCGACCCGCCGCCCACCCCGGTGATCCTCTCGGTGAACGCCCGCTCCGCCGACGGCACCGACACCTCCTGGCTGTGGGACGTCGACTACACCCGGCTGACCGGCCACCCGATCGTCGTCCTCGGCGACCGGAAGCTGGACCTCGCGGTGCGGCTCGAGGTCGCGAACCAGCAGTTCCAGGTGTGCGAGGACCTCGACCAGGCGCTCCAGCAGTGCCCGCCCGGCCGGATCGAGGTCATCGCCAACTACACCGCGTTCCAGGACCTGCGCCGCCGCGTCGGCAACTGACGCGGCCGACGCATCGCGACGTACTCACAAGGACAGTGACTTCATGAGCGACAACGGTCTGCGGATCGTATGGATCTACCCCGACCTGCTGAGCACCTACGGTGACCAGGGCAATGTGCTCGTCGTGGAGCGCCGGGCCCGGCAGCGTGGCCTCGACGTGTCCCGACTGGACGTGCGCAGCGACCAGCCGATCCCGACGTCCGGCGACATCTATCTGATCGGCGGCGGTGAGGACCGTCCGCAGCGGCTCGCCGCCGAGCGGCTGCGCCGGGACGGCGGCCTGCACCGGGCGGTGGGCAACGGCGCGATCGTGTTCTCCGTGTGCGCCGGTTACCAGATCCTCGGCCACGAGTTCATCAACGACCTCGGCCAGCGGGAGCCCGGCCTCGGCCTGCTCGACGTCGTCTCGGTGCGCGGCGAGGGCGCCCGGTGCGTCGGCGACGTGCTGGGCGACATCGACCCGCCGCTGGGTCTGCCGCCGCTGACCGGTTTCGAGAACCACCAGGGCGTCACCCACCTCGGCCCGACGGCCCGTCCGCTCGCCCGGGTCCGCTTCGGCAACGGAAACGGCACGGGGGACGGCACCGAGGGCGCCTACAACGACACCGTGTTCGGCACGTACATGCACGGCCCGGTGCTGGCCCGCAACCCGCAGATCGCGGATCTGCTGCTGAAGCTGGCGCTCGACGTCAACGCGCTGCCGCCGACCGACGACCACTGGTACGAGGCACTGCGGGGCGAACGCATCGCGGCCTCGCAGCAGCCCGCGTAACCCGCGACCGCGTCGGACGGGCCGGTGCCATCCGGCCCGTCCGACGGCTGGTCCGCACAGGTGAGCGGGGTCGTCCAGTAGGCGGACGCGCGCTTCGACCCCGCCCTCCGGTGCCGCTAGGGTGGCGGGATCGAGCCGGACGACGCGGTCCGGTCCCGGCCCACGGCTAGAAGGTTGTTTCGGGCTATGCGCATTGGTGTCCTCACATCCGGCGGCGACTGCCCCGGCCTGAACGCCGTCATCCGCTCCGTCGTCCATCGCGCCGTCGTCGACCACGGCGACGAGGTCATTGGCTTCCGGGACGGCTGGAAGGGCCTCCTGGAGTGCGACTACCTCAAGCTCGACCTCGACGCGGTGGGTGGCATCCTCACCCGCGGCGGCACCATTCTCGGTTCCTCCCGGGTACGTCCCGAGCATCTGCGGGACGGTGTGGCACGGGCCAAGGGGTACGTCCAGGAGCTCGGCCTCGACGCGATCGTCCCGATCGGCGGTGAGGGCACGCTGAAGGCGGCCCGGCTGCTGTCGGACAACGGCCTGCCGATAGTGGGTGTGCCGAAGACCATCGACAACGACATCGCTGTCACCGACGTCACCTTCGGCTTCGACACGGCCGTCGGTGTGGCGA
This sequence comes from Streptomyces sp. NPDC005774, assembly GCF_042871645.1. Taxonomy (NCBI): domain Bacteria; kingdom Bacillati; phylum Actinomycetota; class Actinomycetes; order Kitasatosporales; family Streptomycetaceae; genus Streptomyces; species Streptomyces sp. NPDC005774. The sequence continues at coordinate 17,112 of NZ_JBIAIV010000066.1, read as the reverse complement.
CCGAGGCGCTGGACCGGCTGAAGACGACCGCCGAGTCCCACCAGCGGGTGCTCATCGTGGAGGTCATGGGCCGCCACACCGGCTGGATCGCGCTGCACTCCGGCATGGCGGCCGGCGCGCACGCGATCGTCGTACCGGAGCGGCCCTTCGACATCGACGAGCTGACCGCGAAGGTGGGCGCGCGGTTCTCCGCGGGCAAGCGGTTCGCCATCGTGGTCGCCGCGGAGGGCGCCAAGCCGCGGGCCGGGACCATGGACTTCGACGAGGGCGCCAAGGACGTCTACGGCCACGAGCGGTTCGCCGGGATCGCGCGGCAGCTCTCCGTGGAACTGGAGACGCGGCTCGGCAAGGAGGCACGTCCGGTGATCCTCGGACACACCCAGCGCGGCGGGACCCCGACCGCGTACGACAGGGTGCTGGCCACCCGCTTCGGCTGGCACGCCGTGGAGGCCGTACACCGCGGGGAGTTCGGAAGAATGACCGCGCTGCGCGGCACGGACATCGTGACGGTGCCGCTGGCCGAGGCCGTCGAGACGCTGAAGACGGTCCCCGAGAGCCGCTACGCCGAGGCGGAGTGCGTCCTGTAGCGCCCGCCGTTCGGGCAACCACGGAGCAAAAGCCGCCCCCGGTCGCCGTCGCGGCCGGGGGCGGTTCTAGTCTGGTGCGGACAGACGGCGCACAACCCCCACGAAACGGAGCCGGCGAATGGATCACAGCGGGCACGGCATGACCATGGATCTGCCGCCGTTCACGCTGGGGCGAGGGCTCGCCTGGTCGGCGGACCCGTTCTTCCTCGTCGCCTGTCTGCTGGGGCTGGCACTGTACGGCTGGGCGGTCGTCCGTCTGATGCGACGGGGCGACAAGTGGCCGGTGGGACGGACCGTGTCGTTCTTCGTCGGCGTGCTGAGCATCGGGCTCATGATGTGCACCGGGCTGAACGACTACGGCATGGTCATGTTCAGCGTGCACATGGTGCAGCACATGGTCATCAGCATGGTGTCGCCCATCCTGATCCTGCTCGGCGCCCCCATCACGCTGGCGCTGCGCGCCCTGCCGCCGGCCGCCCGTGGCCGCAAGGGGCCGCGCGAACTGCTGCTGATGCTGCTGCACAGCCGCTACATGCGGGTCGTCACCCACCCGCTGTTCACCATCCCGATGTTCATCGCGAGCCTGTACGCGCTGTACTTCACCCCGCTGTTCGACTTCCTGATGGGCTCCCAGGTGGGGCACATCTCGATGATGGTGCACTTCCTCGCCGTCGGCCTGGTCTTCTTCTGGCCGATCATGGGCGTGGACCCGGGCCCGCACCGGCCGGGGTACCTGATGCGGATGCTGGAGCTGTTCGCGGGCATGCCGTTCCACGCGTTCTTCGGCATCGCGCTGATGATGGCGTCCACGCCGATGGTGACGACGTTCCAGAACCCGCCGGGCTCGCTGGGCATCGACGCGCTCTCCGACCAGAACGCGGCCGGCGGTATCGCCTGGGCGTTCAGCGAGATCCCGTCCGTGCTGGTGCTGATCGCGCTGCTGTTCCAGTGGTACGCGTCGGACCAGCGGCAGGCCAAGCGCACCGACCGGGCCGCGGACCGCGACGGGGACAAGGAACTCAAGGCGTACAACGCCTACCTGGCCTCATTGCACACACCGGGTAGATGAATCCCTTTCGGTCACTTTCTTCCCCTCTCGCTCACTTTCTTCCCGATTCACCTGAAGGGTGACGCTGTTCAGTAATATGAGCCGCCGGGGGGAAGCGGTCATGGCACTGCGCGCATCGTCGTCGGGAGCGGGTCGGGTCGTCGCCGGCCGCTACGTGCTGCTGCACCGGCTGGGCCGGGGCGGCATGGGGCATGTCTGGCTGGCCCATGACCAGAGACTCGCCTGCGAGGTCGCCCTCAAGGAGATCGTGTTCCGCGATCCGGCCGAGCCCGGCCAGGAGTGGGAGACCAGGGTCGCCCGTGCCCGCGCGGAGGCCCGACACGCGGCCGGTCTGCGTGATCACCCGCATGTGGCGACCGTGCACGACGTCACGGAGCACGAAGGCCTGCCGTGGATCGTCATGGAGTACGTGGCGGGCGCCGTCGATCTGCGGGAGCTGGTCGCCCGGCGCGGCCCGCTCGCCCCCGCCGAGTGCGCCCGGATCGGGCTGGCCGTGCTGGACGCGCTGGCCACCGGTCACGAGCGGGGCGTACTGCACCGGGACGTGAAACCGGCGAACATCCTGCTCGCCCCGGACCGCACCGGAGCCCCGTACGGGCGGGTCCTGCTCACCGACTACGGCATCTCCGTGCAGCCGGACACAGGTGAGACGCGGTACACCATGGCATCGGGAGTGGTCGGCACCGCGGGCTGGCTGGCGCCGGAGCGGGCCACCGGGAATCCGGCGACGCCGGCCGCCGACCTGTTCTCCCTCGGCTGCACGCTGTACCACGGCGTCGAGGGGCGCGGCCCCTTCGAGCGGGAGTCGCCGCTCGCGTCGATCGCGGCGGTGGTCACGGAGGAGCCGCGCCGGCCGGTGCGGGCGGGCGCCCTGGAACCGGCGCTGCGGGGCCTGCTCGAGAAGGATCCCGAGCGGCGGACGTCCGCGCGGGTGCTGGAGGCGGAACTGTCGCGGCTCGTCACGCCCCAGTCCGAGTCGCACGTGCGGCCGCCCACCGACCTGGGTTCCCAGCCGCCCTGGGCCGCGTCGGGCCTGCCCGCGGGCAGGGCAGGAACTGCCACGAGCACGACAGGGCCCACGGGAGCCGCAGGACGGGAGGAAGCCACCGGACCTGCGGATTCCGCGGCACGTCCCGCAGGTACCGCACGTGCGGTACCTGCGGGACGTGGGGGCCCTTCGGCGGCCGGGACCGTCCCCGCGCACCAGCGTCCGCGCCACCCCGTCCTGCGGGCCGCCGTCGCCGGCGGGCTCGGGGTGGTGCTGGCCCTGGGTGGCACCTGGTACGCGCTGGCCGACCGGACGGGCGACGGCGGGGTGGCGACGGCGCCGTACGGAGATGCCGTGGGGCTCGCCGAGCCGCTCGAGCGGGGCGACTGCGTGCGTGCCGTCTGGCCCGGCGGCCGCCGGTTTGCGGGCGTGCCCCGGCTCGACGTCGAACCGGCCTGTGCGGGCGCGGCGGGGCGGGAGGTCGACGGGCAGGTCGTGGGGTTCGTCGGGGCTTCCTCCGCCGAGGAGGCGCGGGAGCTGGGTCCGGCCCGGTGCGAGGAGGCCACACGGGAGTTCCGCGGGCGTATGGCCGCGGTGCGCCCGCTCGCCGTCGTACCGGTCCCGGACGGGTTCGAGGAGGCCGGGCGGCGCACCGCCTGTCTGGTCCTGGGGGCGCGCGGGCCGTCGTACGGGCCGCTCGGCGACCGGCGCCCGTTCGGCTCGGCGCTCGCGGACACCCTGCCGATGCAGCGCCGGGACTGCCTGGACGCACGTCCGGGGCGTCGGGCCCTGCTGGTGCCGTGCGGCGGCCGGTACGACGAACAGATCCTCGGATTCACCCGACTGGGCGAGGACGTCACACTCGCCGAGGCGCGCGGGGTGTCGGACGCGGCGTGCTCCCGTGATGTACCTCCGCGTGACTACGGCTTCGACCCGTCCGTCCACGAGGCCGGGTCGTGGACCGGTGAGCGGTCCTGGGAAACGGGCGCACATGTCGTCGTGTGCACCGTAAAAAGGCGGAACGGGGGCACCATGGAGGGAACCGAACCATGAGGAGGGTGTCGCGATGCCCGATACCAGCAACGGTTCCACCTCGACGAAGACCATGGGAGTACTCACCGTCGGCGGGCTCGTCGCCGTGACGGCCTACACGGCGGCGCTCGGCAGCAACGGATGGCTGTGGTTCGGCTGGGTCGTCCTGGGACTGATCACCCTCGCCATGGTCGCCACGCGCAGCGCCTGAGCCGCCCGCGGTCCATGGCCGGGCCACCCGTGGTCCGCACGGGCCGGCTCACTTCGGTGCGAGCCGGCCCGTCAGGTGCACGCCCGGCTGGTACTTCGGCAGCCGGACGGTGACCCTCATGCCGGCGCCGACCGCGGTCTCGATGACGAGGCCGTAGTCGTCGCCGTACACCTGGCGGAGCCGCTCGTCGACGTTGGACAGACCGATGCCGCCCGTGTGGTCGACCTCGCGGGCGAGGATGCGTCGCAGCAGGCCGGGATCCATTCCGGCGCCGTCGTCCTCGATCACGACGAGCGCTTCGGCGCCGGTGTCCTGCGCGGTGATCTGTATGCGGCATTTGTCGGCCTTGCCCTCGAGGCCGTGCTTGACGGCGTTCTCGATGAGGGGCTGCAGGCAGAGGAAGGGCAGGGCGACCGGGAGCACCTCGGGGGCGATCTGCAGGGTGACGGCGAGGCGGTCACCGAAGCGGGCTCGGACCAGCGCCAGATAGTGGTCGATGGCGTGGAGCTCGTCGGCGAGGGTGGTGAAGTCGCCGTGCCTGCGGAACGAGTAGCGGGTGAAGTCGGCGAACTCCAGCAGCAGTTCACGGGCACGCTCGGGGTCGGTGCGCACGAACGAGGCGATCACGGCGAGCGAGTTGAAGATGAAGTGCGGGGATATCTGCGCCCGCAGCGCTCTGATCTCGGCCTCGATCAGGCGGGTGCGGGACTGGTCGAGGTCGGCGAGTTCGAGCTGGACGGAGACCCAGCGGGCGACCTCTCCGGCCGCCCGTACCAGGACCGCGGACTCGCGGGGCGCGCAGGCGACGAGGGCGCCGTGCACCCGGTCGTCGACGGTGAGCGGGGCGACGACGGCCCAGCGCACCGCGCAGTCGGGGGTGTCGCAGGTGAGCGGGAAGGCCTCGCCGCGGCCGGAGTCGAGGGGACCGGCCAGGCGTTCCATGATCTCGGTGCGGTGGTGGGCGCCGGCGCCGTCCCAGACGAGGACCTGTTCGCGGTCGGTGAGGCACAGGGCGTCGGTGCCGAGCAGGGAGCGCAGTTTGCGGGCGGACCGGCCGGCGGTCTCCTCGGTCAGTCCGGCCCGGAGCGGGGGTGTGGCCAGGGAGGCGGTGTGCAGGGTCTCGAAGGTGGCGTGTTCGACGGGTGTGCCGAGGCCGGCCAGTCCGGGCGGCCGTGCGGTGCGCCGGCCGAGCCAGAAGCCCGCGGCCAGCAGGGGCAGGACGGCGACGCACAGGCCCGCCAGGAATCCGCTCACTTGGACACCTCCGTCCGTAGTTCCTCCGGCAGGTGGAACCGGGCGAGCACCGCCGCCGTGCCGGGCGGTACCCGGCCGGGGGTGGACAGGGAGACCAGGATCATGGTGAGGAAGCCCACCGGCACCGACCACAGGGCGGGCCAGGCGAGGAGCGCGTGCCAGGCACCCTGGCCCGGGTAGCCGGCCATGGTCGCGGCGACGGCGAGGAAGGCGGAGCCACCGCCGGCCAGCATGCCGGCCGCCGCGCCGGGCGGGGTGAGCCGGCGCCACCAGATGCCCAGGACGAGCAGCGGGCAGAACGAGGAGGCCGACACGGCGAAGGCGAGCCCCACGGCGTCGGCCACCGGCAGCCCGCCGACCAGGATGCTGGCCAGGAGCGGGACGGCCATGGCGAGCACCGTGCCGAGCCTGAAGTGCCGTACGCCGCGCGAGGGCAGGACGTCCTGGGTGATCACGCCGGCCACGGCCATGGTCAGGCCGGACGCCGTGGACAGGAACGCGGCGAAGGCTCCCCCGGCGACCAGCGCGCCGAGCAGGTCGCCGCCCACTCCCCCGAACATCCGGCCGGGCAGCAGGAGTACGGCGGCGTCCGCGTCGCCGGTGAGGGTGAGTTCGGGGGCGTACAGGCGGCCGAGGGCTCCGTAGACCGGGGGCAGCAGGTAGAAGGCGCCGATCAGGCCGAGGACGGCGACGGTGGTGCGGCGGGCGGCGACGCCGTGCGGGCTGGTGTAGTAGCGGACCACCACGTGCGGCAGGCCCATGGTGCCGAGGAAGGTGGCGAGGATCAGCCCGTACGTGGCGTACAGCGGGCGTTCCTCGCGGGACTCGGCCCGGGAGGGCGAGAGGGCGTCGTCGGCGCCGCGTCCCGCGGCCGGGACCTCGGCTCCCTCGGCGAAGGTCAGCCGGGTGCCGCCGTCGATGCGGTGGGTGCCTGCGGGCAGGCGGACCTCGGTGCCGTCGTGTTCGCGGCCGTCGACGGTGCCGTCCACGGTGACGGCCAGCGGTGCGGTGATCCGCAGGTCTACGGTGTCGTCGACCCGGACGACGCGCTGTTCGCGGAAGGTGGCGGGTTCGTCGAAGGCGTGGCTGGGCGCCCCGTCACTCTGCCAGGCGAGGACCAGGAACAGTCCGGGCACGAGCAGGGCGGTGAGCTTGAGCCAGTACTGGAAGGCCTGCACGAAGGTGATGCTGCGCATGCCGCCGGCGGCGACGATGACGGTGACCACGACGGCGACGATCACTCCGCCGAGCCAGTCGGGGGCGCCGGTCAGCACGGTCAGGGTGAGCCCCGCGCCCTGGAGCTGGGGCAGCAGGTACAGCCAGCCGACACCGACGACGAGGACGCTCGCGAGCCGCCGCACGGCCTGCGAGGCGAGCCGGGCCTCGGCGAAGTCGGGCAGCGTGTAGGCGCCGGAGCGGCGCAGCGGGGCGGCGACGAACAGCAGCAGCACCAGGTAGCCGGCGGTGTAGCCGACCGGATACCAGAGCATGTCGGGACCCTGGACCAGGACCAGGCCCGCGATGCCGAGGAAGGACGCGGCGGAGAGGTACTCGCCGCTGATGGCGGCCGCGTTCAGGCGCGGGCCGACCGTGCGCGACGCGACGTAGAAGTCGGAGGTGGTGCGGGAGATCCGCAGGCCGAAGGCGCCGACGAGGATGGTCGCCAGGACGACGAGGGCCACGGCGGGTACGGCGTAACTGGAGTTCACGGCGCCTGTGTTCCCTCAGCGGTCCTCGACGAGCCGCACGAAGTCGCGTTCGTTGCGTTCGGCGCGGCGTACGTACCAGCGGGCGAGCAGGACCAGCGGCGGGTAGAGCCCGAAGCCGAGGACCGCCCATTCCAGCCGGCGGGCGTCCGGGGTGACCGCGAAGACCAGCGGAAGGGGGCCGACGAGCAGGACGAGGACGGCGAACACGGTGAGCCCGGTGCGCAGTTGGATGCGCATCAGGGAACGGACGTAGGTGTGGCCGAGGGTGGTCTGCTCGTCGATCTCGGTGCGCGGACGGTAGTAGCCGAAGGAGCGGCGGGCTCGGCGGGGCGGGCCGGTGACGACCACGCGGCGTTCGGTCGGGTCCTGGGGCACGCGTCCCCCCTAGCTCGTGGTCCGGCGCATCAGCAGGTCCCGCAGCTCACGGGCGTGCCGCCGGCTGACCTGGAGTTCCTCGGAGCCGATCAGGACGCTCACGGTGCCCGCGTCCAGGCGGAGTTCCCCGATGTGGCGCAGGGCGACCAGATGGCGGCGGTGGATGCGGACGAAGCCGCGCGAGCGCCAGCGTTCCTCCAGGGTGGACAGCGGGATGCGGACGAGGTGGCTGCCGCGGTCGGTGTGCAGGCGGGCGTAGTCGCCGTGGGCCTCCGCGTGCGTGATGTCGTCGACGGCGACGAAGCGGGTCACGCCGCCGAGTTCGACGGCTATGTGGTCCGGGTCGGGTTCGTGCACGGGGATCCGCGGAGTGCTGCCGCGCTGTGCGGCGGCGCGCAGTTCGACGACGCGACGGACCGCCTCGGCCAGCCTCTCCTTGCGGACGGGCTTGAGGACGTAGTCGACGGCCTTGAGGTCGAAGGCCTGCACGGCGAAGTCCTCGTGGGCGGTGACGAACACGACCAGCGGCGGCCGGGCGAACCCGCCGAGCAGCCGGGCGAGGTCGAGGCCGTCGAGGCCGGGCATCTGGATGTCGAGGAAGACGACGTCGATGGCCTCGGGCCCGTCGGGTCCCGACTCCAGGGCGCGGTTGATGCGGCGCAGCGCCTCGGTCGCGTCGCCGGCGCCCTCGGCACTGCCGATGCGGGGGTCCGCGTGCAGCAGGTAGAGCAGTTCCTCCAGCGAGGGGCGTTCGTCGTCGACGGCCAGGGCGCGCAGCATGAAGGTGGAGTCTAGGGGGGATTTCCACGTCTGGACATGGCTCGGACGTGGGCTTTTCCATCGGCCGGGAGGCTCTCGGGTGCCCCGCGGGCCCGGAGCTGTGCCACGGGCGCCGCCACGACCGGCACCGGTCACCGCCTGACGGCGGGGACGGTCACCGCGCGACGGCAAAGGCCGGCCGGTGCTGGTTACAGTGCGGGGATGAGCAGCAGGCCTACGCCGTTCGACGAGCTCGACCGACAGATCGTCACCGCGCTGATGGCGAACGCCCGGACGTCCTTCGCCGAGATCGGCGCGGCGGTCGGCCTGTCGTCGACGGCGGTCAAGCGCCGGGTGGACCGTCTGCGCGAGACGGGGGTGATCACCGGGTTCACGGCGACGGTGCGGCCGTCGGCGCTGGGCTGGCGGACGGAGGCGTACGTCGAGGTGTACTGCGAGGGTGCGGCGCCGCCCCGGCGGCTGGCGGAGGTGGTGCGCAACCATCCGGAGATCGCCGCGGCGATGACGGTGACCGGGGGCGCCGACGCGCTGCTGCACCTGCGGGCACGGGACGTGGAGCACTTCGAGGAGGTGCTGGAGCGGATCCGTGCGGAGCCGTTCATCCGCAAGACGGTCAGTGTGATGGTGCTGTCCCATCTGATTCCGGAGAGTCCGGAGGCGGGCGCAAGCCAGCCGGCTCCGTAGAGTTCGCGGGGCCCGCGCGAGGCGCAGCAGACGTGCGCGGAGCGGTCGGAACACGCAGCATTACTGCGTGAGCGCGCAACTCATGTTCCTTGTCGCCCGAGCCGGTCGCTCCCTACCGTGGACATACCCCTGATGACACCGCGTGGAAGCGGAGGCACCCCTCTGTGACCGATGCCCGTGTGCCGTCCCGACGGCGCTACCTCGTCTGCGATCCCGGACACTTCGACGTGCGGTACGCGATCAACCCCTGGATGCGTCCCGACCGTCCCGTCGATCTCGCCCTGGCCCAGCGCCAGTGGCGCGCGCTGATCGATGTCTACCGCGCCCACGGTCATACCGTGGACAGCGTGAAACCGGTACCCGGCCTGCCCGACATGGTCTTCGCCGCGAACGCGGCGGTCGTCGTGGGGGGCCGCGTCCTCGGCTCCCTGTTCCTGGCGCCCGAGCGGCGCCCCGAGTCCGTGCCGTACGAGAGCTGGTTCAAGGCGGAGGGCTTCGACGTCCACCGTCCCGAGTCGGTGTGCGAGGGCGAGGGCGATCTGGTCGTGACCGGGCGCTGGATCCTCGCCGGCACCGGGTTCCGCACCACTCGCGAGGCGCATCACGAGGCGCAGGAGTTCTTCGGGGTGCCCGTGATCGGCCTGACGCTGGTGGACCCGTACTTCTACCACCTGGACACGGCGCTGTTCGTGCTGGACGAGGAGAACATCGCGTACCACCCGGAGGCGTTCTCACCGGGGAGCCGCGAGGTGCTGGCCCGGCTGTATCCGGACGCGGTGATCGCGGCCCGCGAGGACGCGATGGCGTTCGGCCTGAACTCCGTCTCCGACGGGCGGCACGTGTTCATCTCCCCCGAGGCGACAGGCCTCGCCGCCCAGCTCACCGACCGCGGCTACGTTCCCGTCCCCGTCGACCTGTCCGAGTTCCACAAGGCAGGCGGCGGGATCAAGTGCTGCACTCAGGAGATCCGCCCATGACCACTGTCGCCCGTACCCGTTCGTCCGCCGAGCTGATCGGTGCGGAGGAGCCGGTTCTCGCGCACAACTACCATCCGCTGCCCGTGGTCGTCGCGAGCGCGCAGGGCGCGTGGGTGGAGGACGTGGAGGGCCGCCGCTACCTCGACATGCTGGCCGGCTACTCGGCGCTGAACTTCGGCCACCGGCATCCCGCGCTGACCGAGGCGGCGCACCGCCAACTGGACCGGCTCACACTCACCTCGCGCGCCTTCCACAACGACCGGCTCGCCGAGTTCGCCGAGCGGCTGGCGGCGCTGACCGGGCTGGACATGGTGCTGCCCATGAACACCGGCGCGGAGGCGGTCGAGAGCGCGGTGAAGGTGGCCCGCAAGTGGGCCTACGACGTGAAGGGCGTCCCGGCCGACCGGGCGACGATCGTGGTCGCCGCGGACAATTTCCACGGCCGGACGACGACCATCGTCAGCTTCTCGACGGACGAGACCGCCCGCGCCGGCTTCGGGCCCTTCACCCCCGGTTTCCGGGTCGTCCCGTACAACGACCTGGCGGCGCTGGAAGCGGCGGTCGACGACACGACGGCGGCGGTACTGATCGAGCCGATCCAGGGCGAGGCGGGGGTGAACATCCCCGACGACGGCTATCTGGCGGGCGTGCGGGAACTGACGCGCCGCGCGGGGTGCCTGTTCGTCGCGGACGAGATCCAGTCGGGGCTCGGCCGTACGGGGCACACCCTCGCCGTGGACCACGAGTCGGTCGTCCCGGACATGGTCCTGCTCGGCAAGGCGCTGGGCGGCGGCATCGTCCCGGTGTCGGCGGTGGTGGCCCGGCGCGAGGTACTCGGGGTTCTGCACCCCGGCGAGCATGGTTCGACGTTCGGCGGCAATCCGCTGGCCGCGGCCGTCGGCACGGCGGTGGTGGAGCTGCTGGAGACGGGCGAGTTCCAGCGCCGGGCGGCGGAACTGGGCGTGGTGCTGCGTGGCGGGCTGGAGTCCCTGGTCGGCCGGGGCGTCGTCGGTTTCCGTTCGCGCGGACTGTGGGCGGGCGTCGACATCGACCCCGCGCTCGGCACCGGCCGGGAGATCAGTGAGCGGCTGATGCGGGAGGGAGTCCTGGTCAAGGACACCCACGGGTCCACCATCCGGCTGGCCCCGCCGCTCACCGTCCGGGGCGAGGAGCTCCAAGACGCCCTGGAGACGCTGGAGAAGGTGCTGGGCCAGGGCGGCTGACCTTCCTGTCCCGTTCACGGGTTCTGCCCGGCCCGTGGCGGACGGGGTGGGCGGGCGAACGAACGGGTGGACGGACGAACTACGGACGGGTGGGCGGGCCGGTCCCTGTCGTCCGTCCGCCCGTCGCCCGTCCGCCCGTGGTTCGCCGGTCCGGGCCTCGCCCAGGAAGCCCTCTGCCCGGTTCCCGGGTGAAGATGGGGTCAAGAGGTGGAGGACCACTCCCAGCGACGGATGAGGTCGGCCGTGGGCGGACACGTGAGCGGACACGGGGAGCCGGACGTTGCCCAACAGGGGTTCGACGTGGCCGATGCCGCTCCCCTGCTGCTCGATCCGCAGGGCGTGGTGACGAGCTGGACCGGTCCGGCCGAGCGGCTGCTGGGGTACACGGCGGCCGAGGCGGTGGGCGGAAAGCTGTCCGACCTGCTGACCGCCGAGAACGCCGAGCGGGTGCCGGATCTGGTCGGGCACTGCCGGGCCGACGACGGCTGGGCGGGCCTGATGACGGCCCGGCACCGGGACGGACACCCGGTCCCCGTCATGGTCAGGGTGCTGCAGACCGTGAAGCCGCGGGGCCGCTCGTCCCTGCTGGTGCTGTTGTCGGAGCTGGCCGGCCCCCCCGGCTGGGACATGAGCCGCACGATGCTGGAGCAGATGGTCGCCGGATCGGCGATCGGGCTCGCGATCGTGGACACGGACCTGCGGTACGTGTGGTCGAACCCCGCGCTCGAGCAGTTCGGCGGCGGCCCCGCCCAACAGCGGCTGGGGCTGCGGTTCGCCGATGTCCAGCCCGGCCTGGACGCCGAGGCCGTCGAGGCGCAGATGCGTCACGTCCTGGAGACCGGCGAGCGGGTGACCGGCTTCGAGCACATCGGCCAGGCCCGTTCGGCGCCGCTGCGGGAAACCGCTTACATGCTGTCGTTCATCCGGCTCGAGGACGACCGGGGCCACCCGATGGGCGTCTACTACAGCGTCGTCGACATCACCGATCGGCACCGCGCGCGCCAGCGCCTCGCGCTGCTCGACCGGGCCGGCCGGCACATCGGCCGCACCCTGGATGTCATGCACACCGCACAGGAGCTGGCCGACGTCGCCGTCCCTGAGCTCGCGGACTTCGTGACCGTGGACCTTCTGGAGACGGTGCTGCGGGGTGCCGAGCCCCCGCCGGGACCGCTCGCGGAGACGGACAGCGTGCCGTTGCGCCGCGCGGGCCACCGGTCGGTGTACGAGGACCTGCCGCGCACGGTCCAGGACATCGGCACGCCGGTCTCCTATCTGCCCGGCTCACCTCCGGTCCGCTGTCTGGCCACGGGCCGGTCCTGGCGTCAGGAGCAGCTCGACCCGCTCGCCCTGGAGTGGGCCGAGAGCACGCCCGGCCGCCGGGAGGCCACGTTCCTGGAGCTGGGGCTGCAGAGTGTGATGATCGTGCCGATCCGCGCCCGGGGGGTCACCCTGGGCGTCACCATCTTCTTCCGGCGCCGCAGGGACCCCTTCCGCGAGGACGACCTGAATCTCGCCGAGGACCTCGTCTCCCGCGCCGCCGTCTGTGTGGACAACGCCCGGCGCTATACCAGGGAGCGGCACGCGGCGCTCGCGCTGCAGCGCAGCCTGCTGCCCCTCCGGCTCCCGGAGCAGGACGCCGTCGAGGTGGCCGCGTGCTACCGCCCGGCCGACGAGCTGACCGGCCTGGGCGGCGACTGGTACGACCTGATCCCGCTGCCCGGTGCCCGCGTCGCCCTCGTCGTCGGCGAGGTCCCCGGCCACGGCATAGACGCCGCCGCCGCGATGGGCCGCCTGCGGACCGCCGTACGGACCCTGGCCGCGCTGGATCTGCCGCCCGAGGAAGTACTCGCGCATCTCGACGACCTGGTGGCGCGGTCCGCGCGGGAGGAAGGCTCGGACCCGGTGGGAACCTACGGCCAGGCCGTGGGCTCCGGCTGCTTGTACGTCATCTACGACCCGGTCGACGGTCGGTGCGCGATGGCCGCCGCGGGCCATCCCGCGCCCGCACTGGTGTCGCCGGACGGGACGGCCGGCTTCGTCGAGCTGCCGGCGGGTCCCCCGCTCGGCGTGGGTGGCTCGCCGTTCGAGGCGAGGGAGCTGTCCCTGGCCGAGGGCAGCACGCTCGCCCTGCACACCGACGGTCTGCTGACCGACACGGAGACCGGTTCGACCGCGGGCGGCCAGGATCGGTTGCGCCAGGCACTGCAAGGGGCCGCGCCCTCGCTGGAAACGCTGTGCCGGACGGTGACGGACGCCCTGGTGCCGACCCGCCCTTACGACGACGTGGCGCTGCTGCTGGCCCGTACCCGGCTTCTGGACGCCGGCCAGGTGGCGTTCTGGGACCTGCCGACGGATCCGGCCGCGGTGGCCGAGGCCCGCAGGACGGCCACCCGGCAGCTGGGCCGCTGGGGCCTGGACGAGCTGGTCTTCACCACGGAGCTGATCGTCAGCGAACTGGTCACCAATGCCATCCGGTATGCCACCGGCCCCGTCAGGCTGCGGCTGATCCGTGAGCGCGCGCTGGTCTGCGAGGTGTACGACGGCGGGGCGACCACACCCCATCTGCGCCATCCCCGCGCCATGGACGAGGGCGGGCGCGGCCTGCTGCTGGTCTCGCAGCTCGCTCAGCAGTGGGGCACCCGCTTCGTTCCCGACGGAAAGGTCATCTGGGCCGAGCAGTCGCTGACCAGCCCGGACGACCCTCTCTTCGGCTGACACCTCCGGCACCACACGTCTCCTGCCGACACTCCCGCCACCCTCGATTCACCCATGATGTGGAAAAATGATGAAATTCCGATAATGGGGCACCACTCATGACACAAAAGGCGATCGACTACGCGGCGGTGTACCACGCCCTGCCCGGCATGGTGGCGGTTCTGACCCCGGGGCTGGTGTACGCCGATGTCAACGAGGCGTTCCTCGAGGGCACCGGTCTCTCCCGGGAGGAGTTGCTGGGCCGCTATCTGTTCGACGTCTTCCCGGACAACCCGGGCAACCTCAGCTCCTCCGGTGCCCGCAACCTGCACGCCTCGCTGCTGCGCGTCGTGGCCACCGGCGAACGCGACACCATGGCCCTGCAGCGCTACGACGTCGAGAGCCGGGAGTACCCCGGCGAGTGGGAGGAGCGCTACTGGAGCCCGGTGAACACGCCGGTGCTGGACAGCGACGGCAGCGTAATCCTGATCGTGCACCGGGTCGAGGAGGTCACCGAGCTGATGCGGGCCCGCGACCGTGCGGGCATCGACCAGAGCCGGGTCCTGGAGGCCGAGCTGTACACACGCGCCCGCGAACTGCAGGAACTCAACAACCGGCTGCGTCAGGCGCACGCACGGGAGCGGCAGGTGGCGCTGGTGCTGCAGGAGGCGATGCTGCCCGCCCCCCGGCAGGTGGGCCACCACCGCGCCGCCGTGCGCTACCGACCGGCGGTGGGCGCGCTCAACGTCTGCGGGGACTGGTACGACCTGGTCGACCTGGTGGGCGGCCACCGCATCGGCGTGTCCGTGGGCGACGTGGTCGGGCACGGGCTGGAGGCGGCCGGGGTCATGGGCCAGCTGCGCAGCGCGCTCACCGCCGCTTCGCGGGTCGCGGCAGGGCCCGCCGAGGCCCTGGACGTCGTGGGGCGCTACGCCCACGTGGTCGACGGCGCCGAGTCCGCGACCGTGGTCACCACCTTCGTCGACTTCGACCGGCACACCATCACGTACAGCAGCGCCGGCCATCTCCCGCCCGTGCTGGTCCACCGCGACGGGCGGGTGGAGTTCCTCGACCGGGCCACCGATCCCCCGCTCGACGCCCTCCCCGAACAGGCCACGAGGCCCGAGGCGACGACCACGTTCACACCGGGGGCGACCCTTGTGCTCTACACCGACGGCCTGGTCGAGCGCCGCCGGGAGGACATCGACACCGGGCTCTTCCGGCTCGCCGAGTCGCTGCGCCGCCACCGGACACAGGATCCGGAGTCGCTGGCGGACATCGTGCTGCTGGAGCTGCTGCCGCCCGGCGGCGCCATCGACGACACCGCGTTGATCGTCGTCCGGCTGTGACGGTTCGCGCCGCGTCCGGGAACGGGACCGATCAGCCGGTGGTGGGCCGTGCGTCGTCGAGCCGGTCCACGTTGCGCCGTTCCTCCTCGTCCCGGCCGGACACCGGGGCGAACCAGGCGTCGAGGATCTCCTTCAGCAGCGGCTCGGACGTCAGCCGCAGGCCGAGCGCCGGCACGTTGGCGTCGTTCCGGCGGCGCGCGCCGTCCGCCGTGCAGGCGTCCGTGCACAGGGCCGCCCGTACGCCCGGCACCTTGTTGGCCGCGATCGAGGCACCCGTGCCGGTCCAGCAGCACACCACCGCCTGGTCCGCGGTCCCATCGGCGACGTCGCGGGCGTCCGCCTCGGAGCAGAACACCCACCCCGTACCGTTCCCGGCACTCAGGGCACCGTGCACGCGCACCTCGTGGCCGCGCTCGCGCAGTTCGCAGTTCGCAGAGCAGTGCGCGGGCCACGGGTTCGTCCATGTCGGAGGAGACGGAGATCCGCAGGGCACGAAGCCGATCGGGGTCTCCCCTGCTCATGGGGGTCCCCCCGCTCGAGCGAAGTCGAGAGTGGGGGGAGAAGCCGAGAACTTGGGGAAGGAGCTCGCTCGGGGCGCTCCGTCCGTGAAGCGGGCCCGGACAGAGGGCCGCGGCGGCACACGTCCGCACTCGCCCGTGCGCTGACGGACGTTCAACCGTCCGGCGGGCCCCGCCCGGCCCGTTCCCCGGCCTTGTCGCACATGGTGCCGGACAGTCCCGCCCCGACCTACACTGACACCCCCACGACGTGCCGGTTGACCTGCTGCAACACGCCGCTGGGCCCGTCCGACGGAGTCGAGGAGCGCGCCCTTGTTCTACTACCTGCTGAAATACGTACTTGTGGGCCCGCTGCTGAGACTGGTCTTCCGGCCTCGAATAGAGGGCCTGGAGCATGTGCCGTCGTCCGGCGCGGCCATCGTCGCCGGTAACCATCTCTCGTTCTCGGACCACTTCCTGTTGCCCACGATCCTCAAGCGGCGCATCACCTTCCTCGCCAAGGCCGAGTACTTCACCGGCCCCGGCATCAAGGGCCGGCTGACGGCGTTCTTCTTCCACAGCGCGGGGCAGATCCCGGTCGACCGCTCCGGCAAGGAAGCGGGCCAGGCCGCCATCCGGGAGGGGCTCGGGGTGCTGGGCAAGGGGGAGTTGCTCGGCATCTACCCGGAGGGCACGCGGTCGCACGACGGACGCCTCTACAAGGGCAAGGTCGGGGTCGCGGTGATGGCCCTCAAGGCCGGCATCCCGGTGATTCCGTGCGCGATGATCGGCACCTTCGAGGCGCAGCCGCCCGGCAAGATCGTCCCCCACATCCACCCCGTGGTGATCCGCTTCGGCAAACCCCTCGACTTCTCGCGCTACGAAGGCATGGAGGAGGAGCGTGCGGTCCTGCGTGCCGTCACCGACGAGATCATGTACGCCGTTCTGAAGCTGTCCGGACAGGAGTACGTCGACCAGTACGCGGCCGTCGCCAAGGCGGAGGAGACCGAACGCAAGGCGGAGGAGAAGCGCAGGCTCCCGCGGTTGCCGCGGAGCTGAACCGCCCGCCGGACCGGCCGAGCAGGCCACCGGCCCCGTAAGCGCATGAGCAGCCCATGAGTGAGGGGCGGCCGGAGTCGTCCGGCCGCCCCTCGCTGTTCGTCCGCCGGGCGGATCGCGAGGGCGACGGGCCACCGGGGCTCCGGACCGCCTATGACGTGGCTGTTCCCCGGTGCTCCGCGGCGATGCCGAAGCGCTGCTGTTCGCGGGGAGCGGACGCGGTCCCGTGGACCCCGACCACCGTGCTGACCATCTGCTCGTCGGCGGTCTCCCGGCCCTCGTCGAGCTCGTGGAGCTGGTCGAGTCGGCGCAGGTCATCGGCGGAAACAAGGGCGACGAGGGGCTTTCCGTGCCGGGTCACGACGACGCGCTCGCCGCCGTACACCACACGGTTGATCAGGTCGGCGAGCTCAGCCCTCGCTTGTGTCACCGGAATCTCGTAGGCCATACCTCCATCATAACGTCACGTACGTCCTGTACATTTTTTACAGATAGCCGCCACGCAGGCCCCATGCGGACAGCAGCCACGAGGAGTCTCAATGACGAAGTCAAGCCGTCTGGGTGACCGGTGGGGCGGAGGTGAAGACCCGTCCGTCACGCAGCAGGGCCCACAGCACGCTCGCC
>NZ_JBIAIV010000065.1:0-35164 GCF_042871645.1 Streptomyces sp. NPDC005774 | reverse complement strand
GGGGGGGCCCGAGGGGCGGGCGGCCCGGCCCCGGGCCGGGGGGGGGGGCCCGGGCGGGGGGGGGGGGGGCGGGGGGGCGGGGGTGGGGGGGGGGGGGGCCCGGGCGGGGCCCGCCCCTCCACCATGCGTCGTCGTTACGTCACTTCTTCTTGCCGCGCTTCTCGCGCACCCGCACCGAGATGTGGATGGGCGTGCCCTCGAAGCTGAACTCCTCGCGCAGCCGGCGTTCGATGAACCGCCGGTAGCCCGCCTCGATGAACCCGGAGGCGAAGAGCACGAACCGCGGCGGCTTGGTGCCCGCCTGCGTGCCGAACAGGATGCGCGGCTGCTTGCCGCCCCGCACGGGGTGCGGGTGGGCGGCGACCAGCTCGCCGAGGAAGGCGTTCAGCCTGCCGGTCGGAACGCGGGTCTCCCAGCCCGCCAGGGCCGTCTCGATCGCCGGGACCAGCTTCTCCATGTGGCGTCCGGTACGGGCCGACACGTTCACCCGCGGCGCCCAGACGACCTGACCGAGCTCGGTCTCGATCTCCCGCTCCAGGTAGTAGCGGCGCTCCTCGTCGAGGGTGTCCCACTTGTTGAACGCGAGGACGATCGCCCGCCCCGCCTCGACGGCCATGGTGACGATGCGCTGGTCCTGCACCGAGATGGAGTCGGCGGCGTCGAGGAGGACGACGGCGACCTCGGCCTTCTCCACGGCGGCGGCGGTACGCAGCGAGGCGTAGTAGTCGGCGCCCTGCTGGAGGTGGACGCGCTTGCGGATGCCCGCGGTGTCCACGAACTTCCAGGTCCTGCCGCCCAGCTCG
This sequence comes from Streptomyces sp. NPDC005774, assembly GCF_042871645.1. Taxonomy (NCBI): domain Bacteria; kingdom Bacillati; phylum Actinomycetota; class Actinomycetes; order Kitasatosporales; family Streptomycetaceae; genus Streptomyces; species Streptomyces sp. NPDC005774. The sequence goes on along the minus strand of NZ_JBIAIV010000065.1, from coordinate 34,361 downwards.
ATCAGCTCGTCGACCGGGTCACGGGTGGTGCCGGCGATCTCGTTGACGACGACGCGCTCCTCACCGGCGACCTTGTTCAGCAGCGAGGACTTGCCGACGTTCGGGCGGCCGATCAGGGCGATCCGGCGCGGGCCGCCGACCGCCGTGCCGAAGGTCTGCGCGGGGGCCTCCGGCAGCACCTCCAGGACCTGGTCCAGCATGTCGCCGGTGCCGCGGCCGTGCAGGGCGGAGACCGGGTGCGGCTCACCCAGGCCCAGGGCCCACAGGTAGGAGGCGTCGGCCTCGCCGCTCTGGCCGTCCACCTTGTTGGCGCACAGGACGACCGGCTTGCCGGCCTTGCGCAGCAGCCGGACGACGGCCTCGTCGGTGTCGGTCGCGCCCACCTTGGCGTCCACTACGAACACCACGGCGTCGGCCGCCTCGATCGCGTACTCGGCCTGCGCCGCCACGGAGGCGTCGATGCCGAGGACGTCCTGCTCCCAGCCGCCGGTGTCGACGACCTTGAAGCGGCGGCCCGACCACTCGGCCTCGTAGGTGACGCGGTCCCGGGTGACGCCCGGCTTGTCCTCGACGACCGCCTCGCGGCGGCCGATGATGCGGTTCACCAGGGTCGACTTGCCGACATTGGGGCGGCCGACGACGGCGAGCACGGGCAGCGGGCCGTGTCCGGCCGCCTCGAGGGCGCCCTCGACGTCCTCGAGGTCGAAGCCCTCCTCCGCGGCGAGCTCCATGAACTCCGCGAACTCGGCGTCGCCGAGCGCCCCGTGCTCGTGCTCGTGCTCGGCCGAGCCGTCGGGCTGGATGTGGTCGTTCATGAAGTCCGTACCTCGTTGTTCATCGTGGTGGTCGGTGGAACACCCGATTCCGGGCGTTCCACTACTCAGTGTCCGCTAGCGCCCGGTGAGGCGCCTGGCGTTTTCCAGGTGCGCGGTGAGCTGCTTCTGGATGCGCTCGGTCGCCTCGTCCAGCGCCTTGCGGGTACGCCGTCCGCTGCCGTCACCCGCCTCGAACGGGTCGCCGAAGACGACGTCGACGCGGGAGCGCAGCGGGGGCAGCGCCTTTATCAACCGTCCGCCCTGCCCGGAACTTCCCAGGACGGCGACGGGCACGATCGGCGCGCCGCCGCGCAGGGCGAAGTAGGCGAGCCCCGCGCGCAGCGAGGCGAAGTCACCCTCGCCGCGGGTGCCCTCGGGGAAGATACCGAGGACGCCGCCCTGCTGCAGGATGCCCAGCGCCCGGGAGATGGCTGTGCGGTCGGTGGTGTTCCGGTCCACCTTCACCTGGCCGATGCCGGTCAGGAACGGGTCGAGCGGTCCGATGAACGCCTCCTGCTTGATCAGGAAGTGCGTGGGCCGGGGGGCCACTCCCATGACCATCGGACCGTCGATGTTGTGGGAGTGGTTCACGGCGAGAAGCACCGGGCCGGAGGCGGGCACCCGCCAGGCACCCAGCACGCGCGGCTTCCAGAAGCCGTACATCAGTCCGACGCCGATGCGCCGCCCGACCTCGGCGCCCCGCGCCGACGGAAGCCCGGTCACCGGCCTGCTCGCTTCTCCTCGACGAGGGTGACGACACACTCGATGACCTGCTGCAGGGTCAGGTCGGTGGTGTCCACCTCGACCGCGTCGTCCGCCTTGGCCAGCGGGGAGGTCTTGCGGCTGGAGTCGGCCGCGTCCCGCTGGACCAGGGCCTCGCGCGTGGCGTGCAGGTCGGCGCCCTTGAGCTCGCCGCTGCGGCGGGCGGCCCGCGCCTCCGGGGAGGCGGTGAGGAAGATCTTCAGGTCGGCGTCGGGCAGCACGGTGGTCCCTATGTCCCGGCCCTCGACGACGATGCCGGTGACGGCGGAGCCGGCGATGGAGCGCTGCAGCTCGGTGATCCGGGTGCGCACCTCGGGGACCGCGCTGACCGCGCTGACCTTGGAGGTGACGTCCTGCTCGCGGATCGGGCCGGCCACATCGATGCCGTCGACCGTGATGGCGGGCTTCTCCGGGTCGGTACCGGAGAGGATCTCGGGCTTGCCGGCCGCGGCGGCGATCGCGGAGGGGTCGGCGGTGTCGATGCCGTTGGTGACCATCCACCAGGTGATCGCCCGGTACTGGGCGCCGGTGTCCAGGTAGCTCAGGCCGAGCTGTGCCGCCACGGCCTTCGACGTGCTCGACTTGCCCGTGCCGGACGGGCCGTCGATGGCGACAATCACTGGCGTGGAGCTTTCCACAGTGGGGACCTTCCTGGACCTGGCTGGCGGGGAGCGGGGCGCGAAACCGCCCTGCACAAGGTTACTGGGTGTCCGTCCCCCGATCGGCCGTACCCGGGGACGGGGCCGCGACCGCTCCCGGGATCGGCGCCGGCACCGCTTTCGGCGCCCGTGTCCGATCGTCCGCGGGCCCTCGTCCGCCCACCCCGGACGACATCCACCGTCCACCGCCCGCCGCCCGGCAGGTGCTACTGCCGGACGGACCAGCCCCGCTCCCGCAGCGCCGCGGTGAGCACCGGAGCCGCCTTGGGCTCCACCATGAGCTGTACCAGACCGGCCTGCTGCCCGGTCGCGTGCTCGATACGGACGTCCTCGATGTTGACGCCCGCACGGTCGGCGTCCGCGAAGATGCGCGCCAGCTGGCCCGGCTGGTCGTCGATGAGCACCGCCACGACCTCGTACGCGCGCGGGGCGGAGCCGTGCTTGCCCGGGACCCGGATCTGGCCGGCGTTGCCGCGGCGCAGCACATCCTCGATGCCGGTGCTGCCCTCGCGCCGCTTGTCCTCGTCGGAGGACTGCAGCGCGCGCAGGGACCGTACGGTCTCCTCCAGGTCGGCGCCGATGTCGGTGAGCAGGTCGGCGACCGGACCGGGGTTCGCGGAGAGGATGTCGATCCACATCCGGGGGTCGGAGGCGGCGATCCTGGTCACGTCCCGGATGCCCTGCCCGCACAGCCGTACGGCGGCCTCCTCGGCGTGCTCCAGGCGCGCGGCGACCAGGCCGGCCACCAGGTGCGGCATGTGGGAGACCAGGGCCACGGCGCGGTCGTGGGCATCGGCGTCCATGACGACCGGGACGGCCCTGCAGTGCGAGACCAGCTCGAGGGCGAGGTTGAGCACCTCGGTGTCGGTGTCCCGGGTGGGCGTGAGCACCCAGGGGCGGCCCTCGAAGAGGTCCGCGCCGGCGGCCAGCGGGCCGGACTTCTCACGACCGGACATGGGGTGCGTACCGATGTACGCCGAGAGGTCGAGCCCACGCTGCTCCAGCTCACGGCGCGGCCCGCCCTTGACGCTGGCGACGTCGATGTAGCCGCGTGCCACCCCGCGCTCCAGGGCGTCGGCGAGCACCCCGGCCACGTGGGCGGGCGGGGCGGCGACGATCGCCAGGTCCACCGGCCCCTCGGGGGGCCTGTCGGTACCGGCGCCGAGCGCGGCGGCCGTACGGGCCTGCTCCGGGTCGTGATCGACGAGGTGGACGGTGACGCCCCGCTGGGAGAGGGCGAGGGCGGCGGACGTGCCGATCAGTCCGGTACCGATGACGAGTGCGGTTCTCACTGGGCGATGTCCTTGCGCAGGGCCGCCGCGGCGCCGAGGTAGACATGGGCGATGCCGGCGCGCGGCCGGTCGGACTCGATGTGCGCGAGGATGCGGACGACGCGGGGCAGGGCGCCCTCGATGTCCAGTTCCTGGGCACAGATCAGGGGGACGTCGACGATGCCGAGCTTGCGGGCGGCGGCGGCCGGGAAGTCGCTGTGCAGGTCGGGCGTGGCGGTGAACCAGATGCTGATCAGGTCGTCCGTGGCCAGATCGTTGCGTTCCAGTACCGCGGTGAGCAGCGCGCCGACCTGTTCCTCCATGTGGCCGGCCTCGTCCCGCTCGAGCTGGACGGCGCCCCGGACCGCTCGTACCGCCACGGCGTTGCTCCTTGCTGATGTGCCGAATGTGTTGATGGACCGAATGTGCTGATGTGCTGATGTGCTGATGTGCTGGATGCGCTGACGTGCGTATCGGTTGTTCGGTCGTCCAGCCTAGTCAGAACGGGATTCGGTGGTGTCCCGTGCCCGCCCGCCGAGACGGTCGGTGCAAAATGTCCTGATCTCCCGCAAATTAGCCCACCCTCCATGATTCCCTCCGGAGTGACGACATGACTGACACGACCCCACGCACGACCCTGCGCACCACACGACGCACGGCCCTTCTCGCGGCAGGCGCGACAGCGCTGGCCGCCGGCTGCGGCGGGAACGGGGGCGGAGGCGGAGGCGGTGACGACTCCTCGCCGGCCGCCGCCCCGGACACCGCCTCGGACGCAACCTCGGACGCCGCCTCGGACGCCGCCTCGGACGCCGCCTCGGACGCCGCGGCGCCGGACGCCGCGGCGGGGCGGGAACTGGCCGCGACCGACGACATCCCGGTGGGCGGGGGTGTGATCTTCAAGGACGAGAAGGTGGTGGTGACCCAGCCCGAACAGGGCGACTTCAAGGCCTTCTCGGCGATCTGCACCCACCAGAGCTGCCTGGTGGCGGACGTCTCGGACGGCACGATCGACTGCGCCTGCCACGGGAGCCGGTTCCGGATCACCGACGGCTCGGTGGAGCGGGGGCCGGCCGCCAGGGCGCTGCCCGCGGAGCGGATCACGGTGGAGGGAAATTCGATTCGTCTGGCGTGAGCCGGCCCGTACGCTCCCGGGCATGCACTCCGCCGAGCTCCTGGTCCGCGACCACACGGTCTACGCCTGCGTCATGGGCTCGCGTGCCTTCGGCCTGGCCACGGAGGTCAGCGACACCGACCGCCGTGGCGTCTTCCTGGCCCCCACTCCCCTGTTCTGGCGCTTCGAGAAGCCGCCGACCCATGTCGAGGGTCCGGCCGAGGAACAGTTCGGCTGGGAGCTGGAACACTTCTGCGAGCTGGCCCTGCGCGCCAACCCCAACATCCTGGAGTGCCTGCACTCGCCGCTCGTGGAGTACGCCGACGACACCGGCCGCGAACTGCTCGCCCTGCGCGGGGCGTTCCTCTCCCGCCGGGTCCACGAGACGTTCATCGGGTACGCGTATGGACAGCGCCGCAAACTCGAGGCCGATGTCCGCGTGCACGGGGCGCCCCGCTGGAAGCACGCGATGCATCTGCTCCGCCTGCTGGCCTCCGCCCGCGACGTGCTGCGCACGGGCGTCCTCACCATCGACGTGGGCGAACTCCGCGAGCCGCTGCTCGCGGTGAAGCGGGGTGAGGTTCCCTGGTCCGAGGTCGAAGCCCGGATGGCCCGGCTGGAGCGGGAGGCCGGTGAGGCGCTACGCCGTACGCCGCTCCCGGCGCAACCGGACCGACGCCTGGTCGAGGACTTCCTGGTCCGTGTCCGCCGCGCTTCCGCCCTGCGGGCAGGGTAGGGCGGGCGGCCCCTTGCCGTGGGCGCTCCCCCTCAGCTGTCCCAGAGCGCTCCCAGGGCCAGCAGTTCGTCCCGGTACTCGATGCGGTCGGCCCAGGCGTCCGGCCAGGCGTCCGCGCCGAGGTGGGCGCCCGCGAAGGCACCCGCGAGGCAGGCGATGGAGTCGGAGTCACCGGAGGTGCAGGCGGCACGGCGCAGGGCCGTGAGCGGTTCGTCGACGAAGAGCAGGAAGCACAGCAGTCCGGTCGCGAGGGCCTCCTCCGCGATCCAGCCCTCCCCGGTCGCCAGGCACGGATCGGTCTCCGGCGAGACGGTGTGGACGGCGCGCCGAAGGCGTTCCAGGATCTCCAGGCACTCGTCCCAGCCGCGCGCGATGAAGTGCTCGGCACTGGGGTCCCCCGCGCGGGTCCACAGGTCGCCGAGCCACACCTCGTGGTAGCGGGTGCGGTTCTCGTAGGCGTAGGAGCGCAACAGGCCTATCAGCCCGGTCGGTTCGGCGCCCTCGGCGAGCAGGCGTACGGCGTGGGCGGTGAGGTCGGAGGCGGCGAGCGCGGTCGGGTGCCCGTGGGTGAGAGCCGACTGCAACTGGGCGGCACCGGCGCGCTGTTCCTCGCTCAGCCCGGGGGCGAGCCCGAGGGGCGCGACCCGCATGTTGGCACCGCAGCCCTTGGAGCCGACCTGGCTGGCGTCCTGCCAGGGGCGGCCCTCCTCGGACAGCAGGTGGCAGGCCTTCAGGCAGGTGTTGCCGGGCGCCCGGTTGTTCTCGGGCGAGCGGTACCAGTCGACGAACTCCTCGCGCACCGGCCGCTCCAGCCGCTTCGGGGCGAGCCGTCCCCGGTCCATCGCCGTGCGCAGTCCGCGTCCCAGGGCCAGCGTCATCTGGGTGTCGTCGGTGACGATCGCCGGTTTCGGCAGGTCCATCTCCCGCCACGGCCCGAACTTGGCGAGGATCGAAGGGACGTCGTTGAACTCGGTGGGGAAACCGAGCGCGTCCCCGAGGGCGAGTCCGGTGAGCGCGCCCGTGGCGGCGCGCTTGGTGACGGGCATGGTGTCGACGGTGTTCATGCGGGACGTCCTTCCGGGGCCGGCCGGAGCAGAGGCGGGTGGAGGACGGTGGCGGTGCCCGCCCGGTAGAGGGCGGCGGGTTTGCCCCGGCCGCCGGTGAGGCGTGCGGCACCCGGGACCGGTTCGACGAAGCCCGCGGAGGCGAGCACCTTGCGCCGGAAGTTGGGCCGGTCGAGCGTGGTGCCCCATACGGTCTCGTAGACCTGCTGCAACTCGCCGAGAGTGAACTCGGGCGGGCAGAAGGCCGTGGCGAGGCAGCTGTACTCGAGCTTGGCGCCGACGCGTTCCCGGGCGTCGGCCAGGATCCGGTCGTGGTCGAAGGCGAGCGCCCGCGCGGAGCCGTACGGGACCCAGCGGGCCTGCGCCGCGTCGCCGCCCCCGCGCGCCTCGGGAGCGTCGGGCAGCAGCGCGGTGAACGCGACGGAGACGACCCGCATCCGGGGATCGCGGCCGGGATCGCTGTAGGTCCGCAACTGCTCCAGGTGCAGTCCGGACACGTCCGTCAGTCCCGTCTCCTCGGCGAGTTCACGCCGGGCGGCGGTCTCCGCCGACTCGTCCGGCTGCACGAACCCGCCCGGCAGCGCCCAGTGGCCCGCGTAAGGCTCCTCCCCGCGCTCGACGAGCAGGCCGTGCAGCACGCCCGCGCGGAGCGTGAACACGGCGAGGTCGACGGTGACGGCGAAGGGCTCGTAGGCGTACTTGTCGTAGCCGCCCATGACCCGCACCCCCTTTTATAGTCAGGTCGACTATAAAAGGGGGTGCGGGTCCTTCACAAGGCCTTAGAGCTCGACTTCCTGCATCAGCATGCCGACCTCGGTGTTCGACAGCCGGCGCAGCCAGCCCGACTTCTGGTCGCCCAGGGTGATCGGGCCGAAGGCGGTGCGCACCAGCTTGTCGACCGGGAAGCCCGCCTCGGCGAGCATGCGGCGCACGATGTGCTTGCGGCCCTCGTGCAGGGTCACCTCGACGAGGTAGTTCTTGCCGGTCTGCTCGACGACGCGGAAGTGGTCCGCGCGCGCGTAACCGTCCTCCAGCTGGATGCCGTCCTTCAGCCGCTTGCCCAGGTCGCGCGGGATCGGTCCGACGAGGTGCGCGAGGTAGGTCTTCTTCACCCCGTACCGCGGGTGGGTCAGCCGGTGCGCCAGCTCACCGTGGTTGGTGAGCAGGATGACGCCCTCGGTCTCGGTGTCCAGCCGGCCCACGTGGAACAGCCGGGTCTCGCGGTTGGTGACGTAGTCGCCGAGGCACTGCCGCCCGTCGGGGTCCTCCATGGTGGAGACGACACCGGTGGGCTTGTTCAGCGAGAAGAACTGGTAGGACTGGGTGGCGACGGTCAGCCCGTCCACCTTGACCTCGTCCTTCGCCGGGTCGACCCGGCGGCCCTGTTCCAGCACGATCTCGCCGTTGATCTCGACCCGCGCCTGCTCGATCAGCTCCTCGCAGGCGCGCCGGGAACCGTACCCCGCGCGGGCGAGGACCTTCTGCAGCCGCTCGCCCTCCTGCTCGGCGCCCGGGAAGGTCTTCGGGGGCCTGACGTCCTTCTTCTCCGCGTACCGGTCGCGGTTGCGCTCCTCGATCCGCGTCTCGTACTCGCGCGAGCGGCCCGGAACCGTACGGCCCCCGCCGCCCTTCTGCCCGGGCCGGGAGCCCTGGGAGGAGCCGCCGGACCGCTTGGCGCCGGTGCGGCCGGACTTCGGGCCCTCCTTGGTGGCTTCGGGCCCCACGTCGTAGCGGCGCTCCTCCGGGCGGGGCTGGCGGGGGCGGCCCTGCCCCTGCTGCTGGTCCCTGTTGCCGCCGGAACCGCGGGGGTTACCGCGTCCGCCGCTCTTGCCGCTGCCGCTGCTTCGCATCACATTTCCGTTGTTGTCGTTTTAGGCGTATCGGTCGGATGGACCGTCGTCCGGGTCCGGGGCGTCCGGATCGAACGACGGTACGGCTTCCTGGGTCTCGGCCTCGATCGCCTCCGCCTCCGGGAGGAAGGGCGCGAGCTCCGGGAGCTCGTCCAGACCGCGCAGGCCCATCCGCTCCAGGAAGTAGTTCGTCGTCGTGTACAGGATCGCACCTGTTTCGGGTTCCGTGCCCGCCTCCTCGACCAGACCGCGCTGCAGCAGGGTGCGCATGACCCCGTCGCAGTTCACTCCGCGCACGGCGGAGACCCTGCCGCGGCCGACCGGCTGGCGGTAGGCGACCACGGCGAGGGTCTCCAGGGCGGCCTGGGTGAGCCGGGCCTGCCGGCCGTCCAGAACGAAGCCCTCGACGGCCGCGGCGTACTCGGGCCGGCTGTAGAAACGCCAGCCGCCGGCGATGTGCCGCAGCTCGAAGCCGCGTCCCTGGACGGTGTACTCGTCGGCCAGCGCACGGAGCGCGTCCGCGACCTGCCGCCCGGGCCGCTCCAGGATCTTCGCCAGTTGCTCCTCGGTCGCGGGCTCGTCCACGACCATGAGAACCGCCTCCAGCGCGGGCCTGAGATCGAGGTCCGCGACGGTGCGCGGCCCCATGGGAAGATCGGCTGTGTCCTCGCTCACGTCCTGCTCACCCCTTGTCCTCCCTCGGGCGGCTCTTCCGGTGCTTCGGGCGGTCGGTCGAACTCGTCGGTGACCGTGGGAGCCTCGCTCCTGTCGCCGCCGGTCCAGCGCACGGTCAGCTCGCCGAGCGCGGTCTCCTGGTCGAGAGCGACGGCCTTCTCCCGGTACAGCTCCAGGAGTGCGAGGAACCGGGCGACGACGGTCAGAGTGTCGTCCGTGTCCTCGGTCAGGGCCCGGAAACTGGCCTCGCCGAGCTCCCGCAGCCGCGCGACCACGATCCCGGCCTGTTCCTGCACACTGACCAGCGGCGCGTGGATGTGGTCGACGTACACCTGCGGCTTGGGCCTGGGCTGCATCGCCTTGACGGCGAGCCGGGCGAACCCCTCCGCGCCGATGCTGATGACGACCTCGGGGAGCAACTCGGCGTGGTGCGGCTCGAGCCCCACGGTACGGGGGTGGCGCCGGGCCTCCTCGTCCAGCCGCAGGCTGAAGATCTCCGCGATCCGCTTGTACGCGCGGTACTGGAGCAGGCGGGCGAACAGCAGGTCCCGGGCCTCCAGCAGGGCGAGGTCGGCCTCGTCCTCCACCTCGGCGGCGGGCAGCAGGCGGGCCGCCTTGAGATCGAGCAGCGTGGCCGCGACGACCAGGAACTCGGTGGTCTCGTCCAGGTCCCAGTCGGGTCCCAGCGCCCGGATGTACGCCATGAACTCGTCGGTCACCCTGGACAGCGCGACCTCGGTGACGTCCAGCTTGTGCTTGGAGATCAGCTGAAGCAGCAGGTCGAACGGTCCTTCGAAGTTCGACAACCGGACCTTGAACCGGCCGTCGTCCTCCTCGGCCGCCTCGGCAGTCTCTGCCGTCTCGACCACTTCGGATCCCGCGAGCGCCTCGGTCTCCGCTGTCTCGTCGGCCGTCCCGGCTCCGTCGGCCTTCGGGTTCCCTCCGTCGGCCTTCGGGTTCCCCTGGGCACGCTCCAGGTCGTACGCCATCGCACCGGAGTCCACCGCGGGTACCGTCCCGGGCCCAGCCGGCCTGCCGTCCGTCCCGGGGCCCGCGGGCGCCGGATCGGGCGCCGTCCCGGGCGCCGGATCGGTGTCCGGGCCCGGTACGTCGTCCCGGTCGGCCGGTGCGGGAGCCCGGGTCGGCGCGGGAGCCGGGGCCCGAACCGCAGCGGGAGGCGCGGCCGTGGGCTCCGCTTCCGCCTCGGTGTCCGCCTCCACTCCCGCGTCCACGGGCTGCGGGGCCGGCGGCACTCCTCCCGGTCCCCGCCCCAGCGCGCGACGGCGTCCGGGCCGCGGGCCGCGGCCGGCGGCGGGGGTGTCGTTCGAGGTCATGACCTCTGCAGGCTACCGCTACCGTCCGCGCAGACGTCGTACGAGGATGCTGGCGTCTCCGCGGGACTCCAGGTCGGCCAGGACCACGGCGACCGCTTCTCGGACGATCCTGCCCCGGTCGACGGCCAGGCCGTGCTCGCCCCGGAGGACCAGACGGGCGTGCTCGAGGTCCATGAGCTCCTCGGCGGACACGTACACCGTGATCTTCTCGTCGTGCCGCTCGCGACCGCTGGGCCGGCGTGCCGCCGCCCTTCCACGCTTGCGCGGGGCCGCCTCCGCGGCCGGTCCCTCCGACGTCCCCTGCCGTTGCGCGGAGCGCTCCGGCGCGGCGCGGCTGCGGGACTCGCCCGCTTCGGCCGGCTCCGCGCCCGTGGCGACGTGCTCGGCGCCCTCGCCGTCACCGCCCTGCGCGGGCACCGACTGCGGAGCGTCCTCCTGGGCCGCGGCCGCGTCGCTCTCCCCCGCGGGCGCGGGGATCCGGCCCTCACCATTGGCCTGGCGCCTGGGCGTGGAGGCCTGGAGCGCCATCCCCCCTGTCGTACGGAAGAGTTCGTCGGCCCCGGGCAGACTCACTCGGCGTGACACCGGGCGAGCACCTCCCTGGCAAGCTGGCGATAGGCGGCGGCACCGACGGAGTTGGACGCGTACGTGGTGATCGGCTCACCGGCGACGGTGGTCTCCGGGAAGCGGACCGTACGCCCGATGACCGTGTGGTAGACGTGATCGTCGAAGGCTTCGACGACACGCGCGAGCACCTCACGGCTGTGCACCGTGCGCGAGTCGTACATCGTGGCGAGGATCCCGTCGAGTTCCAGCTCGGGGTTGAGCCGCTCCTGGACCTTCTCGATGGTCTCGGTCAGCAGGGCCACACCGCGCAGTGCGAAGAACTCGCACTCCAGCGGAACGATCACCTTGTGCGCGGCCGTCAGCGCGTTGACCGTGAGCAGGCCGAGTGAGGGCTGACAGTCGATCACGACGTAGTCGTAGTCGTCCAGGAGCGGCTTCAGCGCGCGCTGCAGTGTCGACTCGCGGGCGACCTCGGAGACCAGTTGGACCTCGGCCGCCGACAGGTCGATGTTGCTGGGCAGCAGGTCCATGTTGGGGACCGCCGTCTTCAGCAGCACCTCGTCGGCCGCCATGCCCCGCTCCATGAGCAGGTTGTAGACGGTCAGATCGAGTTCCATCGGGTTGACACCGAGTCCGACCGACAGCGCGCCCTGGGGGTCGAAGTCGACGAGCAGCACCCGGCGTCCGTACTCCGCGAGCGCGGCACCCAGGTTGATGGTCGACGTCGTCTTGCCGACGCCGCCCTTCTGGTTGCACATCGCGATGATCTTCGCGGGGCCGTGGTCGGTCAGCGGGCCCGGGATCGGGAAGTACGGCAGCGGGCGTCCGGTCGGGCCGACGCGCTCACGGCGCTGACGGGCCGCGTCGGGCGCGAGGGTGGCCGCGTACTCGGGATCCGGCTCGTACTCGGCGTCGGGATCGTAGAAGTGCCCCTCGGGCAGTTCGTCGTAGTCGGCGAAATGGTTGTGGGGCGCGCCACTTCCGTCGCCGGCCATGGCGTTCACGTGATGGCCATCCATGCTCTGGTGTGCAGTGGGAGTCGCCTGCTGGTTCCGATGGGGTGCGAAGGTGCGCACGGCGACGGAGCCGACAGGAGCGAGCCCCGCGTGACCTCGCCCCCGTGCAGTCATTCCTGGGTGACCACCCCCGGGAGTAAATGTCGACTCATTCACAAGTCGTCTTACCTCCTTGGTGACCAGGAAACTTCTAGACAGGTCAGCGTGGCATCATGCCGACGGTTGGCGACTCTATGGCGTGTCGGCGGTCCGCAGCAACACAATCCGCCGGACCCGGCCCGATGTGTCGACAATGAAACATCCCTCTGTCAAGGGCGTACGGCCGTCGCACGGCAGGTTTCACCGGTGTGCGAATCGGTGGAAGGGGTACGTTCGAGGCGAGTTGCCCCTGATTCGTGAAGTGACCATACACACATCTCGCCGCGCCTGATGGGCAAGGTGAGTCCGGATGCATGACGTTGACGAAAGAAGTTGACGTATCGCCTTTGCCGGGAGGCAACTTGGTCGACTTAACGCCCGGGGGTGGCGTCCGGACGGCGCCTTCCCGGTTCGGCCGGGCAGCGCGGCCGGTTCAGCCGAGCAGCGCGGCGAGTTCGACGTGTTCCAGGCCGTGGGCCGCGGCGACCTCCTGGTGGACGACCTCGCCGTCATGCGCGTTGAGGCCCTTGGCGAGCGCGGGGTCGCGGCGCAGTGCCTCCGCCCAGCCGCGGTTCGCGAGTTCGACGATGTAGGGCAGCGTGGCGTTGGTGAGCGCGTAGGTGGAGGTGTTGGGCACGGCACCGGGCATGTTGGCGACGCAGTAGAAGACCGATCCGTGGACCGTGAAGGTCGGCTCGGCGTGCGTGGTCGGGTGGGAGTCCTCGAAGCAGCCGCCCTGGTCGATCGCGATGTCGACCAGGACACTCCCGCTCTTCATCCGCGAGACGAGGTCGTTGGTGACCAGCTTCGGCGCCCTGGCACCGGGGATCAGCACGGCACCGATCACAAGATCGGCCTCGACGCAGGCCTTCTCCAGCTCGAAGGCGTTGGAGACGACGGTCTGGATCTTCGTACCGAAGACCCGGTCGGCCTCACGGAGCTTGTTGACATCCTTGTCGAGCAGGATCACGTGAAAGCCCATGCCGACGGCGATCTGCGCGGCGTTCCAGCCGGAGACACCTCCGCCGATGACGACGGCCCGGCCGGCCGGCACCCCCGGGACCCCGCCGGGCAGCACGCCGCGGCCGCCGCCGGCCCGCATCAGGTGGTAGGCGCCGACCTGGGCGGACAGCCGGCCCGCGACCTCGGACATGGGGGCGAGCAGCGGCAGCGCGCGGCCGGGCAGCTCGACGGTCTCGTAGGCGATCGCGGTGGTACCGGAGGCCAGGAGGGCGTCCGTGCACTCCCGGGAGGCGGCCAGGTGCAGGTAGGTGAAGAGGGTCTGGTTTTTGCGCAGCCGGTGGTACTCCTCGGCGACGGGCTCCTTGACCTTCAGCAGCAGGTCGGCAGCGGCCCACACCTCGTCCGCGGTGTCGAGTATCTGCCCGCCCGCGGCGATGTACTCGCCGTCCGGGATCGAGGAGCCCGCGCCGGCACCGTGCTCGATGACGACCTGGTGGCCATGACGCACCAGCTCGTGCACGCCGGCGGGGGTGATGGCCACCCGGAACTCGTTGTTCTTGACCTCGCGGGGGATGCCGACCTTCACGTCGATCACGATCCTCGGTTCGGGGGCATTTCGGGGGTATGCGGTAGTGCTACACGCACCCGGGCACACACGTGCACACCGGAAGGGACCGCGGAAGATGGTGCGGCAGGGCCATCTCAATGAAGGCATTCCTGCTGCACGGCCTTACAAAACGTTAATCTTCCACAAGGGAGCTGCGGGTTTCGTAGGCACTGCCTTCTTGTTTCGGGTCGATTCCAGGCTCTTGGGCCTCTTCTCCCAGCATTCGCTCCGCCGAGCTCCGGTGCAGCGCGGCCGACGTGGGGTCGCCCAGGTGCTCGAAGGTGTCGGCGAGCCGCAGGTGCAGCGCGGCCTGCAGCCGGGTGTCCTCGGCCCGCCGGGCCCACTCCACCGCCTCCCGGCAGGTGCGCAGTGAATCCTCGGGGCGGCCCGCGTACTCCTGGACCCGGGCCAGTTCGCTCAACGCGCGTGCCTGGGCGGCCAGATCGCCGTTCTTCCGGTGCCCGGCGACCGCCGCCCGCCAGTTCCGCAGCGCCTCGCCGTAGCGGCCGGCGTAGGTGTGGGCGGCGGCGATCCGGCCGTACAGGCGGGCGGCGTCCGCGCGCTCACCCTGGGCGAGCCGCTCGGCCAGGGCCCGGCCGAACCAGTCGGCGGCCCGGTCGAAGTCGCCGAGCTCCAGATGGGCGCCTCCCATGGATTCCGTCGCACGCCCGGTCGCGTACGGATCGTTCGCCGCACGTCCGGCGTCCAGTGCGGCCCGGTAGCGCGCCAGCGCGTCGGCCGTGCGGCCGGTACGGGCGTCGAGGTCGCCGAGGTTCAGCAGGGCCGCGGCCTGCTCGCGGGGAAGTCTCCGGCGTTCGGCCACATCGAGGACCAGGTGGTGGATGCCGTAGAGGTCGCCGGCGGCGGCCCGGGTCCCGAAGTGGGCCACCATGGCACGCACCAGCTGGGACATCAGACGGCGGGCCAGGGTGTCCAGCGTCCCGTCGGCGACCGCGAGGCGGGCCGAGGCCAGCAGAGCGGGCCTGCGGACGCTCAGCCAGTCGGCGGCGTCGCGAGGGCTCGGGAAGCGCAGGGAGCGCGGCATCCCGAGGAGCTTCTCGCGCGCCTGGGGGCTGTCGGTCTCGGTGATGGCCCTGCACGACTGGAGCAGCCGCACGGTCCGTTCCAGCATGCGGGCGCGGGCCAGCTGGAGCTCTCCGGGCCGTTCGTGGGCCTCGGCGAGGCATTTCAGCAGGGGGTGCAGGCAGCCGGGTACCTCGTACTGCGGCAGCGAGGTCCCCACGGGGTGCAGCAGACCCACGGAGACGAAGTCCTCCAGGGTGGTGCGCGCGCTGCTCACCGAGCATCCTGCGAGCGCGGAGGCGGTGTGCGGGTCGGCCAGGCCGGCCGGGGCGAGGCTCAGCAGGCGCAGTATCCGGGCGGCGGGCGCGGGCAGCTCGTCGTGCACCAGCCGCAGGGCACGGCCGGTCACGGTGCCCTCGTCGGCGCCGGCGCGCAACTGCCTGGCGAGGTCGGCGACGGCGGTCTTGGGCCGGGCGGCGAGCCAGCCGCCGGCCAGGACCAGGGCGGCGGGCTGCCCCTGGCACTGTTCGGCCAGGCCCTCCGCGGCCCGCGGGTCGACGGTGATGCGGACCGAGCCGGCGATCCGGGACAGCAGTTCCACGGCGGACTTGGTGTCGAGGCCGCCGAGGGTGCAGGGGCGGACGTCGGAGATGCCGGTCAGCGGGCCCTGGGAGATGGCGACCACCAGGCAGTCGGGGTTGTCCGGCAGCAGGGCGTCGACCTGCTCGGCGTCGGCCGCGTCGTCCAGCAGGAGCAGCGTCCGGCGGCCGGCCAGGGCGGTTCGCAGCGCCTCGACGAGATCGTCCTCGTCGGCGCCGGCCGGGGTGGGCACCTCGAGCGCGTCGAGCAGTTCCCGCACGGAGCGCTCGACGGGTACGCGCGTGCCGTCGGTCTCGCTCAGCCGGGCGCGCAGCACCCCGTCGGGGTAGCGGTCGACGACCTGGCGGACGAGTTCCTCACCGAGCGTCGTCCGGCCGGAGCCGGGCCGGCCCGCGATGAGCAGCACCCGGGCGCGGGGGGCCTTGCGGCCGGAGAGGGTGTCGAGTCCGGCGCGCTCGATGTCGGCCCGGAGCTCCTTCAACTCCCTGGTGCGGCCCAGGAAGCGGGTCTCCGCGGCAACGTCGTGGGAGAGCCGCACGCCGTCCGTGTCCACCGCCTGGTCCGTCACGGGCCACACTCCCGTCCCACCGCACGCGCAAGCCCGCCGGGACTCCGGATCGGGCGTTTTCCAGAGCCTAGTTCACGCTCTGCTACGTTCCGTGTGGAGCACGGCGGACGCGTCCCCCGATCGGATCAGCCGATGGTCACATCACAAGGGGACCGGGGTGGTTCAGGCCTCGAACGGGCGGGCAGGCCACGGAGCCCCGGCCGGACGCAGCGCGTCGAGCCCGTCCCCGTCCCGCGCTGCGACGAGCGAAAGCACTCCCACCACCAGGCAGTTGTTGTGCAGCTCGCCGGCCAGCACGCCGCGGACCAGGTCCGTGACGGGCACCCGGGCCAGTTCCATGTCCGCCTCTTCGTCCTCGACCTCGAAGCGGTCGCCGTCGGCCTCGGACAGACTCCGGGCCAGGAAGATCCGTACGGCCTCGTCGCAGCCGCCGGCGGTGGTGTAGACGTCGGTCAGCACCCGCCAGTCCTCGGCCTTGACGTGCGCCTCCTCGTACAGCTCCCGCTGGGCGGCGTGCAGCGGGTTCTCGCCGGGGACGTCCAGCAGGCCGGCCGGAATCTCCCACAGCTTGTGGCGCACGGGGTGACGGTACTGGCGCAGGACCAGGACGCGGTCGGCGTCGTCGAGGGCGAGGACGGCCACGGAGCCGGGGTGGACCTGATAGTCACGGTGAACCACGGTCCCGTCGGGCATGACCACGTCGTCGGTGCGCACGGAGGTCTTGTTGCCGACGAAGGGCGTCCTGGTGGCCCGGACCTCCCACTCCTCCGGGGTGTCCTGGATGGTCGTTCCGGTCATTGAGGTCCTTCCCAGACGTACAGGCGTACTGGCGCACAGCGGCGGCCGGGGCGCTCGCCGATTGAGGGTTTCGCGCCCCGGCAACCGTACAACCGGTGTGCTACTTCGAGATCTTCCGCTCGACCGCGGCCTTGACGAGGCCCGCGAACAGCGGGTGCGGACGCGTCGGACGCGAGCGCAGCTCCGGGTGTGCCTGGGTCGCGACCAGGTACGGGTGGACCTCGCGCGGGTACTCGACGTACTCGACGAGCTTGCCGTCCGGGGAGGTGCCGGAGAAGACGATGCCGGCCTTCTTCTCCAGCTCCGCGCGGTAGGCGTTGTTCACCTCGTAGCGGTGCCGGTGGCGCTCCTCGACGTATTCCTTGCCGTCGTACACCTCGCGCACGATCGAGCCCTCGGCCAGCTTGGCCGGGTACATGCCGAGCCGCATCGTGCCGCCCATGTCGCCGTCACCGGCGACGATGTCGAGCTGCTCGGCCATGGTGGAGATGACCGGGTGGGAGGTCGCCGGGTCGAACTCGGTGGAGTTGGCGTCGGAGATGTCCGCGAGGTTGCGGGCCGCGTCGATCACGATGCACTGCAGGCCCAGACAGAGACCGAGCAGCGGAATCCGGTTCTCCCGCGCGAAGCGGATCGCGCCGACCTTGCCGAGCACCCCGCGGTCCCCGAAGCCGCCGGGGATGCAGATGGCGTCGACGTCACCGAGCTGCGCCCGGGCGTCGGCCGGGGTCTTGCAGTCGTCGGAGGTGACCCACTTGATCTTCACCCGGGCCTTGTTGGCGAAGCCGCCCGCGCGCAGCGCCTCGGTGACCGAGAGGTAGGCGTCGGGCAGGTCGATGTACTTGCCGACCAGGGCGAGGGTGATCTCGTGGTCGGGGTTGTGGACGCGGTCGAGCAGGTCGTCCCAGGTCGTCCAGTCCACGTCCCGGAAGGGCAGGTCCAGCTTGCGCACGACGTAGGCGTCCAGGCCCTCGGTGTGGATGACCTTGGGAATGTCGTAGATCGAACGGGCGTCGGGGCAGGCGACCACGGCAGCCTCGTCGACGTCGCACATCAGCGAGATCTTCCGCTTGATCGCGGTCGGCACCTCGCGGTCGCAGCGCAGCACGATCGCGTCCGGCTGGATACCGATGTTGCGCAGCGCCGCAACCGAGTGCTGGGTGGGCTTCGTCTTCAGCTCACCCGAGGGACCGATGTACGGCAGGAGCGAGATGTGGACCACGAACACGTTGTCGCGGCCGACCTCGTGCCGCACCTGGCGGACGGTCTCCAGGAACGGCAGCGACTCGATGTCGCCGACCGTGCCGCCGACCTCGGTGATCACGACGTCGACCTCGTCCGTCGCCATGCGGCGGATGCGGTGCTTGATCTCGTTGGTGATGTGCGGGATGACCTGCACGGTGTCGCCGAGGTACTCGCCGCGCCGCTCCTTGGCGATCACGGTCGAGTAGACCTGGCCCGTGGTGACGTTGGCGGAGCCGTCCAGGTCACGGTCGAGGAAGCGCTCGTAGTGCCCGATGTCCAGGTCGGTCTCGGCACCGTCGTTGGTGACGAAGACCTCACCGTGCTGGAAGGGGTTCATCGTGCCGGGGTCGACGTTGAGGTACGGGTCGAGCTTCTGCATGACGACGCGCAGACCGCGGGCCTTGAGCAGCATGCCGAGGCTGGAGGCGGTCAGCCCCTTGCCGAGCGAGGAGGCGACACCCCCGGTGACGAAGATGTGCTTGGTCGTCGTGGATTTTGGCATGGCCAAGAGGGGGCTCCCGTGGTCGCGGTCTGAGGGTGCGGGGCGATCGACTGCCGGAGGATTCCGACGGCGCCGTCGCTGCGGTTCGGGGGTGCCCTTTTTTGGTTTTCCCCTCAGGGGAAGGGGCCCACCGGTCCACGGGCTACCAGCGTATCAGCGCCGCGGGACGATGCTGTCCGGGTACGCTCCGCACACACGCGGGCACCCGTCCGTGACCCGCCACACATCCCTCGCCCCTTGCTCACCCGTTCGGCGGATGCGCGTTGCCCGGAGCGGCACACAGACCGTCTACGTGCGTCGTATCCTGCTCGGACACCCGCTGGCGAGCCCGGCCGGCCGAACGGCACCACCCCCGCCCGTCTCACCGGAACAACACAAGCTCGTCAGTTCGTTGAGTAACAATGGGCGTTTTGCATTCACGACTGAGCGACTGCTTTGCTTCATCGCTCAACGACGCATTTCATGAACCCCTTGACCGCACCAGCGACAACCCCTTGTGGGGTGACGTGGCCGTTCGACTGGAGTTGCACGTGGCCGGGCGCATCGAAGATTACGCACTCATCGGAGACATGCAGACCGCTGCCCTGGTCTGCCGGGACGGCACGGTGGACTGGCTGTGCCTGCCCCGCTTCGACTCGCACGCCATCTTCGCCGGCCTGTTGGGCACCGAAGAACACGGCTTCTGGCGGATCGGCCCGGCGCACGCTCCCGATGCCCAGCCGCCGGCCGCGACCCGGCGCGGCTACCGCGGCGACTCGCTGATCCTGGAGTCCGAGTGGGACACCGGCCGAGGCACGGTCCGGGTGACCGATTTCATGCCTCCGCGCGACGGCGCGCCGCAGGTCATCCGCATCGTGGAGGGCGTCTCGGGCCGCGTGCCGATGCGCTCGGCGCTCCGGATGCGTTTCTCCTACGGCCGGGTGGTGCCGTGGGTGCACAAGCACGAGGGACGCACGGTCGCCGTCGCGGGCCCGGACTCGGTGTGGTTCGACACGTCCGCCGAGACGTACGGGCAGTCGCTGACGACGTACTCGGACTTCACGGTGGCGCCGGGCGACCGGATCACGTTCACGCTGTCGTGGCAGCCCTCGCACAAGGAGCCGCCGCCGCTGCCGGAGCCGGAGCAGTCGCTGGAGGCGACGGAGGACTTCTGGCGGGAGTGGGTGGAGCACTGTACGTACCACGGCCCCTACCGTGAGGCCGTGATCCGCTCCCTGATCACGCTGAAGGCCCTCACCTACGCCCCGACCGGCGGCATCGTCGCCGCGCCCACCACCTCCCTGCCGGAGGACATCGGCGGCGTCCGCAACTGGGACTACCGCTACACCTGGCTGCGGGACGCGGCGATCACCCTGTCCTCGCTGCTGCGCACCGGCTATCGCGAGGAGGCCCGTGCCTGGCGCGAGTGGCTGCTGCGCGCGGTGGCAGGGGACCCGGAGAACCTGCAGATCATGTATGGCATCGCCGGTGAGCGCGAACTCGGCGAGGCGGAGCTGGACTGGCTGCCCGGCTACGAGAACTCGGCCCCGGTCCGGGTGGGCAACGGCGCGGCGCACCAGCTCCAGCTGGATGTGTACGGCGAGGTCACCGAGGCCCTGCACCTGGCCCACATGACCGGCCTGGCACGCAACGACTACGCGTCCCTGCTCCAGCTGAAGCTGATCCAGTACCTGGAGAAGCACTGGCAGGAGCCGGACGAGGGCATCTGGGAGGTCCGCGGCCCGCGCCGCCACTTCGTGCACTCCAAGGTGATGGCGTGGGTCGCCGTCGACCGCACCATCAAGCTCATCGAGTCCGGCGACGCGGACGGTCCCCTGGAGCGCTGGCAGCAGCTGCGCGACGACATCCACCGGGACGTGTGCGAGAAGGGCTACGACAAGGAACGCAACACGTTCACGCAGTCGTACGGCTCGAAGGAGCTGGACGCCTCGCTGCTGCTGATCCCGCAGATGGGCTTCCTGCCGCCGGACGACAAGCGGGTGATCGGCACCATCGAGGCGATCCAGCGCGAGCTGTCCACCCCGGACGGCTTCATCCTGCGCTACCCGACGGAGGGCTCCGACGAGGGTGTCGACGGGCTGCCGGGCGACGAGGGCGCGTTCCTCGCCTGCTCGTTCTGGATGGCCGACGACCTGGCGATGATCGGCCGCGTGGACGAGGCCCGCCGGCTGTTCGAGCGGCTGCTGGCCCTGCGCAACGACCTGGGTCTGCTCGCCGAGGAGTGGGACCCGGTCCGCCAGCGCCAGGTCGGCAACTTCCCGCAGGCCTTCAGCCACGTCCCCCTCATCGACACGGCCCTGCGCCTGACGGCGTCGGGGGCGTACGGGGGCTGAGCGGTCACGCTGTCGTCCGCCGGGCGGGTCCGGTCCGTCCGGCGGAGACGGCCAGAAGCGGTGGGAGAGCCGCGGTCGGGAACACGGTCCCGCACAGAAGGCGGCGCGTTCGGTCCGGCGGTCTCAGATCAGGGGCCGGGGCTGCGTCAACTCGTCGTAGACGCTGAGGACCTGGGCCACCGCTTCGTCCTCCGTCGGCCATCCGGCCGCCTGCCGGGCTCCCCTGGTCCTGAGTTCGTCCCGGCGCCCGGGGTCGCCGAGCAGCCGTACGACGGCGTCGGCGAGGGCACGCGCGTTGCGGTACGGGACGAGTTCGGCGGCGTCGCCGACCAGTTCGGGGATGCCGCCGGTGCCGGCCGCGACGAGCGGCACGCGCGCGTGGAGGGCCTGCTGTGCAAGGACGGACCGCCCCTCCCACCGGCTCGGCAGCAGCGCGAGGTCGGCGGCCTCCAGCAGATCGGTGATGTCGTCGCGCCGTCCGACGAGCCGGACCGGCAGGTCCTCGTCCGTGATCCGGCGCTGGAGTTCACCGCGCAGCGGCCCCTCCCCCGCGACGGCAACCAGCGGCTGGGGGTCGAGGCAGCGCCATCCGTGCGTGGCGTCGAGCAGGGTGTGGTGGCCGCGGTGGCGTTCGAGGGCACCGACGGCGATCAGTAACGGGCGGCCGATGGCGCCGAGTTCGGCCAGGAGTTTGGGCCGCGACCCGTCCGGGTCCTCCGTCTTCGGGGCCGTGCGCAGCCCGGGGAGGACGGCGGCCGCCAGCCTCGCGTCCCGCGCTCCGCTCCGGCGTGCCCGGTCGACCAGGGCGGAGGTGGTCCCGAGCACCACGGTGGCCGCCTTGACGACCCGCCGTTCCATCAGCCGCAGGACGTGCGCGCGGGCGCCTTCGGCGTGCGCCCGGTCGTGCCAGGTGACGATCAGCGGGGTGCGCCGCCCGCCGAGGGCGAGCACGGTCCGGAAAGAGGCGTGCAGGCCGTGCGCGTGCACCAGGTCGGCGTCCGCGCACGCCGCCCGCAGCGCGGACACCGAGCCGGGGTCGCTGCTGCGCGGCACGTGCACATGGTCGGCGCCGACGCCCGTGAAGTCGTAGGTGTGCTCCGCCTCGGTGGGGGCGCACACCGTGACCCGCAAGCCCCGCGCGACGAGCCCCGCAGCCAGGGAGCGCACGTGGGCGCTGGTCGCGGTGGTGCCGCCGCCCAGCACCTGCACGGTGCGCAGCGGCGTCTGGCCGTGCGGTGAGTGGCTGCTCACGGGGGTCACGTGGCCGAGCTCCTGGTTCGGGTCGGGTGGTCCCGAGGAACGTACAGAGGGACCGTGCGGAGAGGATGGACCGCACGGTCTCCTACGCGTGCTCGGTCAAGCATGCCAGGAAGCAAGGGAATTCCGGCAACGACCGGAGCGGCCGCCCGCAGCGGAGTGGGCGGAAACGCCACCCGTACGAGTGACGAAGTACCTCCTGTCGGCCGACACCTCGGTGGACGGCCGGCCGGCCTCCGGCTCCATCAGCCGTCCGCGCGGGGCTGTCAGCCGTCCGTCAGCCGTCCGCCCGTGCCGTCGCCAGGAGTTCCTCCGCGTGGGCGCGGGCCGTCTCGGAGTCCTCCTGGCCGGCCAGCATCCGCGACAGTTCCCGGATCCGGTCCTCCCCCTCGAGCACCTTCACCCCGGACCGGGTGACCGTACCGTCGTTCGTCTTCGCCACCAGCAACTGACGGTCCGCGAAGGCGGCCACCTGCGGCAGATGGGTGACGACCACGACCTGGGCGCTCTTCGCCAGCTTGGCGAGCCGTCTCCCGATCTCGACGGCCGCCTTGCCGCCGACACCGGCGTCGACCTCGTCGAACAGATAGGTCGGCACCGGGTCCGTTCCGGCGAACACGACCTCCACGGCCAGCATCACGCGCGACAGTTCACCGCCGGACGCGCCCTTGGCGATGGGCCGGGGCGGTGCCCCGGGGTGCGGGGCGAGCAGCAGTTCGACCTCGTCGACGCCCGACGGCCCGTGGGCGACCGTGCGCCCGCCGACCTCTACGCCGTCCGGGTCCTCCGTCTGCCGGATGCCGAACGACACGCGCGCATGCGGCATGGCGAGGGAGGCGAGCTCCGCGGTGACGGCGGCCGCGAAGCGCTCCGCGGCCTCGGTGCGGGCCTGGGAGAGGGTGTGCGCCAGCCCGCCCAGTTCGGCACGCAGGCGGTCGCGTTCGGCGGTGAGTTCCTCGATCCGCTCGTCGTCGCCGTCCAGGTCGGTGAGGCGCGCGGCGCTCTCCTCGGCCCAGGCCAGCACGGCGGAGATGTCCTGGCCGTACTTGCGAGTGAGCCCGGTGAGCGCGGCCCGGCGTTCCTCGACCGCCGCCAGCCGCAGTGGATCGGCGTCCAGATCGTCGGCGTACCCGGCGAGGTCCCCGGCGGCGTCACGCAGCAGGATGCCGACCTCGCCGATCCGGTCGGTGAGCGCGGCCAGCTCCGGATCGTGCGCCCGGACGGCCTCCAGGGCCCGCTGGGCGCCCGCGACGAGCGTTCCCGCGTCGACGCTCTCGAGGTCCTCCGGGTTGCCGGCGAGAGCGGCGTGCGCGACGGACGCGGCGGACGCCAGGGCCTCGGCATACCCGAGCCGGTCGGCCTCCTCCGCCAGTTCCACATCCTCGCCGGCGCGGGGTTCCACACCGGCGATCTCGTCGAGCCCGAAGCGCAGCATGTCGGCCTCCTGGGCCCGTTCACGCGCGCGGGTGGTGAGCTCCTCGAGTTCCGTGGCGACGGCCCGCAGCCGCTTGTACGCCCCCGTGTACCGGGCGAGCGGCCCGACGACCGCTTCGCCCGCGTACCGGTCGAGCGCCTGCCGCTGCCGGGACTGCTTGAGGAGCCCCTGCTGGTCGGTCTGCCCGTGCACCGCCACCAGGTCGTCGGCGATCTCGGCGAGGAGCCCCACGGGCACGCTCCGCCCGCCCAGGTGGGCCCGGGAACGCCCCTCGGCGGAAACGGTACGGCTGATCAGCAGCGCCCCGTCGTCGAGCTCGGCCCCGGCCTCTCCCGCGCGTGTGGCGGCCGCGGCGCCCTCGGGCACGGCGATCCTCCCCTCGACGACCGCGTTTCTGGCACCGATCCGCACCAGGGCCGCGTCCGCCCTTCCGCCCAGCAGCAGCCCGAGGCTGGTGACCACCATGGTCTTGCCCGCGCCCGTCTCACCGGTGACTGCGGTGAAGCCGGGTGACAACTTGACCACGGCGTCGTCGATGACTCCGAGCGACCGTATCCGCATCTCCTCCAACACGTCCCAGACCTTACGAGGTTTTCCTCGCGCCGTGCGACGCCGCCCCCCGCCCGAACGGAAACACCGCAGGTCGTCACCCGTGAGCGGGGCCCCGTTCACCGGCGGGTCCCGGTGCACCGGGACGGGCGCGGGCAAGGCCGGGCGGAGGGGAATCCGCGTGCTAGCGCGGTGCTCCTCGCCACCCCGCGACCGGCAGTGCGAACTTCGCCACCAGCCGGTCCGTGAACGAGGCGTGATGCAGCCGGGCCAGCCGGACCGGGACGGCGCCGCGCCGGACCTCCACCCGCGCGCCGGCCGGCAGTTCCACGGTCCGACGCCCGTCGCACCACAGCACGCCGGGCGGGACGTGCGGCAGCATCTCCACCGCGAGCACCGAGTCCGGCGAGGTCACCAGCGGCTTGGCGAACAGGGCGTGCGCGCTGATCGGCACCATCAGCAGCGCCTCGACCTCGGGCCACACCACGGGCCCGCCGGCGGAGAACGCGTACGCGGTCGATCCGGTCGGGGTGGCGCACACGATGCCGTCGCAGCCGAACCCGGTCACCGGACGCCCGTCGATCTCCAGCACGACCTCCAGCATCCGCTCGGCGGACACCTTCTGCACGGCGGCCTCGTTCAGCGCCCAGTCCGTGTGCACGATGGTGCCGTTCTGGTGCACGACGACGTCGACGGTCATCCGTTCCTCGACCTCGTACGCCTTGCTCACCACCCGGTCGACGACCTTGTCGAGGTCGTCCCGCTCGGCCTCGGCGAGGAAGCCGACGCTGCCGAGATTCACGCCGAGCATCGGCACGCCCGAGGCGCGGGCGAACTCGGCGCCGCGCAGCAGGGTGCCGTCGCCGCCCAGCACGATCAGCAGTTCGCAGCCGTCGAGGCACTCCGGGGTGGCCTCCCTGACGGTCTCCACCTCGTCCGGCAGCGGCAGGTCCCGTGCCTCGGTCTCCAGCACCCGCACCCCGAGTCCGGAGTGCAGCAGCCCTTTGACCACGAGTTCCGCACTGCGGATGGCCGCCGGGCGGCCGGTGTGGGCGAGCAGGAAAACAGTACGAGCTCGGTTCGTTGTCAACGCGGCCCCTCCGCCACTGCACGGTCGACGTCGGCCGGGTCCAGTTCCAAAGCTCCCGCCCGCAGCCACAGAAAGTATTCGACATTCCCCGAGGGCCCGGGCAGCGGACTCGCGGTCACACCCTTCGCCCCCAGTCCCAGCTCCCAGGCCTTGGCGGCCACTCCCCGCACGGCCTCGGCGCGCAACTGCGGGCTGCGGACGACGCCGCCGCTGCCCAGCCGCTCCTTGCCCACCTCGAACTGCGGCTTGACCATCATCACCAGATCGGCGTCCGGCCGCACGCACCGTGTCAGGGCGGGCAGTACCAGCCCGAGCGGGATGAAGGACAGATCCCCCACGACAAGATCCACAGGCTCCCCATCGATTGCTTCAAGCGTCAGCTCCCGCACGTTCGTACGGTCCTTGACGGTGACGCGTTCATCGTTGCGGAGAGACCAGGCGAGTTGTCCGTATCCGACGTCCACGGCGATCACGTGCGCGGCCCCCGCGCGGAGCAGGACGTCGGTGAAACCCCCGGTCGAGGCACCGGCGTCCAGCACCCGCCGCCCCCGGACGACCAGCCCCTGCGGCACGAACGCCTCGAACGCGCCGGCGAGCTTGTGGCCGCCGCGCGACACGTAGTCCGG
This sequence comes from Streptomyces sp. NPDC005774, assembly GCF_042871645.1. Classification (NCBI taxonomy): domain Bacteria; kingdom Bacillati; phylum Actinomycetota; class Actinomycetes; order Kitasatosporales; family Streptomycetaceae; genus Streptomyces; species Streptomyces sp. NPDC005774. The sequence continues at coordinate 8,767 of NZ_JBIAIV010000065.1, read as the reverse complement.
GTCGCCGGTGTCTTCCGCTACGAGGATCGCGGCGGCGGTCTCCACCTGGGTGGCGGGCTTGGTCGCGACGGTCTTGCCGACGCTGACCCGCCCGGCGGCGATCAGCTGACCGGCGTGCTCACGCGACCGGGCGAGCTTCCGGCGGACCAGCTCCGCGTCGAGACGGCGGCGTGCGACTCCTGCCACGTTCGGTTCAGCTCCCCTGTCGGTGGGTCGGATCGGACTCGTGGCCCGAAGGGCCTCCTTGAGGGGCGGTGGCCGGGCGACGGGTGGGACCCGGAGGTCCCGGGCGGGCGTCGAGCGCGGTGAGCGCGTCGCGCAGCCCCTGGTGCACATCTTCGTACACCTCGACATGGCCGTCCGTGGCGAGGTGGTCGGCGTCGGCCAGCCGCTCCACCCGCGCGTCCACCTCGGCGTTGCCGGTGGGGGTGCGGGGCACGTTCAGGGGCGCGGGGGCGGCGGGCGCGTACTCGGGCACGGTCCGGGGGGTGGCGTCCTCGGCCGGTGGTGCGGCGCCCTCCGGTTGCGGCTCGGAGCGCTCGGGCCGCAAGGGTCCGGGGTACGCGGCCGGTGGCCCGGTGTGCTCCGCCTGCGGGGGCGGCTGCTGCGCGCTCCCCGGCTGGGGTACTGCGTCGTTCATGCCCCGACGCTACCGCGAACCGCTGGGGTACCGTCATCCGCGATGGCCACGATCGAGGAATGCCGTGCCGCACTCGGCAGACTGTCCGACTCCATGCAGCGTGCCGAGGGCGACGTCGGCGCGGCCGCGGCGATGGACCGTTCGGTCAGCTGCCATGTCACCGACCTGGATGTAACCTTCGCCGGCCGGCTCACCGGCGGGCGGATCGAGGTGCACGAGACTCTCGAGGGCCCTCCGCGTGAGCGGGCGCAGGTCGGGCTCGCCATGCGAGGGGACGACCTGTTGGCCTTGGTCGACGGCGAACTGCACTTCGCCAGGGTATGGGGGGCGGGCCGGGTGAAGCTGGAGGCAGGTCTGCGCGACCTGCTCCACCTCAGGAAGCTTCTCTAGCTCCCACCTTCGCCGTGGCCTGCTTGTCCGTGTTCTGCTCGACCGTGGCCTGCTTGTCCGGCGCCTGCTTGCCCGGCGCCTGCTTGCCCGGCGCCTGCTTTGCCGCGGTCCGCGCCCTGCGGGCGGCCGGCACGATCAAGGGCGTACCCGTCTCGGGGTCGTCGATCACCTGGCAGCTCAGACCGAAGACCTGCTCGACCAGCCCGGCGGTGACGATCTCCTTCGGAGCGCCCTGGGCGATGACCTTCCCTTCGCGCAGCGCGATGAGGTGGGTGGCGTACCGAGCGGCGTGGTTGAGGTCGTGCAGGACGGCGACGAGGGTGCGGCCCTGCTCCTCGTGCAGTTCCGCGCACAGGTCCAGTACGTCGATCTGGTGCTGGATGTCCAGATAGGTCGTCGGCTCGTCGAGCAGCAGCAGCGGGGTCTCCTGGGCGAGTGCCATGGCGATCCACACGCGCTGCCGCTGCCCGCCGGAGAGTTCGTCGACATGGCGTTCACCGAGGTCGGCGATGCCGGTCCGGGCCATCGCCTCCTGGACGACCCTCTCGTCCTCGGTGGACCACTGGCGCAGGATGCCCTGGTGCGGATACCGGCCGCGCCCCACCAGGTCGGCGACGGTGATCCCGTCGGGCGCGATCGACGACTGGGGCAGCAGTCCGAGGGTGCGGGCGACCTTCTTCGCGGGCATCGACTGGATGATCTGACCGTCCAGCAGCACCCGCCCGTGACTGGGCTTGAGCATTCGGGACAGCGCCCGCAGGAGCGTCGACTTGCCGCAGGCGTTCGGGCCGACGATCACGGTGAAGGAGTTGTCCGGTATCTCCACCGACAGCCGCTCGGCGATGACACGCTGGTCGTAGGCGAGGGTGACGTCCTCGGCGGACAGTCGGTTCACGGTACTCCTTCGGTTGTTCAGCCCACTGGTCCGTCGGCCGGCCGGTCCGTTGCTCGGTCCGCTGGTCGGTCGCTTCATATCCGGCCCGCCCTGCGCTCGGTGACCAGGAGCCACAGCAGGTAGACACCGCCGAGCACGCCGGTGACCACGCCCACGGGCAACTGCCCGGCCCCGAAGGCCCGCTGCGAGATCCAGTCGGAACTCACCAGCAGGGCGGCCCCCATGCACATCGACGGCACCAGGTTCGGTCCGGGCGAACGGGTCAGACGCCGGGCCAGCTGCGGTGCGGTGAGCGCGATGAAGCCGACGGGCCCGGAGGCCGCCGTCGCCGACGCGGTGAGCAGGACCGCGGACAGCATCAGCACCAGCCGTACGCGCTCGACCCGGACTCCGAGGGCGTAGGACACGTCGTCGCCCATCTCCATCATCCTGAGCCCACGGGAGTTGGCGAGAACCAGCGGTACGAGGAGGGCGCACAGAGCGAGCAGAGGCCAGACCTGGTCCCAGTCACGGCCGTCGAGGGAACCGGTCATCCACACGACCGCGCGGGCCGCGTCGATGATGTCGGACTTGGTGAGCAGATAGCCGTTGACCGCGGTGACGATCGCGGAGACACCGATACCGACCAGCACCAGCCGGTATCCGTGCACGCCCCGCTTCCAGGCGAGCACGTAGATGGCGAACCCGGTCGCCAGTCCGCCGACCAGGGCACCGAGGGCGACCTGGTGGGCGGTTCCGGAGAACAGCACGATCACCACGAGCGCGCCGGCCGTGGCGCCCTGGCCCAGGCCGAGGACGTCCGGACTGCCCAGCGGGTTGCGGGAGATGGACTGGAACAGCGCACCGGCGAGACCGAGGGAGGCACCGACGAGGAGTCCCACCAGGACCCGGGGCAGCCGCAGTTCGGTGACGATGAACTCCTGGCCCGGATCGCCCTCGCCCAACAGCGTCCGGACCACGTCGGCGGCCGGTATCGGGAAGTCTCCGGTACCGATCAGCACCACGCTCGCGGTGAGCGCGACGAGCAGCAGCAGGGTGCCGACGACGAGGGTCCGCACGTCCACCCGGAGCGAGAGGCCGCCGGGGGTACGCACGGCACGGTTGGTCTTCACAGCTGGGCCGTCCTCCGCCGTCGTACGAGATAGATGAACACCGGGCCGCCGATGATCGCGGTGACGATGCCGACCTGGAGTTCGGCGGGCCGGGTCAGGACGCGGCCGATCACATCGGCGCCGAGCAGCAGTACGGGCGACAGGACGGCCGTGTACGGCAGGATCCAGCGCATGTCGGGTCCGGTGAACGAGCGCACCACGTGCGGCACCATCAGGCCGATGAAGGCGATCGGCCCGCAGGCGGCCGTCGCGGCCCCGCAGAGCAGGGTCGCGGCGAGCATGGCCAGCCCCCGTGTGCGGTTCAGGTTGGCGCCGAGGGCCTTGGCGGTGTCGTCGCCCATGGCCATGGCGTTCAGCGGCCGGGCGAGCAGCAGCGCCAGGACGAAGCCGACCAGCAGGAACGGAAGTACCTGCTGGATGACCGAACTGTTCGCCGAGGACAGCGATCCGACCGTCCAGAAGCGCATCCTTCCCAGGGCGGCCTCGTCCAGGATCATGACCGCCTGGAGGTAGCCGAACAGCGCGGCGGTGATCGCGGTGCCGGCGAGGACCAGGCGCACCGGTGTGGCGCCCCGGCTGCCGCCCAGGAACCACACCAGTGCCCCGACCGCCGCCGCCCCGCAGAACGCGAACCACACGTAGCCGGACAGCGAGGTGACGCCGAAGAAGGTGATGGCCGTGACGACCGCCGCGGACGCGCCCGCGTTGATGCCGAGCAGTCCCGGATCGGCCAGCGGGTTACGGGTCAGCGCCTGGAGCACCGCTCCCGCCAGGCCGAGTGCGGCACCGGCGAGCGCGCCGAGAACGGTCCGTGACAACCGGTCGGCGACGACGGCATCGCCGTAGGTGCCCGAATCCTCGAACAGGCCGTGCCAGACCTGCTGCAGGGACAGATCCTTCGCCCCGATCGCGATACTCGCCAGGGCGACGAGCACCAGGATCACGGCGGAGAGGAGCAGCCCCAGGACACGGAGCGGCGCCCGGCGGTTCGGATGCGCGGGGACGGTGTCCGCGCGCTGTTCGGGGGGACTCTCGACCAACACCCGGTTAGGTTAGCCTACCCTCCTATTCGATTACGATTCCTCGGATCCCCGGGCATCCGGGCACGGGGCATCCGGGTACCGAGCGCGTCCCTCACAGTCCCAGCCGTGCCAGCGCCTTCCCGCCGTCCAGCCGGCACCCGCCGTCGCCCGCCGCTGTCCACGCCGCCGCGCACAGTGCCCGCAGCCCGTCCAAAGCCGTACCCTCCCCGTCCAGCTCCAGGCGCTCACCGGCCGCCGTCGCCGTCCAGCCATCGCACCGGAACCCGCCGCCGTCCACCGCGACGACCTCCGGCTGCCCGGTGAGCATCCCGCGCAGATCGGCGTCGACGAAGGTCGGACGGTGCTGCGGCGGCGCGGCCAGCAGCTGCGCCCCGTCGGTCACGCCCGTGAGCACCAGCAGGGAGTCGACACCGCCGTTGAACGCGCCCTCGATGTCCGTGTCCAGCCGGTCGCCCACCACCAGCGGCCGCTCGGCGCCCGTCCGCAGAATGGTCTCCCGGTGCATCGGCGGCAGCGGCTTGCCCGCCACCTGCGGCTCGGCGCCCGTCGCGATCCGTACGACCTCCACCGCCGCCCCGTTCCCCGGCGCGATGCCCCGGCCGCTGGGGATCGTCAGATCCGTGTTGGACGCGAACCACGGCACCCCACGCGCGATCGCGTAACTCGCCTCCCCGAACCGCCCCCACGGGAAGTCGGGACCGCCGTACCCCTGCACCACCGCCGCCGGGTCGTCGTCCGCCGACTCCACGAGCGTCAGTCCGCGCTCGCTCAGCGCCACCCGCAGGCCCTCGCCACCGATCACCAGCACCCTGGCTCCCGGCGGCACCTGCTCACTCACCAGCCGCGCGACCGCCTGCGCCGATGTGATCACATCGGCGGCCTCCGTCGGTATCCCCAGCTCCGTCAGATGCGCGGCGACGGTGTCCGGCGTGCGCAGGGCGTTGTTCGTCACGTACGCCAGGTGCATGCCCCCGGCGCCGGCCACGGCCAGCGACTCGACCGCGTGGACGATCGCCTTCCCACCCGCGTACACCACACCGTCGAGGTCGAGCAGCGCCGTGTCGTACGCCTCGCTCAGGGCCTGCCCACTGCCCTCGGGCCTCGTCCTGACGCTTCGGCTCATTGTGCATCGCTCCTCGTTCGACGGCTTTCCCCGATCATCCCCCATCTCACTGACACCCGTACGATGCCTGGATGAAGACTGCAGGTCCCTCGGAAGCGAAGGCGCGCCGAGGCCTGGAACTCACCCCGTTCCGAGGCCTTCGTTACGACCCCGACCGGGTCGGCAGCCTGGCCGCCGTGACATCCCCGCCGTACGACGTCGTCGTCCGCCCCGACGGTCTGCATCACCTGCAGTCCGCCGACCCGTACAACATCGTCCGGCTGATCCTGCCCGAGGCAGAAACCCCCGAAGCCCGCAATGCCCAGGCCTCCGCGACCCTGAACCGCTGGCGGGCCGAGGGCGTCCTGACCACGGACCCCGAACCCGGTCTCTACGTCTATGAACAGCGCGACGGCGACGGTCTGCTGCAGCGCGGGATCATCGGCGCCCTGCGCGTGTCGGACCCCGACGAGCAGCTGGTCCTGCCGCACGAGGACGTCATGCCGCACATCGTCGCCGACCGCGCGGCTCTGATGCTGGCCACCTCGGCGAACCTCGAGCCTCTGCTGCTGACCTACCCCGGCGACGGATCGGCAGCCGCCACCGCCGACCTGATCGAGCGCACGGCCAAGACGCCCCCCGTCCTCGCGACCACCACGGAGGACGGCTTCCACCACCGACTGTGGTCCCTCACCGACCCCGAGGACCTGGCCACCGTACGGACCGACCTGGCCGGCCTGCAGGCACTCATCGCCGACGGCCACCACCGCTGGGCGACCTACCGCCGCCTGCGCGCGCAGCACCCCTCCCCCAGCCCTTGGGACCACGGCCTGGTGCTCCTCGTCGACACGGCCCGCTACCCGCTGCGCGTCCGCGCCATCCACCGCCTGCTGCACGGCCTGCCCGTCGCGGACGCGCTGGCGGCCCTCGACGGCCTGTTCCGGGTCCGCCGCGTCGACGCCGCGTTGCCGGAGGCCATGGAGGCGCTGGCCGAGGCGGCCGGTACGGGCAACGCCTTCCTCCTGGCCGGCGACGGCGCCTTCCACCTCGTCGACCGCCCGGACCCGGATCTGCTGGCCCGCACGGTCCCCGCCGACCGCCCGGAAGCCTGGCGAACCCTGGACGCGACGGTCCTGCACTCCACACTCCTGGACCAGGTGTGGCACGTCCCCGAGGACTCCCCGGCCCACATCGCCTACATCCACGACACGACCGCGACCGTCGAGAAGGCGGAACGCGACGGCGGTACGGCGGTGCTGATGCATCCGGTCCGCGAGGAGGTCGTCCGTGACCTCGCCCGCCAAGGCGTCACGATGCCCCGCAAGTCGACGTCCTTCGGCCCCAAGCCGGCCTCGGGACTGGTGCTGCGCGCGTTCGACGCGTGACGCGCCGCCGGTAACGCACGAAGGGGTGGGATCCCCGGTCGGTGACCGGGGATCCCACCCCTTCGTACGTCCGGACGCTCAGGCGTCAGGCGTCAGGCGTCAGGCCTTGTCGACGTCGGTCTCGGCCTTGTCGGCAGCGCCGTTGTCCGGGTTCAGGTCCGTGCGCACGTCCTCGGCCTCGTCGGCCGAGGTGTCGGAACCGGCGTCGGCGTCCGCGTCCGCGTCGTCATCTTCGTCGAGCGCGTCTGTGAACTCCACGCCTTCCATCTCGGCCAGCCGGTCCGAGGCGTCGGTGCTGCCGTCCCGGTCGGCCTCCACGGCCTTTGCGAACCACTCCCGTGCCTCGTCCGTCCGTTCGGCGGCGAGAAGCGCGTCGGCGTACGCGTACCGCAGCCGCGCGGTCCACGGCTGTACGGCGTGGGACGCCAGCTCGGAGCTCTGGAGCGTCACAATGGCGGCGTCCAGTTGCCCCAGGTCGCGCCGCGCGCCGGCCGCGACAAGCCGCATCTCGACCTGGCCGGCCTTGTCCAGCTTCTGCACCTCGGGAGCACCGGCCATGTCCAGCGTCTTCTCCGGCCGCCCGAGTCCACGCTCGCAGTCGGCCATGAGGGGCCACAGCTCCGCGGTACCGGTCATCCTCCGCGCCGCCCGGAACTCGGCCAGAGCCTCGGAGTACTTCTGGCTGGCGTACGCGGCGAAGCCGACGGCCTCCCGTACGGCGGCGACGCGCGACGCCAGCCGCAGCGCCACCCTGGAGTAGCCGTACGCGCCCTCGGGGTCTTCATCAATCAGCCGGGCGACCATCACCAGGTTCTTGGCAACATCCTCCGCGAGCGTCTTGGGCAGGCTCTGCAACTCCTGCCGTACGTCCTTGTCGATCTCCTCGCCCGTGACGTCCTCGGGGATCGGCAACCGCTTGATGGGCTCCCGCTCCCGCTCCTCACGGAACCGGCCGCCACCATGCCCGTCGTCGCGCCCACGGAACCCACCGGACCGCTCGCCCCGGTCGTCCCGGCCACGGAAACCACCGCGCTCGCCGCCACGGCTGTCACCGCGGCTGCTGCCCCGGCTGTCGTCGCGACGGAAGCCGCCACGGTCTCCACCGCGGCTGTCGTCCCGGCCGTGGTATCCGCCCCGCTCGCCACCGCGGCTGTCGCCACGGCTGTCATCACGGCGGTCACCACGGTCGTCGCTGCGCCGGTCGTCCCGACGATCATCACGCCGGTCGTCGCGACGGAAGCCGCCACGGCTGTCACCGCGGCTGTCGCCCCGACTGTCGTCGCGACGGAAGCCACCGCGGTCACCACGGTCGTCGCTGCGCCGGTCATCACGGCGGTCGTCACGTCGGTCGTCGCGGCGGAAGCCGCCCCGGTCACCGCCACGGCTGTCATCACGTCCGCGGTAACCACCACGCTCGCCACCACCGCGGTTGTCGTCCCGGCCGCGGTATCCGCCCCGCTCGCCACCGCGACTGTCGCCACGGCTGTCATCACGGCGGAATCCACCGCGGTCACCGCCACGGCTGTCATCACGTCCGCGGTAACCACCACGGTCGCCGCCAGTGCTGTCGTCACGCCCGCGGAAACCGCCCCGCTCACCACGGTCGTCACTGCGCCGGTCATCACGCCGGTCGTCCCGGCGGCCGTTCCCTCGATCGTCGTCGCGGCGGAAGCCGGGACGCTCACGTCCACTGTCACGGCGGTCGTCCTTACGGTCGTCCCGGCCCCGGTAGCCGCCGCGCTCTCCGCCCCGGTTGTCACCCCGGTTGTCGTCACGCCCACGGAAACCGCCCCGCTCCGGCCGGCCGGCGCCTCGGTCGTCGCGCCGATCGTCTCGGCGGACCCCACGGTCGCGGTCGCTGGATCGACGCGGGTCGGCACCCCGCTGGCCGCCTCGGTCCGAACGGTCACCACTGTCCCGTCGCCGCTGATCGCGCTCCGGTCGGTCGTCGGGAGAGTTGGTGGACATCGATGACTCCTGTCTTCGGTACCGCATGTCTTCGGTACCGCAAATATTCTCGCGCAGCCGAACATCCGGCGCGCTCCAGAAAATAAAAAAGGACCCTTGGTCCCAGCTGAACGCTGGGACCAAGGGTCCTTCCAAAGATTGTTCGGCGGCGTCCTACTCTCCCACAGGGTCCCCCCTGCAGTACCATCGGCGCGGTAAGGCTTAGCTTCCGGGTTCGGAATGTAACCGGGCG
>NZ_JBIAIV010000064.1:0-36193 GCF_042871645.1 Streptomyces sp. NPDC005774 | reverse complement strand
AGCGGCCAACCGGAAACGCATGCTGCCCGGAACCGAAAAACCACCCCGAAACCAATCACACCGCGCGATCAGAGATCACGCGGTGGATCGAGGCTGAGTACCCCTTCGACGGGGCAGTTGTTCTTCTCCACGCCAAGTTCGACCATCTCTGGAGGAAGCTTGGTTGCGCTCCTCCGTCCGGCAGGGCCCAGTCGCGGGCGTAACAGCGGCAACCTGCTCCTATGGCCGGCGCAGCACTTTCTCCGCCACCGCCTGCTCCACGCGCTCCGCGAGGAGCTTGTGCGGGACTACGGCGCCTACCGGGCCGTGCCGAAGTCCTGGGTCCAGTAGTCACCGGGCTGCGCGAGACCGACACCGATCTCCTTGAACGCGCAGTTGAGTATGTTTTCCTTGTGACCGGGGCTGGCCATCCAGCCGGCCATCACCTGTTCGGGAGTGGAGTAGCCGTAGGCGACGTTCTCGCCGTAGGTGCTCCAGCTGTAGCCGGCACGTGTGATGCGGTCGTCGGGCGAGGATCCGTCCGAGCCGGTGTGCGACATGCTGCCGCTCGCCGCCATGTCCTCGCTGTGCTTCTGCGCGGCCGCGGTCAGGGTGGTGTTCACCTTCACCGGGGAGCAACCGGCCTTGCCGCGCTCGGCGTTGACGATTTCCACGACCCTGGCGACGGCTCCGGAGGCTTTGGTGGCGCCCGTCGCGGCGGGACTCGAAGCGCCGGTGGCGGGCTCGGGTCCGGCCGTGGTGGGCTTCGGCGCCGCGGTGGTGGGTTCTGGAGCGGCCGTGGTGGGCTTCGGGGCCGTGGTGGCGGGCTTGGAGGCGGATGCCGGGGCGGCCGTCTTCTTCGGCTTGTGCGACGGCTTGGCGTTGCTGTGCTTCGGCGTCCCGGTCTTCGAAGGGCCGGCCGTGGCGGTCGGTGTGTTCGACGGTGCCGCTGCGGGCTCGTTGTGCGGACGGTTGTTCCGCTGGTGGTGCCGGTCGGTGTCGTCCCACCTGTCCGCGACCGCGGTCGGGGCGGCGGCGTCCTGGTGCTGCCGTTGTCCGTTGCCGGGCCAGTCGGCACAGGCCATGGCGACCGAGGGTATGCCTATGGCGCTCATGGCGACCGCTGTGACGGCCGCCCGCCGGTACCGCTTCTGATGACGATGCTTTCCCATGTGGCCTCACCCCTGCTGTCCGGAGGCTCGTCATTCTTGGGATGGCCCGGCACCGGGCGCAAAGGGCCTTCGCACTACTGCGCTTCGTAGATCTGCGGGGCCCTTGCGGCGATCGGGAGAGCGTGCCGACCTGCTGGCGGCGGGCCTCCGGGACGCCTGCCGCTTCGTCAGAACCCCTTGCCCGGCGGGGGAACCGCGGCGCTCGGTTCCCCAGCCGATCACCCCCCGCCTCGGCCCGCCTCACGGTCATGGCAAGACCGACAAATCCTTTATGTCGTCGGAGCGGGCTCTACTAAGCGGGCCGGAGAGATCGGGACATGGCGTGACGGATGTCACGGAATCACGCATTCCGGAATGGGGCCGGAGACCGAGGGGCACGCTCGCGGGACGCAGGACGGAGTCGCCGGTCCTCACCGGGCGCGATCCATGGACACCTGTAGGCCGGGGAACTGGTCGCGTGGGCAGTGCCCGGCGCCCTCGGTCGCCTCGAGGCGACCGAGGGCGGAGGACAGGGCGTCGACGATCAGGGCATCGGCGATCGCCGAACCCTCGGCGTACGGGTCGGCCCGGTCGGGGTCGACCGTGCCCACCAGGACCAGGACGGATTCACCGCGCAGGAACAGCCGCACGATGACTGCGTCGCGGTTGACCACTGCACCGGCCGCGCTGGGTGCCGAGCTGCCACGGGGTGCTGAAGCTCGCCCTCGGGGCGGTACCCGTCGAACGGCCGCGCACGCCGGTCACGGCTGGGGCGGGCTCCTGTCTCCCGTCCGCTTGGCGCCGCGGGCCGGACAGCGGCGTCTGAGCTTCCCGTGACAGCGACGCCCTGGGCGCAGTGCCGCCATCGCCGGGTCCGGCCGGTGGCGAGTCAAGCGGAGATGTCCGCCCCCGGGGTGTCGTCGTACACCGAACGGGCTGTGTTTCCGCGAGGGCGGACTGCGGTGGCGGCCTCACGGATCCACCACGCGGCGATGTGAAGGGCCAGGGCGCCGATCAGGCCTGCCCCCGCGCCTTTGGCCGCGTCGGACAGCATCCCTTCGATCACGACGCCCAGGGGCAGCCCGGTGGTCGCCGCCTCCGGGCCGGCGAGCCGCCACCAGGCATGGGCGACGGCACCGGCGACCGTGAACAGGGCCATTGCGAGCAGGACACGGTGCCGCGTCACGTTCCCGGGTCCGGTGCGGCCCTTACCGCCGAGGAAGCGGGCCCGTCCGCGCCACATGTACACCGCGATGACGGCCAGGCCGCCGATCGTGCTCGCGTGCTGCAGTGTCCGCGCCCAGGTGGGGCTGCCCACCTCGGTGAAGGAGTCCCAGACCAGGTGCGTGGCAATGCCGATCAGGACGGACAGGACGACCCACCCGGCGCGCCGTATCGGCGTGCCGGCCGTCCGGGGTGACGACGGGGCGGCGGGTAGCGGCAGCAGGGCCGTCAGCGGGCGACGGCCGGCTTGCGCCAGGCCCCACAGCACGAGGGCGTACGGCAGGGTGACGGTGGCGGCGCCGAGGGCGGTGTGCGTGGTCGTGGCGTTGAGGAAGGGCTCGTACCAGGACTGCGCGTTGACAGGCAGGCCCGCGGTGCCGACGAAGTAGGGCATGTCCGGTGCGACGGCCCCGGCGACCAGTGCGGTCCGGCTGAAGGGCCGCCGCATCAACGGCAGGACAGCCGCGGGGTGGGACAGGGTGAACGGCATGGGCATCCTTTCGCACGGACCAGACAGTCCGTTGAACGGAATGCTACGTCAAACGGACTATCGGGCGGTGATGGATGCCGCTGCCCGGACGGATGCTCGGCCGAGGGTGTGTGAAGCCGTTCAGGGGCGGGCGTGTCCGGTCCGTCCCGGACGGCCGGCCAGAAAAGCGATCACCGCGATGGCCGCCACCATGGCTGCCAGGAACACGGCAGCAGTCGCCTCACCCCACGCTGTCGTATAGGCATGGGCGAGCAGAGGCGGGGACGCCATGGCCATCGCTCCCAGCTCGCGGCCGCCTCGTGATCCGCTGCGCCAGGTCAGGACGACACCGGCCGCGGTGAGGACCAGTAGAGGCCAGCATCCGTAATCGGTGCTGACCCACGGCACCGCGTGCGCGTCGATGGCGGCCCGTGGTACGACCACGAGCGCGATCACGGCACCGGCCGGACCCGCCCGCCCCGCCGACGTGTTCTCCAGGCGCCGGTCCGGCGGGCATGCGAGCACCACGGCCGCCGCCAGGACCATCGCGGCCGGGGTGACGACCGGGTCACCGAACGCCGGCCCGCTGACCACCGCGGCCACCGCGAAGGAGAGCAGCCCGGCCACCGTGCAGGGCACCCCCGTACGCCACCGGCCGGCCAGCGCCGACGCCGCACCCGCGAACACGATCAGCGACGAGACGAGCAGCACACCCCACGTCCCCGACAGGTCGGTGCCGAGCTGTACCCACAACGGGGTGGGTGAGGCGACCACCCCGGCGTACCAGCGCAGAAGGTACAGGCCGCAGGCGGCGGCGGAGGTGGCCAGGGCGAAGGGATACGCCTGCGCGAGAACCCGCGCGACCCGAGTGGCCGACCCCAGCCCCATACGCATCCGCACCGCGTGCGCCGCCAGACCCGCGCCTTCTCGCAGCCGCGAGCTCGGCGGCTCGCCCGCGGTCATCTCGCGATAGGTCGCAGCGATCTCCCCGCCATGGGCCCGCCGGTAGGCGGCGGGATACAGCCGCAGCACACGCTCGATCATGTGGCAGCCGCCGACGGCCGCGTGACGGACAGGCGGCGGGCGGCCTCCCTCGCCGTCACGGCCAGACGCTCGGCCTCCGCCGCCAGCCGCTCCCGCCCCGACGACGACAAGGTGAAGATCCGCCGCGCCCGGCCGTCGACGACCTCCTCGCGCTCGACGTCGATGAGGCCCTCGGCCAGCAGGCGGTCCAGGGCCCCGTAAAGAGCACCCGTACGCAGCACGACACGGCCGCCGGTCATCGCCTTGACCTCCTGCGCGATGGCATATCCGTGCCGGGGCGCGTCCGCGAGGGCTGTCAGCACCAGCAACGTGGGCTCCTGCATCGCACGCTCACTCATCCCACGATGATAGTCACTCCGCCGGACTGTCTCGACGCGGTCGACCACGCCACCTCCACCCGGCACGCCGGGGTCCCGGCCGAGGCGTTCGACGGATGATGTGCCCCATGGCCGATCCCGCCGTTCCTCGGGATGCTTGTGGTCGTGCCGGCCCCGGTGGTCGGGGCCGCCGTGTTTTCCATCGCCCACGCGGTTTCCGGGGCGCTGCTCACCGACCTGTTCCCGGCAGGGCAGCGCCGCACAGGCGTGGCGCTGCCCTGCAACCCCGCCGCCTGGTGCCCGCCCCCGCGGATGCTGACGAGGGGGCGGTGTTTGCGCGCGACCCGTACCGCCTCGACCACGTCCGCCGTACCGGATCACCGGGCGATGAGCGCGGGGCGGCGGTCGATCAGCCCGTTCCACACGGCCCGGGCCTCGTCGTAGCCGGGGTGCCCGCGGTCGATCACCTCACCTCGGAGCGAGGAGCGAAGCCCGTCCGCCAGCGCCTGATCGGCGGCCGCTGTCAGTACGGCCCCCTGGTCGCCCGTCATGCGCGTCATCTTCTTCGGGGTGCGCTGCTTGCTGCCGCTGTCCCGTCTCACGCCAGTCCGGAGTGGTCGGGCCCACATACCGACCCGACGACTCCTTGGGCAGCACGGGATCTGGACCCCGGGCCGGCCGGCCCTGCTTCGAAGACCGGTCGGACGCGCAGGCGGACGGACACGGGCCGACCGCCGGGAGCCGTCCTGCCCGGGGACGGACACGGAGCGGGACGAGGCCGGATCCCAACTCGTGATCGTCAGCCCCTGTCCTGCTCCGGCCAGGGGCGGCAGAATCGGGAACAGGACCGACCGGTGGGCAGTCACTCACACGGGGCGCTCTCCTTCGGACCTCGCCCGGGCAGGAACCGCGGGAGAGGACCCTGGGACGAACAGGAGCTCTCGTGACGTACGACGTCGAAACCATTCGCGCGCAGTTCCCCGCGCTGGCCGCCGGGACAGCCCACTTCGACGGCCCTGGTGGCACCCAGACCCCCCGGCCCGTCATCGAGGCCGTCTCGGACGCGCTGAGCAGCCCGCTGTCGAACCGGGGACACGGGGCGATCGGGGAGCGCAACGCCGAGAGCATCGTCACCGGGTGCCGGCAGGCGCTGGCCGACCTCCTGGGAGCGGACCCGGCCGGGATCGTGTTCGGGCGCAGCGCCACGCAGCTCGCCTACGACTTCTCGCGCACCCTTGCCGAGACGTGGTCGCCGGGGGACGAGGTGGTCGTGACCCGGTTGGACCACGACTCGAACATCCGTCCCTGGGTCCAGGCCGCAGCCCGGGCCGGAGCCACCGTACGCTGGGCCGACTTCGATCCGGCTACCGGGGAACTGACCGCCGACGACATCCGGGCGGTGCTCTCGGAACGCACCCGGCTGGTCGCCGTGACCGCCGCCTCCAACCTGATCGGCACGCGTCCCCGGATCGCCGAGATCTCCCGCCCGGTGCACGAGGCGGGCGCGCTGATGTACGTCGACGGGGTGCACCACACCGCCCATTCCCTGGTCGATGTCGAGCAGTTGGGCGCGGACTTCTTCACCTGCTCCCCGTACAAGTTCCTCGGTCCGCACCACGGAGTGCTCGCCGCCCGGCCCGAGTTGCTGGAGACGCTGCGTCCCGACAAGCTGCTGCCCTCCACCGACGTCGTTCCGGAGCGTTTCGAACTCGGCACGTTGCCCTATGAGTTCCTCGCGGGTACTCGTGCCGCCGTCGACTTCCTCGCCGGACTCGACGCACGCGCGTCGGGCACCCGGCGTCAGCGACTGGCCGCCGCGTTCACGGCGCTCGAGGGACACGAGGAAAACCTGCGGGCCCGGATCGACAAGGGACTGAGTGCCCTCGACGGCGTCACGGTCCACTCCAACGCCACCGACCGTACGCCCACCCTGCTGCTGACCGTCGACGGTCGCAGTACGACGGATGCCTCTCGGTTCCTCTCGGAACGCGGTGTCCACGCGCCGTCCGGGTCGTTCTACGCGATCGAGGCCTCCCGCAGGCTCGGTCTCTCGGACACCGGAGGGCTTCGTGTGGGCCTCGCCCCCTACAACAACACGGAAGATGTGGAGCGGCTGTTGACCGGTCTGTCCGATTTCCTGGCCGGACGTTTCTGACACCCGCTTCACGGATCCTGCATGCCCGGACGGCCGGACTGCGGCTCACGGGCCGCACGTGACGCGGACCGAACGGAGGACCGGCCCGTCGTCCGGTACGGGCGACGGGCCGTCGAGAGTCACCAGCGGCACTGCGGCATGTGGTGCTGTGGGAGACGGACTCACGGCTTCGTGCGGGACGCCTGGAACAGGCGTCCGGTGCGCCGCCGAAAGGACCGCGGCGCGCGTCCCACGAGGTCATCGGTGCGTTCAGGACACCGAACCACGTGCGAACGAGGCCGTATCAGTGATCGCGGTACACCTCCGCGACCGGATGGACAGGCCAACGGGCTCGTGCACGGTCGGCGGTGAGACGTCGAGGACTCCGACGGGGCTCGCCACCGCCTCCGGTGACAAAGAAGACGCAGACCTCCCCCAAGGGGCTCGTGCCGGTCATGGAGAACGTCGGCCCCACCGTCGCCCGCGACGTCCGCATCTCCCGCGACTCCCTCCGGGAGTCGGGGCGGGCCCCATGGAGGGACAGCCGCCCTGACGCAGATCGTCCAGCACGTTCTGCCTCCGACCATTCCCATGCCCCCGTCGGGGCGGCGCCTCACTCTTTTCGGGACAGCCAAGTGAGATTCCGGAGCCGAGCGGAGGACGGGAAGGAGGCTGCCGATGGGTTCGGTGGCGCCTCCGCGTCATCGGGCGGGAGCCGGACCTGCTTCTTTCCGACCCAGGCAGAACGGCCGTGAAGACAGTCCCGGCCGCTGCCCGGCCCGCCCGGCGCACGGAGCGCGTGACGCGGCGGCCCGGTCCGGGCCCGGCCGTGGATCGTCACCCGTCGGCGAACCGGTCCACCGCCGCGGCCGCCAGCGCGCCGATCGCGGGCCGCAGGGCGCTCCCGATGTGCGGGGCGAAGAACGGGGAATGGTTCGGGGCCGGCGCGGCCTCGGGACCGCCCGCCACCGCCCGGTGCCACTCCCGCGCGCCCACCGTCCCCAGCATCCAGTAGACCAACGGGACTCCGTGCAGGCCGTGGACGGGGGTGCCGGCGTCCCCGAACAGCGGGAAGTCCTCGGTGGCCATCGAGCCGGGCCAGTCCAGCACCCGTCCGGCGCCCAGGAGCGCGGTGTGGGCCCGCCGTACGGAGGCGGTGGGCCGTGGGTCGCACAGCAGGGCCGCCGAACGGGAGGCGACCGTCACCTCCGGCTCGCGCGGCGCCCCCGCGGCGGCGCTCTCCGCGAGGACGACGCGGCGCACCGCGGACAACGCCCGCTCCAGGGAAGTCTCGTTCGCCGCACGCAGCGCGATCCCCAGCCGGGCCTCGTCGGGGATGACGTTGGCGGCGGTCCCGGCCCGCAGGGTGCCCACCGTCAGGGTCACCTGGTCGGCGGGCGCGGTCTCGCGGGCCACGACGCCCTGGAGCCGGGTCACCACCGAGGCCGCGGCCACCACCGGGTCCACCGCCAGGTGCGGGGTGGCGACGTGGCCGCCCCGCCCGTACAGCAGGACGTCGAGCACCGCGCCGGCCGCCGCCATCGGCACCCGCTCCGGCGCGTGCGCGACCGTACCCGCGGGCAGCGGTGCGGCGTGCTGGGCCAGCACGACATCGGGCCGGCCGAACCGGTCGTACAGTCCGTCACCCAGCATGGCCTCGGCCCCGCTCAGCGTCTCCTCGGCGGGCTGCCCCACCAGCACCAGGGTGCCCCGCCACCGGTCGGCCAGGCCGGCCAGCAGAGCGGCCGCGCCGGTGGCCGCGGCCATGTGCAGATCGTGGCCGCAGGCGTGCATGGCGCCGTTGCGGCCGGCGTACGGCAGTCCGGTCCGCTCCTCGACCGGGAGCGCGTCGAGTTCGGCCCGCAGCCACACCCGGGGACCGTCCCCGTTGCGCAGGACGCCGACCACGCCGTGGCCGCCCACCCGCCGGGTCACCGCGCAGCCGGCCGCCTCCAGCGACCGGGCGAAACGATCGGCGGTGCGCTCCTCCCGCCCGGATGTCTCCGGATGCGCGTGCAGGTCCAGGTACAGGTCGAGGGCGGGCCGCAGTACCTCCCCGGCGCGGACGAGGAGACCTTCCGGGGCCGGGGCCGGGGCCGGGGCGCCGGATGCCGGGGGATCGGGAGAGAGGTGGGACGGCGGGTTCATCGGCCAACTCCGCAAGGACGGCCGGGTCCCCGCCGCGCCGCGGCGGGGACCCGGAGGAGGACGGACGGATTCAGGGGAAGGGATGCGGGGCCCGCACGACGTCCGCGTCGGTCAGGTCGCCGTCCCGGTGCCCGCCGCGGCGCAGCGCCGTCCGCAGCCGGGGCATGAGCAGGGCCCGCTGCCGGTTCCAGCCGAAGTCGATCGGCAACAGCCCCGGC
Source organism: Streptomyces sp. NPDC005774 (assembly GCF_042871645.1). NCBI lineage: Bacteria > Bacillati > Actinomycetota > Actinomycetes > Kitasatosporales > Streptomycetaceae > Streptomyces > Streptomyces sp. NPDC005774. The sequence continues at coordinate 27,509 of NZ_JBIAIV010000064.1, read as the reverse complement.
ACCACGGTGGCGACCGTGCGCAGCCCCGCCCGCTCCTGCTCCGGCGAGGTCTGGTCGACGACGATCACGTCGTGGCCCGCCGCGACCAGTTCGTCCCGCACCACCGCGACGTCGTCCAGCAGGTCGCCGGTGCGCGGCCGGCCGTGGCGCTCCCAGTCCCCGTACACCTCGTCGAAGGGACGGGCCGGGGACGGCTCCAGATAGGTCCGCGCGTACGCGGACATCCGGGGCAGCCCGTACAGCTGGGGGTGGTCCTTCAGATGGCGCACCAGGAAGAAGTCGTCCGCCATAGCCTCCAGCTCGTCCCGGCGTTCGGCGGTCTGCCGGGACAGGTGCGGGATGTAGCTCAGCACTTCCGACAGGGCCCCCTCGACCGCCGACCTCGGGTCCAGGGAGGCCGCCGCGGCGAAGGACAGGGTGCCCGGTCCGCCGTCCCGGCGTACGCCGACCACGGTGACGGCCGGGATCGCCAGGTCGATCCGGTTGTCGAAGACGTGGACGTCGTAGCCCTGCAGAGCAGCCCGCTCGGCCATCGCGACGGCCGTGGGACTGCCCACCGTGGTCAGGTCGACACGGGGCAGCCGGGCGGCGCCGTACCAGCCGTTCAGGAAGGAGTCCCGCTCGACGAGTTCGAGGAGGCCGCCCAGGACGGCCTCCTCCAGGCAGCCGCCGATGGCGCAGCCGTTGGAGCACTCGAAGACGAAGTTGTCGCCGGCCAGCGGCGCGCTGTAGTAGACCAGCCGCGACGGCACCAGCACCGGACGTTCGTCCCGCAGCGACCAGCCCCATTCCCAGGGGATGGCCCGGCCCGGGTCGAAGGGGTCGGTCAGCGGGTCGTCCCGGTAGGTCTGAGGGCTGTACAGCCCGCACACCTCGGGGTCGACCGCGTCGGCCCGCAGCTCCTCGTAGGAGCCGACGACCGGCGCGCGGCCCCCGCGCCGGTGGGTGCCCGCGTACCGTTCCAGGCCCTCCAGGAACGCCAGGCGGCGGCTGGTGGCGAAGGAGTTCTCCTGCCCGCTCCAGGTGACGTCGTGCAGTCCCGCATAGCCCCGGACGAAGGCACTGCCGGCCACCGGGGCGGTGGTCGACGAGGTGACGTCGGTCCAGGTGCCGGCCCCCAGGGCGCCGCAGACCGGGTTGGCCAGGGCGTCGGTGGGCAGCGGGTAGGAGAAGGCCGAGCGCAGCCGGTAGGTGTCCGGGTCCGGCTTGGGGCGCGGGGCGAGGACGAGCGGCTCGACGCCGGCCGTCGCCGGGGCGCTGCGGCCGCAGTCCGGGCAGAGCGGGTCGGCGAGCAGCGGATACGTCCGGATCGTCAGGTTCGCCAGGTCCAGCCGGGTCACCTGCGGCAGGGCGCGGTCCGCCGGATGCTCCGCCGGGGGAGCAGGGAGCGGCCCGCGCAGCAGTGCCTCGCACAGCGCGGTCACGGTGTCCCGGACGTGGCCGGTGAGTACCGGCCAGGCCCCGGCGGGGCGGGGCCCGTCGGGCCCGGCGGTCTCCAGGGCGTTGCGTTCGCTGCGGCTGCGCAGCCGCTGCCAGCGCAGGGCCAGGCAGCGGCCGCAGGCGGGAGCGGTCCCGTCGCCGCCCCACGGGCCGAACAGCACCGCCGAGGCGGTGACGTGGACCAGCGCGGTGGGGCGGTCCGCGGCCCAGGGGTCCCGCTCCCGGGCCTGAGGGCCGCCCGCGCCGACGGCGCCCACCGGGACCACCCGGGGGGCGTCGTCGGCGCCGAAGTGGTCGTCCAGGGCTGCCTGCAGGGCATCGCGGGCCCGTGCCATCGGGTGCGCGAGCGGCAGGGTCGCGGTGCTCATGAGGACTTCGTCCAGCGGAAGGTGCGGGCCGCGACGGCACCGAAGACCACGGCGAACGCGACGAGCCCGAGGGAACCCCAGCCGATGTCCGACAGATCGCCGCGGCCGGTCAGCGCGGCCGACACCGCGTCGTTGAGGTAGCGCAGCGGCAGGACCATCGAGACCTTCTGCAGCCAGTCCGGCATGGCGTCCAGCGGGAAGAACGAACCGGACAGGAACGCCATGGGCAGCATCAGGAAGTTGGCGATGCCGGCCACCGACTCCGGGGTGTCGGCGATGCTGCCGATGATCACGCCGAGCAGCAGGAACGTGGTGGTGCCGAGGATCATGACGGGGATCAGCATCGGCCACCGGGAGTCGGGCACCAGGTCGAAGCCCGGAAGCATCGCCACCCCGACGAACAGCACCGACTGCACCAGGCCCACGCCCAGGGCGAGCACGTACCGGGAACCGATGACGGCGGTCAGCGGGGCGGGGGACAGCCGGATCATGCGCAGGATGTCGTCCGAGCGCCACTGCATCAGTGTGAATCCGATGCCGAAGACGGCGGCGTTGGCGACGCCCCAGGAGAGCACCCCGGCGGCCGTGTAGGACAGGTAGGAGAAACCGCTCTCCTCGACGCTGCGACCGCGGAAGACGAGACCGAAGACGACGAGGAAGATCAGCGGGAAGGCGAAGGTGAAGAAGACGGTCGTCTTGTCCCGGACCTGGGCGCGGTAGCCCGCCGCGGTCAGCGCGGAGTAGGCGCTCATGACTGCTCCTGGTGGTTCGATGCGAGGGGGGACTTCGGCCGGGCGGTGAGCTCGAGGTAGACGTCCTCGAGGCTGGGAGTGCGGGTCTGCACGCCGTCCAGGCCGGTGAGGGGGTCGAGGGCGGCGAGGACCCGGCCGGTGGCGCGGGTCTGCAGGACGAGGTGCCCTCCCTGAACCGCGACGCCCTCCACACCCGGCAGGCCGGCGGCCTGCTCCTCGTCGATCCGGCCGAGCGGGACCAGCAGCCGGCTGGTGGCGCCGGAGTTCCCGATCAGGCTCTGCGGTTCGTCGGTGACCACGAGCCGGCCGTCCACCAGGATGCCCACCCGGTCGCAGAGCGCTTCCGCCTCGTCCAGGTGGTGGGTGGTGTAGACGATGGTCCGGCCCGCCGCCTTCAGCCCGCGCAGCACCTCCCACAGGTCGCGCCGGCCCTCCGTGTCCAGCGCGGCGGTCGGTTCGTCGAGGAAGATCAGTTCGGGGCCGTGGACCAGCGCGGAGGCGATGGCGAGCCGCTGCCGCTGGCCCCCGGAGAGGTCGTCGACCCGGACGTCGTGCTGGTCGCCCAGGCCCACGGCCTCCAGGGTGCGGTCGACGGCCGCACGGTCGGTGCCGAACAGCGCCGCGACGGTGCGCAGGTGCTCGTGCACGGTCTGCCGTACGAAGAAGGCCGAGGACTGGGTCTGCACGCCCATGCGCGGCAGCAGGCCGGTGTTGCGTGGCCAGGTCGACTCGCCGAACACCGTGACCGAGCCGGAGTCGGCCCGGCGCAGCCCTTCCATGATCTCCACCAGGGTGGACTTGCCCGCCCCGTTGGGGCCCAGCAACCCGAAGAACTCACCGCGCCGGATGTCCAGAGAGACCCCGTCGACCGCCCGCCGGCTGCCGTAGTTCTTGGTCACGTCGTCGACCACGACGGCCGGTTGGGCTCCGTGGTCCGTGGTGGGGGAGGGGGAGCTCATACGGGTACCTCATTCATGAGTTGCGTGTTCTTTCGGGGTCGGAGCGTCATCGGAGGAACAGCCACACGACGGCGGCGCAGGTGCCGGCCGCCGCGACGAGCACCAGGGCGGCCGCCGTGCCGGCGTAGGAGGCGTACAGGCGGCGGGCGCGCGGCGGGTAGGCGACGACGGCGTCCCGCCCGCGGCGGCGCAGGGTCAGGTACGTGCCGGTCTCCGGGGCGAGGTTGGCGGCGCCCAGGGTGTGGCCGAGCATGCGGTAGCCGTCCAGCGGCGGCAGTGGGACCAGATTGCTCAGCGCCTGCACGATGCCGACGAAGAGCATCCCGGTCAGCACCGGGCGGGCAGAGTCGGCCGGGTCCAGGAGCGCCCACCACAGGGCGAAGGGCAGCAGGAGTGCCAGGTTGACGTAGGCGCCCGCGGCGGCGACCACCAGCTTCGCCCGCAGGCCGGGCAGGAACAGGTAGTTGTCGACCGTGCAGTACATCATCATGGCCGGGAACCGCCAGCGCAGCCCGATCTCGGACACCACGCCGCCGTAGTGCCGGGCGGCGACGCCGTGGGCGAGCTCGTGCAGGCAGATGCTGAACCAGAGGAAGACCGCGAACGGGACGAGCGCCAGGGGGCTGGTGAGCAGCTCCCACACCCCGTCGAGGAACGCCCCCGCGTCCCAGAGGACGGCGACGGTCATCACCACGACGGCCGCGGCCACCGGCAGTTGCGCCCAGGGGCGCAGCACCGGTCGCAGCAGCCGGTGCAGGCGACCCGTCGTCGCGTGGGCGTCGGCGACGGTCCGCCGACTGCCCGCCCAGAACGTGCCGGTACGGGCCGGGCCGGGCTCCGGCGGCGCGGGCTCCGGGGAACCGTCGAGCAGACCCCGGGTGCCCAGCAGACCCAGGAGCCGCGTCCACTGCTCCTCCGGCAGCCTGCGCCGGAAGCGTTCCGCATACGCGGCCACCACGTCGTCGACGTTCCGTGTCCCGTCGAGCAGGCCGATGACGAAGTGCTCGCGCGGGCCCACCTCGAACGCGGCGCCGCTGACCGGGTGCTTGATCAGGTGGACGGTGCGCGGGCCGCGCAGCAGCGCCGGACTGATCAGCACACCCTGCCGCAGAGCGGGCCGGTAGGCCCGGGCGGCGGCGGCCCGGTCCGCGGCCGGGCCGCCGCCGGTGGTGCCGGCGCGGTCGGTGGTGCTCATGAGGCCGCCTGCCGTCCCTCGGCCGGCTCGCGCAGCACCCGGCCCAGGACGAAGGCCAGGTACGCCTCGTCCCGGATGGTCACGTGCAGCCGGTTGTTGGTCATGTGCATGTACGGCGAGAGGAGGCGGGGCAGCACCGCCGGGGCATGCGTGACCGTCACCAGCGGGGCCGCGTCGGGGTCCTCGGCACGCACCTGGCCGGCGTCCTCACGGGCCGGGCCGTCCCAGGCCGGGAAGGCGAGTTCGCCGCGCGCGGTGAGGTCCACCACCCGCTCGCGCAGCTCCAGGCAGTGCTCGGCCCAGCGGCGCAGGAACACCGGCAGCCGGGACAGGTCACCGCTCGCCACCGTCTGCCGAACCTGGGCGAAACGGGCACCGAGGGCGGGTGCCTCCCGCTCGTAGGTGCGCTCGTACTCGCTGGACCCGATGAAACCGGTGCCGGGGAAGAGCCGGTGCCAGAAGTCGTAGTAGGAGTCCAGGTAGTCCGCGAGCCGCTCCTCCTCGGGCAGGAAGCAGCCGGCCATCACCATCATCAGCTGCGCGGAGGTGCCCAGCAGCACCGTCCGCAGGTGCAGGTTCATGCTCCGGTACGCCTCCAGCACGAGATCGCTGGACTGCCGGAAGTGCCATTCGGCGAGCTCGACTCCGGCCGGTCCGCCGTACTTGGCGTACTCGGGGGCGTAGACCTCGTAGGAGAACGAGTTGTTCGGTCTGAGGTTCATCCGGCCGTCCGGGCCCATGTACGCGGCGCGGTCCTCACCGGGGAACTCGATGTCGAACAGGGAGTTGTAGAAGTCCTTCAGGAAACCCGAGTCGACCTCGTACAGGGCGGGGCGGGACTTCAGGAAGCCGCTGATCGCCTCCTCGGCACGGCGGCGCACCTCGGCCTCGGCCTTCGGACCGCTCGGCCGTAGCCGCAGCCGGACGTGCGGGCCCTCCAGCCAGTAGTTGATGAAGAAGTAGCCCGACAGCAACCCCTCCTCGGTGAGCCGGTCCACCAGCGGACGGACGCACTTCACCAGCAGCGGCTGGGGGTTGGCGGCGTAGAAGATGTGCAGGGCCAGCCACGGCGAGGCGGCGGTGCCCGGGGCGGGCCGGAAGGCCGCGGGTTCGGTCAGTTCGGACATGACGGTGCGACCTCCTGGTCGGACTGCGGCTGCTGACGGGTGGTGAAGGTCTCCACGGCGAGTTCGGCGACGTGTCGGCCGCGCCGGGAGGTGAGGTGGAGGCCGTCCTCGGCGGGAAGCATCTCCCGGAAGGCCACCCGGGTACCGGGCTTCCGCTCCACCAGGGCGTCGAACGTGGCCAGGCACAGCGGGCTGTCGAAGTCGACGTAGACGGGTTTGGCCCCGATGGGGCCCTGGCCGGGGTGGGAGACCGTGGCGAAGCAGCGGTCCGGCAGGCCGTGGGCGCGCTGCCAGCGCCGGTACTCCAGGTAGTGCTCCTCCTCGCCCGAGCCCTGGGAGCGGACCGGCAGGACCTCGGCGTCCGCCGTCCAGGTGCGCCGGCCGACCACCACGTTCCCGTGTGTGACCCGGGGCCTGCGGGTGACGCCGTCGACCGCCTCGCCCTCGGGCACCCCCGCCCAGACGTCGAAGGGCGCCATGGTGCTGGGGGAGAGGAGCAGCAGGCTGCGCGGGATCTCCGGGAGTGCGATCGGCACGAGGTAGCCGAGGTACACCGGCACGACCTCGCGGCCGAGGCGGCGGGAGCGGAGCACCAGCCGGCCGGCCGCCTCGTCGTGGACGACGTAGAGGTCGTCCAGGTGGATCCGCTCCTCCTCGGGCACGGTGCTGGTCTCGCCGGGGCACACGATCTGATAGCCGGTCAGCCGTCCGTGCAGGTTGAGGTTGCTGGTGACCGGACCGCCGGTGACCTCCGCGAGGACGGCGCCGTCCGGGCAGCGGGCCGCCATCTCCGCGCGCAGCGCCTCGCAGAATCCGGGTGAGGCCGGGTCGCCGTCCGGGGAGGCGCCGTCGTAGAGGTGGGTGAACCGGCTGAAGGGGAAGGCCAGTCCGCCGTACGACTTGTTGAGCACCACCAGGGGCCGGCCGCCCTCGGGCCGGGACAGCTGCAGGTGGTGGCTCTGTGGGGTGAAGTGGCCGGTGATCCCGTCGAGTTCATCGGCGGTCTCGGACAGCAGGGCGGAGGGAAGCTCGATCTCCTCGGCGTCGCGCTCCGCGCCGTCCCGCCACAGGGTGCTCATCCCCGCGTGGAAGTGGCGGCGGGCCCGGTCGAGCGACTTCAGCTCGCTCTGCCCCAGCCAGTTCTCCTCGGGCACGTAGGCACCCTGGTCGTCGAAGGAGACCCGCTTGGAGGTGAAGGAGATGTACTGGTCGAAGAAGTCCTCGTGGAAGTCGTGGACCAGGCCGAGCAGGTCGTCGCACCGGCCGCCGCGGCCGTAGCGGGCGATGAAGAAGCCCATGAGGGTGATGCGCTGCGGCAGTGTCAGGTCGAACAGCGGCAGGACGCCCTCGACGGCGCGCAGGGCCCGTCCGGTGTCCCCGCCGAGTACGGCGGACGCGCACGTGGACACGTCACCGGTGTCCACGTCCTCGTACACCAGGGTCTGCGGGAGAGCCGGTCCGGCCGCCCCCAGTTCCCGCTGGGCGTCGAGGAGCCCGGCGCGCAGGGTGCCCAGCAGGGCACGGCGTTCGCCGACACCGGCCCCGGGGTAGCGGGCGAGGCAGTCGGCCGGGCCGTCCAGCAGGCCGGCCAGCCGGTCGGCCCAGGCGGCCCCCAGCGAACGCAGGGCGTCCTGGTAGGAGCGCAGCGGGTCGCGGTCGTGCACGTCCGCGCGGAGCACCGGTACCTGCACCATGCCGAGGTCCAGCAAAGCCGAGGCGTACCGTTCGCACGCCTCGTGTCCCGCGTCGTGCTCGCTCTCCAGCCAGGCCACCAGGTCCCGGTGGCGCACCGGCTGCGCGTGTCCGCCGAGCCACTCCAGCAGCCGCTCCAGGGTTCCGCTGCTGCGCAGGAAGAACAGCCGGTCGCGGACCGCGTCGAAGGTGACCGCGGCGCTGTCGTCGCCCGCGGCCAGCACGTGGCGCACGTAGCGGATACGGTCGGCGTCACGTCCCCAGCCCGGCGAGAGGACCACCGGCAGGTCCTGGCGGCGACCGGGGTCGGACATGATCAGTTCGGTGAGCCGGGCCAGGGCCACCACATTGAGCCGTACGTGGCTCACCCAGTCCTCGCCGGTGCGCAGCGCCGCCCCGTCGTCCGCGGGGCTGTCGGCGAAGGTGCCCAGCCCGATACCGGTGAAGGTGCTGAAGGGGCTGGTCTTGCAGGCCGTGCGGTACAGGTAGGTCAGCGCGGACCGCTCGATCTTGCGCAGGCGGTTGCCCGGCCGCGCGCTGGTGTCGCGCAGGTAGGTGTCCAGCCGTCCGTCGAGGGCGGGGGAAGCGAGGAGCAGACCGAGGCGCAGCCGGTCGTCGGCCAGCACCTCGCGCAACGCGCGGCGGTTCTCCCGCAGTTCACCGGCGAGCAGGTCGGTGCCCTCGGCCCGGAGCTCCTCCAGGCGGGCACGGTCGCGCAGCCACTCCTCGGTGAGCCGCCCGGTGCGCGGGTCCCGTTCCGCCACCAGGCGGACGGCGGCCGCGGGGTCGGCCGGCAGCCGGTTGTTGAAGATCTGCCGCCGCAGGTTGATCAGGCCTCGGCGGGCGGCGGCGTCACCCGGGTCCTCCTCGGGGCCGGTGGTCGACTTGACCAGGGTGTGCAGCAGATCGCTCAGCGCCGCACCGGCGGCAGTCAGGCGTTCCTCCTCGTCCAGCACGGTGTCGGCCCAGCAGCGGGTGCCGGGGCAACGCAGGCCGTGCACGGCCTCGACGGGCAGACCGGCGGCGCGCAGCACGAAGCGCCGGCCGAGTTCCCAGTGGGCGCCGGGGACTGCGGGCTCCGGGAGGGTGTCCGGGGAACCGGAATCTATCGGGATCATGAACATTCCTTCGCGGCCGTCAGGCGATCTCGTGGCGGAAGTCGGCGGACCCGGGCCGTTCGTGACCGAGGGCCATGATGAGCAGGGGGGCCTCGTCCCCGTCCGCCAGGCCGAGCCGCTCGACGAAGGAGACGTTGTCGAAACCGAGCGCCACACCGGCGCCCAGACTCAGGGCGGACGCCGCCAGGTAGAAGCTCTGCGCGACGGCGCCGGCGGTGCCGACGGCCAGCCGGTAGCCACGGTCGCCGACGGCGTCCAGCACGGCGGTGGTCCGCACGGTGGGCACGAGCACCACCCCGGCCTGCTCCAGGTTGTAGTTGGCCAGGAAGTAGTTCTCCTGCAGGAAGGAGCCCTGCGGGCCGGCGGCCACCAGCCGCAGGTCGCCGCGTTCGGCGTCGTAGACGTACGCCCCCGGCTCCACGCCCTCGACGTGGTTGACGAAGGCGTACATCCGGGCCGGCCGGACCTCGTCGGCCGGGTCGGTGTCGCCCGCCAGCCGGGTCCCGGCGCAGGCCGCCAGTACCGCCGACAGGTGCTCCCCGGTCACCCGGCGCCGGGCGTCGAACCGGCCGAAGCTGGAGCGCCGGTCGCGCAGGGTGCGGCGCAGGCCGGTGCCGGGGAAGGCGGGAGCGGGCAGCTCCACCCGGTCGCCGCCGGCATCGGCGGGCAGGGCCGCGGCGGCCGCCAGCGCCCCGGGGGCGGGTCGGTCGGCGGCGCCGGCCAGGGTCGCGGAGTGCATCTCGCGCAGCGCGGTGAAGTCCAGCAGGGTGCGGGAGCGTTCGACGTCCCGGTGCCGGACGGAGGGCCGGTGGGCCGGGTCGGTGCGCGGGGCGTCGTCGAGGGCCGGGGCCCGCGAGGACGCCGGCGCGTCCCAGTGCAGCGGCACGACCGCGAACACGGTCTCCTCCTCGCCCCCCACCCCGAGCAGCTCGTTCAGTCGGGGCTCGTCGAACCACATCACGGGGGCGAGACGCAGCCCCCGTGCGGCGGCCCAGATCCGCCAGGTGTGCACCAGGGTGCCGACGTCGGTGGAGACCACGTGGAAGGAGAAGCTGTTGTACTTGAAGGAGTTCTGCCAGTACTTGACGCCGAGGATCAGGTACTGGTCGGTGTCGAGGGCCTCGGCGGGCGCGTCCGGGCCCAGTGCCCGGCGGACCCGGTCGGTGACGTCGCCGGCCAGCAGCCGCTGCAGGGCGTGCCGGTGGATGTCGTAGTAGTGCAGGCCGGGGGTGAGGGGGCCGGAAGCACCGGACGCCCAGTGGATGCTCACCGGGTACAGGCCCCCGCCGCCCGCGGTGCCGCGCGACCAGTTGGCGTGCGTGTAGAACGGCAGACCGGGCAGGTCGGTGTTGGCCTGGATGCCCAGGCGGCGCCCGGTCAGCCCGTAGGAGTCCTGGAGCATCGCCGACAGCAGCGGCAGACTGAAGCCGCGGGCGGCGTCGCCGTCCCGCACCGGGACGGTGCCGGGCAGCAGCCCCGGTGCGATGGGGACATCGGCGAGGTCCTCGGTGGCGGGCAGGGCGAACGCCTCGGCGTGCGGGTAGTGCTTGCCCTTGCGCGGACCGTCGTCCCAGTTCACGACGTGGTCGGTGGGCTCCATCGGGACGCGCCCGCGGTGCAGGATGGCGTGCGCGTATTCATGGGCGTACCCCACGGGATCCCCCTTTCCTCGGTTCTTCCTCGGTTCGTCGGCGTTCACACGCCGGGGCGGTCGGCCGGTCATGGGAACGGATGCGGGCCGGGGTTGAGACCGGCCTCGGTCAGGTCGTCCGCACGCAGCCCCGCCTCGCGCAGCGCGGTGCTCATGCGCGGCATGTGCCGGGCCCGCTGCCTGCTCCAGCCGAAGTCGAGCGGCAGCAGCCCGGGCACCAGCACCTTCACGGTGTACAGCCCGAGGGCGTGCTGCTCGGGCGTGGTCTGGTCGACGACGACGACGTCGAACCCGGCGGACGTCACGGACTCCACGGCGGCGAGCAGGTCGTCCCGCACATCCGGGCCGGAGCCGTCGGCGCGGCTCCAGGCCAGGTCGGCCACGCTCATGGGCCGCGCGGGCACGGACTGCCGCAGCAGGAAGTCGGCGTGGCGGCCCATCTCCGGCACCGCGTACACCAGCGGATGGTCGTGCAGGCTGGTGATCCTCTCGTAGTCGGCGGCCATGGCGAGGTACCCGTCCGCGTTGCGCTCGAAGCGGTGCAGCAGCTGTACCGAGTCGGTGGCGATCTCACACAGAGCGGCGGCGAGCGCGGCCTCCGGGTCGAGGGAGGCCCCGGCCCCGAAGCACATCCGGGCGGGCCCTCCGTCGAACCGCTCGGCGACCCCGGTGACCACGGGTACCGGGAAGGTGATCCGGGTGTCGAAGAAGCGGGCCCGGTACCCGTACATGGCCATGCGGTCGACCATGAAGCGGGTGCGCGGGTCGGTGCTCGTCGACGGATCGATCTCGCGCAGCGGCTGCATCCCGTGCCAGGCGAGCAGGAAGGCGTCCCGTTCCAGGACCTCCATCAGTCCGCTGAGCACGGCCTCCTCCAGACTGCCCCCGGAGGCACAGCCGTTGGAGCTCTCCTGCACGAAGCGGTGCTCGATGCCCGGCTTGTGGTAGAAGGCCAGGATCTCCGGCACGGGGCGCGGCCGCCCGTCCCGCAGCGACCAGCCCCACACCCAGGGGATCGCCCGGTCCGGTGCGAACGGAGGCACCCAGGGGTTCGCCCGGTGGAAGCCGTCCGTGTACAGGCCGGTCTCGCGCGGGTCGACGGCGCCCGGCCCGAGGTCGTCCAGGGCGGCGGTCAGGGTGACGGCGCGGCCCCGGGCACGCATCCCGGCGAAGCGTTCCAGGCCCTCCAGCACGCCGATGCGGGTGCTGTCGTGGTAGGTGTCGGCGTGCCCGCCCCAGAACGTCTCCCGCAGGTAGTCGCCGGAGCGGCTGGAGAAGCAGCCCACCGTGGCCGAGGTGGTCGGCGAGGTGACGTCGCACACCACCGACGGGCCGATCGCCCCCCAGTGCGGGTTGGCGAACGCGTCCACTCGCAGGCCGTAGTCGTCCAGCGGGCGGACCCGGCCGACGCCCGGCCGGTACTTCGGCGCGGGTCGCAGGCTCAGGGCCGCCGACTCGGCCGTGACCGGCTCGGGGGTGCCGCAGCGGGGGCAGTCCGGATCCGGCACCAGCGGGTGGTGGCGAACCGTCAGGTCCTCCAGATCCATCAGCCACACGTCGGGGAACGGCGCGTCCCGGTCCGGGCCGGCCGCGGCGAGCCGGGCGATCAGCGTGGCGACCGCCTGCGCGGCGAACGGCACCAGATAGGGCCAGGTGCCCGCCTCCCGGGTGCCGCCGCGCAGTTCCAGGCCCTCCCGCAGACCGACCGAGCGCACGCCCTGCCAGCGGCGCCGCAGGCACACGGCGCAGCCCGCCCGCCCCTCGACTGGCCAGGGACCGATCACCGCCTGCCGGCCGTACAGGTGCACGGGCAGGACGGTGTCCGGGGCATCCCCGATGTCGGTGAAGGCGTCCCGCACCCCGAGTGCTCCGACACCGATGCCGGGGACCGGGAGTCCGGGTACGGCAGGCAGGTCGCACAGGGCCCGGCGGAGGTCCTTGGCGAAGCGGCGGCACGCGTCCCGGCGCGGCTCCGCGGAGGCCTCGGTCAGGTCAACGGTCATCGCCGGCCGCCCCGGTGAGCAGAACGCGGACGGTGTGGATCCCGGCGGCCGGCAGGTCGGCCGCGTGCGTGGGCACGACGAGGGCGTCCCGGCCGGCCGAGGCCAGCCGCTCCAGGACGTCCGCCCACGCCACCGGCCGCCGGTCGGCGGCCGGCTCCTCCTCGGCCACGTCGGCCGTGACCGGGATCAGGGCCGCGTCCAGTTCGGCCAGCAGCGGATCGCCCAGGTCGGGCGTGCCCAGCACCCCCTCGGCGGTGAGCTGCACTGTGCCGATCAGGTCGCGGAGGGCGTCGCCGGCCGCCGCCGCCCGGTCCAGGGCGGCGCCGATGGCCCACCGCACCGGCTCGCCCGGCTCCGCGGGACGGGTACGGGCCAGCACCACGGACACCCCGGTGCGGTCCGCCTCTCCGAGGTCGAGGAGTTCGGTCTCCAGGCCCAGATGCCCGGCGGAACGCAGCAGAAAGGTTCCCTCGGGGTCGCCGGCGAGTAGCGCAGGGGAGAGCACCGTGGTCCGTCCGGTGCCGCGCACGGCCCGCTGCAGCGCGTCGTGGGCGAGCGCCGACAGCAGTCCGGCCGCCGCGGCGGCGGGCAGCCCGTCGCCCGCACCGGCCCCGGCGCGCGACGGCTCGAACCGGCGGTCCTGGTTGTCCGGCCCGAACGGCCGCACGGCACCGGCCGGCACCAGGATCCGCTCCTTGGTCAGCAGGGAGATGGCCGGGGTCCAGGCGGCGACGGGATCGCCCCCGGCGCCGGTCGCCGTGGAGAGCGTCTCCGGCCGCACCCGCGCGGCCTCCGAGCTGTCCGCGAGGTACGCGTCGCCCGGCGTGGGGAAGGCGGGCACCACGTGCTCCGCGTAGACCTCGGCGGCGGCGTCGAGAGCCCGCAGGCGGGCGCCCGCGGTGTGCTGGACGTCGAACGCGACGACGGTCCGGGTCCCGGCCGAGCCCAGGCCGACCTCCACCGCGCCGACCTTCAGCGGGGTCTGGGTGACCGGCTCGTCCGCGTACCGGGTGAAGACCCCGACGGACGGCCGGATCGCGAGCGACCTGCGGTCCAGCTCGGCCAGCGGCCCCTCGGTCGCGCCGTCGTCCGGGGCGGCGGCGACGACCGGCTCGAAGACGGGCCGCGCGGGGGCCGCGGTCAGGTCGACGGGCTCGGGCGGGACGGGCCGGGCCCGGCAGTACGGGCAGTGCGGGTGGGGGAGCAGCCGCTCCGCGAGGACGTCGAAGGAGGCCATGTCCTGGAGCAGCACCTGACCCCGGGTCTCGGCCGGCAGGGCCTCGGTGACCAGCCGGAACACCTCGTAGCCGAGCAGGTTGCCGAGCATCGCCGCGAGCGGTCCGCGCGGCCCGGGAGCCGGAGCGGTTCCCAGGGCCAGTTGGCTCCACAGGCCGGCCGCGACTGCCGGGTCCCCGGTCGCGCCGAGCCGCAGCGCCGCGCAGGCGAGACAGCCGTCGGTGCCGGGGGCACTGACCGGCCCGACCACCGCCCGGCCGCCGAATGTCCAGGCGGGCAGCAGCGTGCGGCCGTCGGGCACACCTTGGCCGAGCAGGGCGACCGCGGTCCGGAACGCGTCGCGGCCTGCGGCGGCGACCACCACGTCGTACCCCTCGTACGCGTCCCAGCCGGCCGGGCCGGCCGGGCCGGCCGCGGGCAGCACCGTCACCCCGGCCGGGGCCCCCAGCGCGGTGAGCTCGGCCGCCTCCTCCCGGAGCCGGCCGAACTCCGCGGCGGTGGCGGGGCCTTCGGCCTGGGCGGCCTCCACGGCGACGTGCGCGCAGCCGTTGCGTATCAGGGACAACGCGCACCAGCGCGCGACCGGGCCGTCACCGAGCACCGCGACACGGGTGCCGCGGAACGCGGCGAACCTGTCCCCGGCATCGTCGGCGTAGTGGTCGATGTAGGCGATCTGCTGCGCGAAGTGTGCGGTGACCGCCGCGTCCGGGGACGTGCCGGGTCCGTGTCCGGTGTCCGGCACGGACCGGGCGAAGCGGCGGGCGTAGAGCGCCTTGACCAGGCCGCCGACCATGGCCTTCTGGGGGTCCGGGAAACCCGCGCAGATCTCCGCCACGGTCCGGCTCCCGTCCAGGTGCGGGACGAGGAGTGTGGCGAACCGGTAGGCGGACGGGGAGCTGAGCTGGAAGCCACCGTCGGCGTTGTGGAAGATCACGCCGTTGGGTGTCTCGGTGAACAGCACGTCGCGGCGCACCCTGGGCCGGGTGTCCGCGGTCTCCTCGTAGGGCGTCGTGGGCATGCGGGGGTCGCACCTCCGGGTCGGGGCCTGTCGGCCGTGGTGGATCTGAAGGAGTGGGTGGAAGCGGGGCGTTGGGGCACGGACCGGCCGGGCCGGACGCGTCCCGTCGTGGTGGCGCCGGGCCGTCAGGTGGCTCCGGACGGCAGTGCGAGCCGGGCCGGGGCGACAACGGCCTGAGGGAGGTCGCCCGTCCGGGCCGTCCGGTGCAGCGCGTGCACCCGGAACAGGCTGTTCATGTGCAGAGTTCCAGGCTGTTCCTCGTCGAGGAGCCCGGTGTCGAGGAGCCGCTCGAGCAGTTCCTCGGCGTGGGTCTCGGGCACGCGGAGCGCGGTGGCCGCGTCCGGTGCGGTGAACTGCCCGCTGAGCCGGGCCAGCCGCAGGTGGGCGTCGGCCAGCGGCCCGGGCAACCGGTCCAGGGCTCCGTCGAGTGTCAGGGGCACCGACATCCGGGGGTCGTCGGGCAGCGCCAGCCGGGCCGGCAGGTCCCGGCGCAGCCACGCTGCGTAGTCCGCCAGGCGCAGCTTGGGCCGGGTCAGCAGCCGGGCGGCGGCGATCCGCAGTGCGAGCGGGACGTGCCCGCACAGGTCCGTGAGGGCACGCGCGTGAGCGGCCTCCGCCGCGACCCGCTCCCGCCCCAGGACGGTGGTGAGCAGGGCCATCGACTCCTGCGGTGTCAGCGCGCCCAGTTGCAGTACCGCCGGGCCGTGCGTGGCGACCAGGGCGGCCAGCCGCATGCGGCTCGTGACGACGAGGGCGCCGCAGCCGGGTACGTCGAGCAGGTCCCGCACCTGGTCCGGGTGCACGACGTCGTCGAGCACCACCAGGCACGACCCGCGGGGGACGCCGGCGGGGAGCACGGCACGCAGTTCGGCCGCCGCCTCGACGGCGGGCCGCGGCGTACCGTCGGGCCGGGCCAGCGGCAGCAGCACGCCGCCCGCCGGGTAGCGGTCGGCCACCAGTCGCGCGACGTGCAGGGCCAGCGCGGTCTTGCCCATCCCGGGCCCTCCGGAGATGACCGCTATCACCGGGGTGGAGTCGGTCCGCCCGTCGCCCCGGCCACCGCCGTTCAGGTGGTCCACGAGGTCGGCGGTCTCGCGGGAGCGTCCGGTGAAGCCGGGGACACGGGGCAGCCGGGGGCACGGCGAGGGGCCCGGTCCCGGGCGGCCGTCGCCGGACGGGGCCGCTCCGGCCGCGGCGCCGTGCCCGTCGCGCTCCGCGGCCGCGAGCGCTGCGCCGGGGAATTCCTCGCCGCGCAGAATGGCCAGTTCCAGGTTCTGCAGTGCCGCGCCCGGGTCGACGCCGAGTTCGTCCCGAAGGTGGGCCCTGATCCTCCGGTACTCGGCGAGCGCCTCGTTCTGCCGTCCCGCCCCGTAGAGCGCCCGCATCAACTGGGCGGAGAGCCCTTCGTGCTGGGGGTGGGTCCGGGTGGCCTCCCACAGGTCCACCAGGACCTCGCGACACCGTCCGCGGGCCAGTTGTATCTCGCAGACGCGTTCCAGGACGCGCAGGTGTTCCTCGACCAGCCGGGGCACCTCGTCGCGGTGCAGGAGGTCGGAGGGGACGTTGGCCAGAAGCGGTCCCCGCCACAGGCCGAGTGCCGTGCGCAGCAAGGGGAGTTCGGACTCTCTGGCGCCGTCTGCCTCCGACACCAGGCGGCGGAAGTGCAGCAGGTCCAGGGTGTCGCCGTCGGCCGGAAGGCGGTAGCCCCCGGCGACCGCGACCACCGACTGCTCCTCGATGTCGTACTTGGCGAAGAGACGGCGCAGCCGCAGGACGCAGCTCTGCAGGGCCGCCTTCGCCGTCGCCGGCTGCCTCTCCCCCCAGACGGCCTGGCGCAGCCGCTCCGTGGGGACCACCTCGCCGGGCCGGACCAGCAGCGCCGCCAGCAGCGACGTCGGCTTGGCAGGCGGCAGGACGACCACCTCACGCCCGTCGGTGATGCTGAGCGGGCCGAGCAACTGAAAACGCACCTGGTCCCCCCCGTTGACCCTCGTACTTCTGCGGATCCGGACCGCTGCCCCCTCCGGGGTGGCGGTGCCGTGCCGTCGAAGCGGGCCCTGTCTGAGCGGTGACTCATTCAGGACGCCTGCTTTTTCGCCGGCACGGGCGGTACGGCGCAGATTGTGAAGTCGTAGTGCACGTATGCCTTCGGTCTTGCGGCAGTGGTGAGTGTCTACTGGCGTAGAACGTGGGTCAAGGGGTGGTTATGAAATGCCTGAGAGGCAATTTTCAGTCATTGACGTACCGTCAAATAACTGTCAGCAGGCCATATTTACTGGTAAGTGACCCACCGTCGGGCGGCAGGTCGTGGTCTTACCGGCGGTACGGTCAGGGAAACGAACGTGCTTGATTCACCGGATTCGCCGAACCTTTTCACCGTGTTCACTTTTGCCCCGGCCGGTTCTCCGGCCCGCGGCCGGAGCATGCCTCGTCGGGCGCCGTCACGACGGGTCCCGGGCATGCCGAGCGCCCGGTCGGCGCCCTCCTCCGTGAAGGAGGCGGGCGCCGACCGGGCGTTGCCGCGCCGGACGCCGGGTCAGGCGGAGCAGGAGGTGGTGCTGCAGGTGGAGCTGGAGGTCGAGGTGGAGCTGGTGCTGGTGCAGCCGGCCAGCACGACCTCGCTGGCGTCCGAGTAGTCGGAGATCTCGAAGGTCTCGGCCTCGAGCTCGAGGATCTCGTCGGCGAGGGTGCTCAGGTCCTTGTTCATGGTGTCTCCCCAGGAGTCGGGGCGGACCACCGTGTCCGGTGGTGGCCGCAGGCGGTTACAGGACCAGTCCAGCGGCTCCCGCTCACCGTTCGGCACGTCTTCCGCTGTCATTCCGCTGGCACACCGCGCCAGCGCCGGCCGTGTGAGCGGTGCCGGAGTCACCGCGATGTCGCCGACGCCGCGCACCGGGCCGGGTCGCAGCTGTTGCCCGCCCGGTTGCAGACCGTGTCACCGAAGTCACCACTGCCAGTGAGTCGCTGGAGCGATTTGAGGGGGCTCTCGGCGTCCGCTCGAAGGGGGCCCCACGCGCTCACACCGTCAAGACGCGAAGACAGAACGGGTTTGGGCTCGGTACCACCTGCCCGCCGTGTTCAATCTATTGACACGTGCATTACAGGGGCTTTACGTTCCGGCCATCTGAGAGCGCTCTCAGACCCCCCTCCTGTGAAGACTTGAGGTGCCTCATGCCATCCCCCCGCGCCCGTACCAGACCGGCAGTGGTACTGCTCCTGGCCTCGGCCCTCGCCGCCGTCGGCCTGGGCCCGGCCGCCGTACCGGCGGCCGCCGCCACCGTCCCCGTAGGCTCCGGCAGCTACTCCGACACCCGGCCCCCCGGCACGTCGGGCCCCACCACCAACACCGGAACGCCGGTCACGCCCAAGCTGACCGCCGCCGCCCGGAACCGGCCCGCGCCCACCAACGACTGGTGGTCCTCCCTCGCCTTCCAGCGCTACGGCGACAACCCGTACTCGACCCCCATGTACGGACACCCCCTCACCTACCAGGCCACGGCCGGCGGGCTCGACGTCGGCTACCCGACGTCCCCCGCGATCGTCGGTGACGGCCGCCAGTACGAGTACGCCCACAAGCGCGACCTCACCATCGGACTGACCGGCCTCAACTCACCCGACACCAAGGCCGACGACTGGTCCGACTGGACGGTCACCCCCCAATGGTCCGACGGCGCCCGCACCCTGCGCACCACCATCGGCCACGGCTCCCCGTTCGTATACGCCAAGGGCTCCGGCGGCAACGCCCAGATCACCACCGCCGGCGCGCCCACCGTCTTCGCCGACCAGGGCAACGTCCTCGGCATCACCGTCGCCGGTCACCACTACGCCCTCTTCGCACCGACCGGCAGCGACTGGAGCATCGCCGGCTCCACCGTCACCGCGGGCCTCGGTTCCAAGGACTACTTCTCCGTCGCCGTACTGCCGTCCACCGGCGCGCTGGCGACCTTCACGAAGTACGCCTACAGCTTCGTCACCGACTCCAAGGCCACCTGGAACTACACCGGTGGCACCGTCAAGGCCACCTACACCCTCACCACCGAGGCGAAGGAAGGCACCGAGCGCGGCACGCTCCAGGCGCTCTACCGCCACCAGTGGCTGAACACCACGGACCCCCTCACCTCCTACACCTACGTCTCACCACGCGGCACCATGAAGGTCCGCGAGTCGGCCTCCTTCACCACGAGCCAGAAGGCGGCGGCTGTGCTGCCCGCGCTGCCCAAGTCGAACGGCGTGGACGCCGCCAGACTGCGCGGTTACCTCAACGAGGTCGTGAACGCCACCGACCCCTTCTCCGGCGCCTCCGACACCTACTGGACCGGCAAGGCCCTCGGCCGCCTCGCCCAGCTCGTGCCGGTGGCCGACCAGATCGGTGAGACCGGCATCCGCGACAGGCTTCTCGGCCTGATGAAGGGCAAGCTCCAGGACTGGTTCACAGCGGGAGGCGCGAACGAGTTCAGCTACGACAAGGACTGGAAGACGCTCACCGGCTACCCCGCCTCCTACGGCAGCGACACCGAGCTCAACGACCACCACTTCCACTACAGTTACTACGTCTACGCGGCGGCGATCGTCGCCCAGTACGACCAGGGATGGGCCGCCGAATCCGCCTGGGGCGGCATGGTCAAGACCCTCGTACGGGACACCGCCAACCCCAGCCGCACCGACACCGCCTTCCCCTTCCTGCGCGGCTTCGACGTCTACGCGGGCCACAGCTGGGCCTCCGGCCATCAGGGTTTCGCCGCCGGCAACAACCAGGAGTCCTCCTCCGAGTCCACCAACCTCAGCGCAGCCCTCGTCCTGTGGGGCTCCGCCACCGGCGACACCTCGCTGCGTGACCTCGGCACCTTTCTGCTGACCACCGAGTCGGAGTCGATCGCCCAGTACTGGTTCGACGCCGACGAGCAGGTCTTCCCGTCCTCCTTCGGTCACGACACAGCCGGCATGGTGTGGGGCAGTGGCGCCGCCTACGCCACCTGGTGGACCGCCAACCCCGAGGAGATCCACGGCATCAACGTCCTGCCCGTGACCGGCGGATCGCTCCACCTCGGCGGTGAGAAGGCCGCGATCCGGCGCAACATCGCGGAGATGGAACGGGAGAACGGCGGCCCGGCCGTCGAATGGCGCGATCTCCTCTGGGAGTTCCAGTCCTTCGCCGACCCGGGTGCGGCCAAGGCGAAGTGGGACGCGGGCCACGCCGGCTACACCCCGGAAGAAGGGGAGTCGAAGGCGCACACCTACCACTGGATCAACACCCTCGACACCCTCGGAGCCCCGGACGCCACCGTGACCGGTGACCTCCCGACCTCCGCCGTCTTCACCAAGGGAACCACCCGGACCTACGCGGCCCACAACCACGGACCGACGGCCCGCACCGTCACCTTCTCCGACGGCAAGACCCTCTCCGTACCGGCCCGTTCCACCGCAAGCGGCACCGGGACCGGCTCAGGGGATCCCGACCCCGACCCCGACCCGGAACCGCCGACCGGCAACACCTTCCAACTGCGCAGCGGTGGCGCCCTGACCACGGCGACCGGCGGCACGGCGGGCAACGACACCATCGCCTCCGGTGGCGGCGCCAACCACGACGGCACCCCGTACCAGCCCCTCGTCTACGAGGTCCGCGGCGTCAACGGCACGCTCGCCCCGGGCGCACAGACCGCCTTCCGGCTCCAGGTGGACGCGGGCAGCACGGTCGGGCTCGGCCAGCAGGCCCGGATCAGCTACGACTTCACTGGCAACGGCAGCTTCGACCGGACCGAGACGTACCACTACTTCGCGACCGACCCGGTCACCGGATGGGAGGAGTACACGCAGGCACGCGGTCTCAAGTCGTCCACGGGCGCACCGGGCCATCTGGAGGGCGGCACCGTACGCCTCGAGGTGTGGAGCGCCATCGGCAACGGCACCTCGAAGCTCCAGACGGGTACGGACAAGTCCGTGCTGGTCATTCCTTACAGCTGAACCGGCGGAAAGCCGGTGGCGGGCATCGGCGTCAGGCCGATGCCCGCCACACCAGCGTGGCCGGGGTGATCACGGACGCCGAGGAGCTACCGCCCGACTCCGGAGCGGCCCTCGAAATTCCGGGAAGGGTTCAAGCGGGACGTGGTGGAGCCGGCACGGTCATCGAAGGACCGGTCCCCCCCCCCACGGACATCCCTCACGGGCATCGCTTACCGGGTGGTTACGCCCTTGACGCCCGGTCCGAGTCCGCTCCGTCGGCTGCGTGACGCGGCGGCGGCCGGGAGGCCGGCGCCGCCGGCACAGCCTGCGAGGTCTGCGGAGTGGGTCCGGCAGCCGCGGTTTCGGCCGGTCCTTGGCTCCACCCGGCGTCAGCGTGCTGCACCCGGAGGGGCCCTTGCGCTCGGACCACTGAAGCCACAGCAGCTCAAGCCACCCCCGCCCCGTTCGGCGAGACTGTCCGGACCAGCGAAACCACCGCTGCGTAATGGCGAGAGCTCAGTTGAGTAGAACTCAGGCGTTTCCCGCATGTGGCGGGGATCACGTCGGGGGGAAAACCTGCGGCCCGGCTCGGGCGTCTATCGGGTGTGAGATCAGTCAGGGCAGCGCTGCACGAGGTGGACGAGGAGCGTCTCGTCCGGCTGGTGGCACAAGGTGACCGTGCCGCGTTCGAGGAGTTGTACCGGCGTACGTCGCCGTGGATGGCGGTGCGGCTGCGCCGCCGGTGTGTGGACGAGCAGATCGTCGCGGAGGTCATGCAGGAGACCTATCTGGCGGTGTGGCGCGCGGCGGGCGCGTTCGCCGGGGCCGCGGTCGGAGGGACGGCTACCGGTTGGCTGTGGACGATCGCGTCGCGCCGCCTGGTCGACGCGTTCCGGCGCAGGGCTCACCACGCGGAGCCGCCGCCGGCCGCCGCTGTGCCCGAAGCGGCGCCCGCCGTCGAGGAGGAGGTGCTCGCGGCGACCGTCGGCGGTGATGTCGGGGACGCGCTGCGGTGCCTCGCGCCGGAGCTGAGACAGGTACTGCAGGCCATGGTGCTCGACGGGCTGTCCGTCCGGGAGACCGCGGTCCTGCTCGGGCTGCCCGAGGGCACGGTCAAGACCCGTGCCCGCCGGGCCCGGATCGCGATGCGGAGGGCGCTGGCGTGAGCGTGGAACACGCGTCGATGCGGATCATCGAGGGTTACGCGCGCGGTGGCACGGACCTCGCCGCCGACGAGGTGTGGGCCGTGGAAGCCCATCTGGAGGCGTGCCGGGTGTGCCGTGACCGGCTGTCCGCCGCTGTCGGTGCCCAGGCACCCGCCGTGGTGTCGCTGGTCGACGCCGTGTGGTCCGGCCTCGAACCCCAGCTGGCGGTCACCGCCACGATGCCGCGCGGACGGCGCCGGCCGGCGCGGCTGTCGAGGTGGATGACGCCCACGATGGTGCCGTGGCTGGCCATGGTCGTGGGCGTGACACTGCTGGCCCTGCTGCTCGACCTGGCCGACACCGGTTCCGGCGAGGTGTCGCTGGTGCTGCTGTTCGCACCGGTCCTGCCCGTACTCGGCGTCGCGGCGTCCTGGTCACGCGGTCTGGACCCGGCGTACGAACTGACGGCCTCGGTGCCCAGGGCCGGGCTCTATCTGGTACTGCGGCGCACCGCGTCCGTGCTCGGCGTGGTCGTCCCCGCGCTGCTGGTGGGCGGATGGGCGACGGGGGTGATGGTGGTTCAGTGGCTGCTGCCCTGCCTGGCCTTCACGGCGACGACGCTGGCGCTCGGCGGTGTCCTCGGGGTGACCCGCGCCGCCGTCGCGCTGGTCGGCGTGTGGGCCGTCGTGGTCGTGGCGCCGACCCTGACCACCAGCCGTACGGCCTTCGCCCTGCAGACGGGCGGTCTGCCCGTGTGGGGGCTGCTTCTCGCGCTCGGCATCGGTGTCGTGATCGCCCGCAGAGGCGCGTACTCCGTGCTGGGAGCCCATCGATGACCATCGGAAAGGAACACCACATGACGTTCGCCGTGAGCGCGGCCGACATCGCACCGACGGCCTACGCCTGGGAGATCCAGGCCACCGGGCTGAAGGTCAGGGTCGGCAGGAAACGAATGGCCGTCGACGGCCTCGACCTGTCGCTGGGCACCGGCGTACACGGACTCCTCGGCCCCAACGGGGCGGGCAAGACCACCCTCATCCGGACACTGGCCACCGTACTGCGCCCCACCGAGGGCACCCTGGAGATCCTCGGCGAGTCCGCGGGCGGCATGGGCGAGCACCGTGCGCTGCGCCGCCGGATCGGTTACCTGCCGCAGGAGTTCGGCTACTACAAACGTTTCACGGTGCGCGAGTTCGTCGAGTACATGGCGTGGCTGAAGGAGGTGCCGAAGGCGGAGATCCCCGAGGCGGTGCAGCGCGCCGTGGAGCGGGTGGGTCTGGCGGACCGCGCCGACGAGAGGATGAAGGCCCTCTCAGGCGGCATGGTGCGCAGGGCCGGCATCGCCCAGGCCATCGTCAACGACCCGACGATCCTGCTGCTGGACGAGCCGACGGCCGGCCTGGACCCGGCGCAGCGGCTGCGCTTCCGCGAGCTGCTGCAGGAGTTGGGTACGGACACCTGCGTGCTCGTCTCGACCCATCTGGTGGAGGACGTCGCCGCCGCCTGCACCGACGTGGTGCTCTTCGCCGAGGGGCGACTGGTCTTCCAGGGCACCCCGGACGAGTTGGCCGCGGAGGGCGGCCCCGAGCATGTGGGTGACAGCCCTCTGGAGCGCGGCTACTCGGCGCTGCTGCAGGGCCCCGGTCAGGGAAGGGGCGCCTGGTGAACATCCGTGTCCTGCGCATCGAGCTGAAGCGTTCCGTGGCCCCGTGGGCCGGCGTCGTGGTCCTCACGAGCGCGCTGGCGTTCCTGTACCTGGTGGACGCCTCGTGGTGGAGGGGCACCACGGCGTGGACGGCTCAGTGGACGTCCCTGGCGATGTGGACCCGCAGCCTGCTGTTCTACCTGTGGCCGCTGGCCGTGGGGCTCGGGGCGCTGCAGGGCCTGCGCGACCACCGCTCGAAGATGTCCGAGCTGCTGAGGAGTACGCCGCGACCCGCCCGGCACCGCGCGGCCATGCTGGCGGGCACGACGGTGATCACGCTGACCTCGGCCTTTGCGCTCCTCGTCCTCGTGGGTGCGGTCCAGGTGCTCGCCAACACCGGGTACACGCACCTCGGGTGGCTGCCGATCTCGCTGGTGGGGGCACTCTTCCTCGTCGCGGGTGCGGTGCTGGGCATGGGAGCCGGGCGGGCCCTGCCGTCCGTGCTCACCCCGCCCGCGCTGGCCATGGGCGCCTTCGTGTTCACGGCCCTCATGCACATGTCGTTGGGCCGGACGGAGACGACCACGGCGACGGGGGTTCCGAGCACGGAGCCCAACCGGGTCTCCCTGCTGTCACCGGCGGTGGAGGAGGTGCGCGATGTGCTCGTCACGCTCTCCGCCTCCGTGCACGTCGGGCAGACGATCTGGCTGCTCGGCCTGGCCGCGACCGGCTTCGCGCTGCTGGTCGTCGCGACCCCGCGCTCCCGGCTGATCGCCCTGACGCCCGCCCTGGCGGGCACCGCGCTCGCTCTGCTCGTCCTCCCCTCCGACCCGCGACGGATGTACGTCGTGGACGAGGCCGCCGCGGAGCCGGTGTGCGACGGCCCGGTGTGCGTGACCAAGGCGCACCAGACACGACTCGCCGACCTCGCGGGTCCCGGTAAGGAGGCACTGCGCCTGCTGCACGGCGCGCTGGGCGGCCGGGCGCCGGTCTCGGTCCGGGAGAACACCGCCGTACTGCCGGACGGCGCCATGCCGCAGTGGTCCGGCGAGACCGTGCTCTTCGACTTCGACGACGGCGTCATCGCCGCCGCGGAGGGCGAGGAGCTGACCCGGGCCCTGATCGCCAAAGCCATGGTGCCGGGGTGCACCCCCGTCGGCTGGGGCAGCTGGGGGAACGAGGATTTCGCGCAGACCGTCGCGGTGGGCTGGGTCCTCGGGGACCTCAGGCCGCTTCCCGGCACAGAGCCGGCAAGTCTGCGCAGCGAGGTCGAGGCCGAGACCCGCCCGGTGTGGAAGGAGCTCGCGGCGCTGCCGCGGGCCGAACAGCTCTCGCGGATCAACGCGATGCGCACCGTCGCGCTCTCCTGCGAGGGCGACGCCTTCGACGCACTGTCCGGCGGTGCGTCCCGGTGAGATGGCTGACGCTGTACGCGCGCTCGCGTCAGGTACCCGCGTCGCTCGCCGCAGTGGTGATCAGCGCGGTGACGGTGTGGGCGCTCGCCCGGGACGAGGGCGAAGGGCCCGGTGATCCGCGGCTGCCCGTGCTCGTCCTCGCCGCAGGGGTGATGGCAGCCTCGATCGGGCTCAGCGGGCAGGACCTCGAGCTGGACCGGACGGCCGCGATCCGCTGGGCGCCCCGCAGAGCGGCGCACGTGCTGCTCGCCGGCGCGGTCGTCTGCACGGTGCTGCTGACCGTGCAGACAAGGGGCGAGGACATGGCCACCCTCGCGTTCGTCGTCCGGGACAGCGCGGGCCTGATGGGACTGGCCGCCCTGGGCGCGGCGTTCTCGGGCGGCCAGTACGCATGGACGCTGCCGTTCGCCTGGCTCTCGTTCTCGTTCTTCGCCCCGCCCTCGACGAGTGCGCCGATGCAGGTGGCGACCTGGATGCTGTTGCCACCCGGCACGGCAGCGGGCACCTGGACGGCCCTGGTCCTCTCGGTCGCGGGTACCGCGGCCTACGCCGTCGCGGGACCGAGACGGTAACCGGACCGGACCACGGCCGTGTTCGTGCGCGGCCCCGCCCTTCGTGAGCGCCGCGGCGGGGCCGCGGCGCTCACGAAGGCGCCGGCAAGTCGCGGCGGGCCACCAGCCGGCAAGCGCTGGACAGGCCCAACCAATGAGGCAGCGGCCGCACCCCCAGCCTGCGGTGGTCCAGCCGCACTCGGTGCAGCGGCAGGACGGGCGATGCGCGATCGTCGTACGGCTCCCGGCGGCCATGACCTCTCCACCGCGGCGGCTTGTGACCGGGTGGCCAGGGCGGATGAGCGGTGTCCGGTCCCCGCAGAGGAGGGGCCGCGCCAGTACGAGCCGGCCATTGCGGGGCCCGTGTGGCCGTCACGATCTTTCCTCGCACATTTGTTCGAGCTACTATGAAGTCCAGGCCAGGTCGGACATATATTGAAATCCGCACTTTGCCGACCGGAGCCCACGGAAATCTCCCCATGTCCGCATCGAGCTTCGCAGGCGGACTCCGTCTGCGAAGCTCGATGCGCCCGGAGGGTCCGCCCTGCAATCCGCGAGGCGGACTCGCCATCCGACCAGCGTCAACACGACCCAACGCACAAGCTTGGCTCGATCATGAAGACTTTGACCCTCAGGGAGGGCACCCTGCGGGTGCTCGGCGTGGACCCGGGGCTGACCCGGTGCGGCCTCGGGGTGGTCGACGACGCCCCCGGACGGCCGCTCACGGTGACGGCCGCCGGCGTCCTTTGCGCCCCGGCGGACGCGGACATCGGCCACCGCCTCCTCCTCATCGAGCGCGGCATCGAGCGGTGGCTGGACGAGTACCGACCCGGAGCCGTCGCCGTGGAGCGGGTGTCCAGCCGGTACAACGTGCGCACCGTGATGGGCACCGCGCAAGCGAGCGCAGTCGCGATCCTGTGCGCGGCCCGGCGTGGCCTGCCCGTCGCCTGGCACACCTCCAGCGAGGTGAAGGTCGCCGTCACCGGCAGCGCAGGCGCGGGCAAAGCCCAGGTCGGCGCCATGGTCACCCGGCTGCTGCAACTCGACGTCCCACCCGAGCCGGCCGACACCGCCGACGCCCTGGCGCTCGCCATCTGCCATATCTGGCGCGCCCAGGCGCTGAACCGCCTGCAGCAGGCGCACGCCACCGCCTGCCCCGCTCCCGCACTCGCACGACTTCGGAAGGGCACGATCCGATGATCGCCTTCGTCAGCGGCCCGGTCGCCGCGCTCGCCCCCGACACCGCGGTCATCGAGGTCGGCGGCGTCGGCATGGCGGTCCAGTGCACGCCCGACACCCTGGCCGAGCTCCGCATCGGCCGACAGGCCAGGCTCGCCGTCTCCCTGGTCGTGCGCGAGAACTCGCTCACCCTTTACGGCTTCGCGGACGACGGCGAGCGGCAGGTCTTCGAGCTGTTGCAGACCGCCAGCGGCGTCGGGCCGCGCCTTGCCCAGGCCATGCTCGCCGTGCAGACCCCGGACGCACTGCGGCGCGCGGTCGCCCAGGGCGACGAGAAGGCGCTCACCGCCGTGCCCGGCATCGGCAAGAGGGGTGCCCAGCGGCTGCTGCTGGAGCTCGCCGGCCGACTCGGTGAGCCGGCCGGTGCCGCCGCGACCAGCCACCCGGCCGGCGCCGCCGCTCCCGCGCCCTGGAGCGAACAACTTCACGCGGCGCTCGTCGGCCTCGGGTACTCCGCATACGAGGCCGAGGAGGCGATCGCGGCCGTCACCCCCGCCGCCGAGGCCGCCGCGGCCGACGGCGCCGCCCCGAAGGTGTCGCATCTGCTGCGCGCCGCCCTGCGCACGCTGAACCGTGCCCGCTGAGAGGAGTGGACTGAATGACCCGGGACGAAGCCGAAACCGCCGCCCTCATCGAGCGGCTGGTGGGATCTGTCGCCGACGGGGAGGACCAGGCCGTCGAGGCCGCCCTGCGCCCCAAGGACCTGGACGAGTTCATCGGTCAGGAGAAGGTCCGCGAGCAGCTCGACCTCGTGCTGCGCGCCGCACGCGCGCGCGGCGCCACCGCCGATCACGTGCTGCTCTCCGGCGCCCCCGGCCTCGGCAAGACCACCCTCTCCATGATCATTGCGGCCGAGATGGAAGCCCCCATCCGCATCAGCTCGGGACCGGCCATCCAGCACGCGGGCGACCTGGTCGCGGTCCTGTCCTCCCTCCAGGAGGGTGAGGTCCTCTTCCTCGACGAGATCCACCGCATGTCCCGGCCCGCCGAGGAGATGCTCTACATGGCGATGGAG
>NZ_JBIAIV010000063.1:0-36234 GCF_042871645.1 Streptomyces sp. NPDC005774 | reverse complement strand
TCGACACGTCATCCGTCAGCCGCCTCGCGGCCCCACCCTCAGCTCGCTCCACCCGAAGATCATCACATGTAGATCGTTAACTCATGGCCATTGGGCCCAGCTGTTGCCCGCACGCCTGCACCATCCGGTTTCGCGACGCCCGGGGAAAACAGCGGGAGGAAACCGGGTACCGGACCCAGGACGCGGCGGTCGAAAGGCTGACGGAGCTGTACGCCGACCGGAAGAAGACGGCTCCCTCGGTGGCGGAGGCGCGACGCGAACGGGGGCAGCAGACGATAGAGGAGTACGCCCAGACGTGGTTGCCCCGGCAGCGCCAGATGACCGCGTACTCGACCGCAAGGCCCTGGCGAGCCACTTCAAGGTGCAGATCATCCCGGTGATCGGATCACGGAAGCTGAATGCGGTGACACCGACCGTGGAGGAGGAATTTCTCGATAGACGAAGGGTGGCATGACGGAGGTCGTGCCGCGGCTGGCTGATACCGAGGCCGATGTGCAGCGCCTTGTCGAGAGCAACATGCAGGAGCTGTTCGGGGTCCGGTTCCTGGCAAGCGAGTACAGCACTGGCCCGGTGCACAGCGGGCGGATCGACTCGCTGGGCCTGGACGAGAGCGGGGCGCCGACGGTCGTGGAGTTCAAGCACGGGACCGAAGAGGCGGGCGGGATCCCGTGCTCCCCGTGGACCTGTTCCCTATGACCTCGCACGTGGAGTGCGTCGCGATTCTGGAGCCCGTAGCGAGGACCCTTTGACCTGCTAGTTTTCTGATTTCCCTGTTCTGGGCGGGTCACTCCGACGTGATTCCGTGGGCGCATCATGTCGAGTGCGCAGCGACCGGAAACCTTCGGTCCCGACCAGAAGTCCCAGAGGGCTCCCAACGCCGGTGGGACCTCACGGATGTTGCGATCGCAGGCAGCCCCGCATTCAGGGCGGTGCTTGTTGGTGTAATGGTGACAAGTGTGCTGGGTCGTGAGGGGGCTTTGCGACATCGAGGAATACCTCGTCGAGGAATACCTCGACGTGAAGCACATGACGCTGGCCATCCCGCACCTTCGGGCACATCAGCGGCGCTGATTCTCCATCAGGCGTTCCGATATGGTTGCTGCTGCCTGCTTGATGGCGAGCACTGCGTGCTGGACGTCGACGTCGCGCCGCTCGTTCTCATCCCAGGCGGTACCCACGCTACCCAGGGCTGTCTTCTGCTCGGTGAGAATGGGTGCCGCAACGCCGTAGACGCCGGGGTTGAACTCTCCCACGGTCAAGGCGTAGCCGTCCTTCTTGATCTCACCCAGGGTCTTGCGGAAGGTGCTCCACGTGCTGCCCAGCCCGGCGTTCTCAATTTCCTTGCGCTGACGCGCGTAGATGGCTTTCAGGCGGTGATGGGGGAAATGGGCCAGGATGACCTTCGAGATCGCTCCTTGAAACAACGGGCGCCGCTGCCCGCGGCTGAACCGGTTTTCGGGGCTCAGCGGGGAGCGGCACTCGCCGATGCACAAGACCGAATCACGAAACGCGGTACACAGAAGAGCCGAGTGCCCGATTTTGTCCACCAGATCCTCGAGTACGCCGTGGCTGGCCAGGAGCAGTGGGTCCGTCAGGCGAATCTGCAGGTCCATCTCGATGATCCGCGGGCCGAGGGCGTAGTGGCCGTTGCGCACTGCGTCGAGCAGTCCCGCCTCGTGCAGGGTCTTGATGTAGCGATATCCCGTCGACCTGGAGGTCTCCAGGGCCTCAATGATGGCGGCTGTGGACCATACGGGCTCTGTTTCGCTGAACAGCTCCAGGATGTGGAGCATCTTGGCCAGGCTCGCGCCGCCCTGAGTCGCTGTCGCTGTCGTTGTCACCACGTGATAATATCCCGACATGTGAGATATCGCCAATAATGGCAGCAGACCCTGCGTCGATGCAGGACGACAGCGGGCGGGCCGGACGCCGCATCCCGTCGGCTCTTGCCCTGTGAGTACTGCTCGAAGACCGCTTCGGCGACGGCGGCTTGTTCGGCGGCGCCGGTAGACGGTCACCATAGCGCCCTGCTGAGCCCGAATCCACCGGTGGGAGTCCGGAGCGATTGTTCTGGGTGCTCGCGGCTGACCGTCGACACGGAGGTCGCTGCGACCAGGGTCAGCGCCTTCGCTGCCGGGAAGGGGAGGGGCGAAGAGGTCGACCGCCTCCTCGTCGAGCACACGGACGACGCCGTAGCTCGCCCCATGCAGGCGTCGGGCCTGCCCTGATGCGGAAACGTCATGAACTCATGCAGGATCGCTCTGCCCGGCAATGAGAACATCCGGTGATGAGAACGGAGCTGGCCGAAACTCAGGGCCTGAGCGGTGCCGAATGCCCTGCTCAGCCCGGATCCACCGGCTTGATGCCCGATTGATCGTTTCGGGGTCGCGCAGGCCGTGTCGGGGCTGAGTTGCGGATTCGGGCATGGGGTGGCCGCTGGTCCGCCCAGCTCTTCCACTTTGTCCACAGGTCTCGGGCCCTTTCGGGCAGGTCGGGCAGGGAGTGTCAGAGGGCTGGTGGTGCATGCACCGTGCTGAACAGCTGGGTGAAGTCCTGGCTCCAGGGCCAGCGTTCGGGCAGGTGCAGGGTGAGGCGGCGGGCGGAGCGGGCCAGGCGGGCGGGCACGTTGATGAGGTGGTCGCGGATGGTGGCGGTGGTCGCTCTGGCATGGAACGCGGAGGCCAGGGCGCCGGCGGCGCGGGTCAGGTTGTGTGCCAGGGCTGCCAGGGCGAGCCACGCGGCATTGGCCTGGAAGTGGCCGGACGGCGCGTGAGTGAAGGCGCTGTTCTTGACATCGGCGATCACCTGCTCGACAACAGCGTGCCGGCGGTGATCACGCTCGGCATCCCTCAAGGAGAGCGGGGAGTCGGTGAACGCGGCGTGGTAGCGCCAGGTCTCGAAGAGCGTGCCCTGCCCGGCGGGGACGCCGCCAGCGTTCAGGCGCTTGACGCGGCGCACGATCAGACGGGCGGTGACCTGCTGCTTCTTCGGCTTGGAAGTGAAGGCAGCGTAGGGGACCTCGGCTATCTCGGCGTCGGAGATCCAGCACTGGCCCTCCTCGTCCCACACCGCCTTGGGGTATTTGATCGGCGTCCAGGCGTCCTCGCCGATGCGGGCGATGGCTGCCTTGACGGAGGCGTTCATCCGCACCGTGATGGAGAAACGGGCGCCCAGCGCCCGGCAGGAGTTGACAACATCGGCGCCGTAGAACGCGGAGTCCGCCCGCATCACCAGCAGGCCACTCGCGCCGCAGGCACGGGCGGTGCGGATGGTCTCGGCCACGAAGGCGGCCGCCCCGCGCGCGGAGTTCGAGGGCCCTTTGCGCAGCCTGGTGGCGGCGATCACCGGTGCGGACAGGGGTGTGGAGACGATGCCGAGCAGCGCGTTCAGGCCCTTGACCTTGCTGTATCCGTAGCCGGCGCCCTGTTTGGCGTAGCCGTGGGTGCGGCGGATGGTGTCGTCGATGTCCACGTATGCGGCCTGGTCCGCGCCGGGCAGCAGCGGGGTGTGACGGGCCAGTTCGGGCAGGAACCGGCGGGCCACAGCGTGCAGTTGCTTCACATGCCCGTGGGTGAAGGAGCGCAGGAACGACCCCAGCGTGGACGGGGCCCGCACACCGGAGAACAGGCGGCCCATCGCGCCGTGCCGCAGCCGGTGCATGTCATCGATGTCCCCGCAGGGGGCAGCCCCCAGTCGGCGCCCGCAGCCATGCCGCCCACCAGCGACATCAGCTTCGCCGCGGGGAAGGCGCCGGTGCCGTCCTTCGAGGCCGGCAGCCGGATGTGCTCCCCGACCAGCGCGGGCAGACCGCACCGCTCGGCCAGCCGCACCACCGGCCCCAACCCGCCGTACGCGATCAGGTTCGGATCATCGAACGTGGAAGAGACCGCCGCCGCGGCATGGGAGGATTGCATCTCGGAAGTGCCTTGCTGATCGTGCCTGATGTGGTCCTAGAGAAACCCCATCATCGCAGGTCACAAGGCACTTCCTCGTTTCCGGAAGAACTATCCACAGGCATCAAGCCGGTGGATCCGGGCTCAGGCCCTGAGGGATCAGACTCCGGCTGTCTCGGCCGCGGCCGGCGGATTACACCCGCGGGACCGCCATGTACTTGTATTCGAGGAACTCGTCGATGCCCACGCGGCTGCCCTCGCGGCCCAGACCCGAGGCCTTGATACCGCCAAACGGCGCGGCGGGGTCGGACACGATGCCCGTGTTCAGGCCGACCATGCCGACCTCGAGGGCCTCGCCCACACGGAGGCCGCGGTCCACGTCCTGAGTGAACAGGTAGCCCGCCAGGCCCCACGGGGTGTCGTTGGCCATGCGGACGGCCTCCTCCTCCGTGTCGAACGGGACGACGGGAGCCACCGGACCGAAGATCTCCTGGGTCATGAGGTCCGCCTCCGCTGGGACATCCGAGAGGACGGTGGGCGCGTAGAAGTAGCCCGGGCGGTCTGGTCGGTTCCCGCCGCAGACGACCTTCGCGCCCTTGTTGACGGCATCGTCGACGAGCTCCTGGACCTTCCGCAAGGCCTTCTCCTCCACGAGGGGGCCGACCTCGGTGCCCGGTTCGGCGCCGTCGCCAACCGACAGCGAGCCCAGCCGTGCGGCGAGACGGCGAGCGAACTCCTCAGCGACGGGCCGCTGGACGAAGATCCGGTTCGCGGCCGTGCAGGCCTCGCCCATGTTGCGCATCTTGGCCGCGACCGCCCCTTCGACAGCACGGTCCAGGTTGGCGTCCTCGAAGACGATGAAGGGGGCGTTGCCGCCGAGCTCCATCGACGAGCGCATGACGTGCTGGGACGCCTGCTCGAGCAGGCGGACGCCCACCTCGGTCGAACCCGTGAAGCTGATCTTGCGGGCGATGCCGCTCGACATCCACGGCGAGACCACCGAGGACGCCTTGGTCGTGCACACGACGTTGAGGACGCCCTTGGGGAGCCCGGCCTCGACCAGGATGTCCACGAGCGCCAGGGAAGAGAGCGGGGTGAGGTTGGCGGGCTTGAACACGATCGTGCAGCCGGCCGCGATGGCCGGCCCGATCTTGCGTGTGCCCATGGCGAGCGGGAAGTTCCACGGGGTGACGAGAACACACGGGCCGACGGGTTCGCGCGAGACGAGGATGCGGTTCTTCCCGTCGCCCGTTGTCGTGAGGTCACCGCCGATGCGGACGGCTTCTTCGGAGAACCAGCGGAAGAATTCGGCGGCGTACGCGACCTCGCCTTTGGCCTCGGCGAGCGGCTTGCCCATTTCGGTGGTCATGATGAGGGCGAGTTCGTCCTGTCGCGCCATGATGAGGTCGTAGGCACGGCGCAGAATCTCGCTGCGCTCGCGGGGAGCTGTCCTGGCCCAGTCCTTCTGCACGCGGCCTGCGGTTTCGATGGCGCGCAGCGCGTCCTCGGGGCCGCCGTCGGCCACGGTCGCGATGACTTCCTCGGTCGCCGGATTGACGACGTCGAAGCGGGCACCGGACGCGGCTTCGCCCCACTGTCCGTCGATGAAGACGCCTGTGCTGACTTTGGCGATGGCGTCGTGTGCTCGCTGTGCGATGCGGAGGTCGCTGGCATTGGTGCTCATGAGGGTCTTTCTGTTCCCTTGGTGCGGCGGTCTCTGGTGGTGGTAGTCGGGCCGACGGCCGTGGTCCCGTCCGGGTCGAGGACTTGGGCCAGGTGCAGGCCGGGTCTTGAGGGATCGAGCTGGTCCACCTGCCTGGCGCACGAAAAGCCGTCGGTCAGCACGGCAGCGTCGTGGTCGGTGGCCCTGAGCGCGGGAGCAAGCGCGTTCTCTGCGACCTGCATGCTCACGTCATAGTGGTTGGCTTCGAAGCCGAAGTTCCCGGCCACACCGCAGCAGCCGTCCGCGTCGACGACGTTGCGGACGCCGGCCGCCTCGAGCACCGTCCGCTGGGCCGCGGCCCCGAAGACCGAGTACTCGTGGCAGTGCGTCTGGAGCACGGCCTGCTCCGGCACCGGCCCCGCCGGGGACGGCTCCCAACCTGCGGACAACCGATCGGCGACGTGCGCGGCGAAGCTGCGCACGCGCGCCGCGACGCGCTTGGCCTGCTCCGTGTGGACCAGCTCGGGCAGATCCTTCCGGAGCGTGGCCGCGCAGCTCGGCTCGACGACGACGATCGGCCGGTCGGTGCCATCGTCGAGCACTTTCGCGGCCTGGGAAAGCAGCCGCTTCGCGGTACCGAGCTGGCCCGTGGAGATCCACGTCAGGCCGCAGCAGGCGTCGGCAGAGCATTCGACGGTGTTGCCGGCGTCCGCGAGGACGCGAGCCGCCGCGCCGGCGACCTCGGGCCGGAAGCCGCGCGTGAACGTGTCCACGAACAGAACCACCGAGTCCTCGCCACCGGCTCCACCCGCAGTCCGGGCGCCGGCGTCGGTGATCTCGCGCCGCCACTCCCGGGCGCCGGCGAACCGCGGAAGCGCGCGCTTCGTGGTGACCCCGCCCGCCGCCGCCGCGACCTTGCCCAACGGGGTCGCGAGGACCGCGTTGACGACACCGGAGAGGCGGCCTGTCAGCTTGAGCCACCGCGGGAGCCAGCCGAGCGAGAAGTGCGAGAGCGGCCGGAGGCGGCCACGGTAGTAATGGTCGAAGAACTCCGACTTGTACGTGGCCATGTCCACCCCGGTCGGGCAGTCGGTCGAGCAGGCCTTGCACGCCAGGCACAGGTCCAGCACCTCCCGGACCTCCTCGGACCGCCAGCCCTCCTCGACCGTGCGCGCGCCACGGACCATGTCCTGCAGGACGCGGGCGCGGCCTCGCGTCGAGTCCTTCTCGTCCCGCGTGGCGCGGTAGCTCGGGCACATCACCCCGCCGCTGTCCGCGCGACATCGGCCCACGCCGATGCAGCCCTGGACGGCGTGGACCCACGGATCCGTCCCGGCGGATGCTGCCGGGCGCAGGTCGAAGCTCGTGCGCCATTCGCGCTCCGGCACCCCTGCGAGGGCGAGGTGGGCGTCCATGGGGTCGGGATCCGTCATGGAGCCCGGATTCAGGATGCCCACGGGGTCCCACAGACGGCGGCACTCGGAGAACGCGGCCATCACCTCGGGCGAGTACATGAGGGGCAGCAGCTCGGACCGCGCACGGCCGTCGCCGTGCTCGCCGGACAGCGATCCGCCGTGCCGGACCACGAGTTCCGCGGCCCGGCGAGTGAACGTGCGGAAGACCTCGCGGCCCTCCTCGCTCCGCAGATCGTAGGTGATGCGGATGTGCATGCAGCCGGCTCCGAAGTGCCCGTACATGACCCCGGCAAGCCCGTGCTCGGCTAGGAGTTCGCGGAGGTCCGCAAGGTAGTCGGCGAGCCGCTCGGGCGCGACCGCCGAGTCCTCCCAGCCCGGCCACGACTCACCCCCCGACGCCAGACGGGAGGACAGTCCCGCCCCGTCTTCCCGGACCCGCCAGAGCGAAGCACGCTCCGCCGGGTCCGCGGCCGCACGGCCTTGCACCAGCCGCCCGTTCTCCGCCAGCCGTGCGAGCAACCGGTCCGCCTGAGCGCGCACCGACGCCGGGTCGTCGCCGTCGAGGTCCACGAAGAGCCACGCCCGCCCCTCGGGCAGGCCCAGGACGGAATCGGAGCCCCGGCGGTGCCGCATGGTGGCGACGATGGCCTCGTCGGTGCCCTCGACGGCGGCCGGCGAGAACTCGAGGATGGTCGGGATGTCACGGGCGGCGTCGACGACGTCCGCGTAGCCGAGGCAGACGAGCAGCGCGCTCGCCGGCTTCGGCACGAGCTTCATGCGAGCGCCTACGACTATGGCCCACGTCCCTTCGGAGCCGACGACGGCGCGCGCGATGTTGAACTTCTTCTCCGGCAGGAGATTCTCGAGGTGATAGCCGGAGACCTGCCGGGGGATGCGGCCGAGCTCGAGGCGGAAGGTGCTCAGGTTCTCCTGTGCGAGCCGGGCCAGCGACGCCGTGAGGGCCTCTGCTCGGGTGACGGAGAACGAGTCGGCGGGATCGGTGGCCCGCAGACCTGTCTCGGTCGCCGTCAGCCGCGCGCCATCGGATGTTACGAGGTCGATCTCCGCCACGTGGTCGGAGGTGCGGCCGTGGCGGACGGAGTGGTTGCCGCATGCGTCGTTGCCGATCGCTCCACCGACCGTGGCGCGGTTCTTGGACGAAGGGTCGGGGGCGAACGTGCGGCGACCGCCGGTGGCGCGTTCCACCTCGCGGGACAGCGTCGCGAGGACGACGCCGGGTTCGACATCGACCGTCCAGGCCTCCTCGTCGATGACGAGGACACGGTTCATGTGCCGCGAGAAGTCCAGGACTAGCCCAGGGCCGACGGCGTTGCCGGCCATGGACGTTCCACCCCCTCGGGCGATGACCGCGGTGCCGCTCGCCCGGCACGCCGCGACGGCTGCCACGACGTCGTCGACGGTGCGCGGGAACGCGACCGCGAGCGGTTCGACACGGTAGTTGGAGGCGTCGTAGGAATACTCGGAACGCCGCCGCGGCGATGCGTCCACCGGAACTCCGGCCTCCGCGAGTTCCCGGAGCAACGCCGTCGCCGGATCGCGCGTCTCCATGACGGCACCGTCATCGGCGTCCACTCGTACGCCGTCGATGAAGTTGCCTTGTTGCGGCAGTTCGGGGTCGTGCAACATCGGACGGCTGGCGGAATCGGTCACGGGCATGAGCTCTTTCTCGGAAAGACAGGCAGTAGCCGGTGAGCGCAACACGGGGCCGCATCAAGGCACCGGAGATGAACGGCCGCACCCACGCCTTCGCCTTCGCCTTCGGCAAGCAGACCGACACGAGGGCATCCGGTCCACCGCCTTCCAGGGCGGGACCATGCCACAGAGAGGGCAAGCTGGAAGGCCCTCTCTGTGGCATGGACAGGCTCAAGCCGTCTGCTCGTGCAGCACACGCACAGCGTTCTCCGCTCCGCTGCGCGGGCTGGAGAGCACGGGCTTGCCGACGGCTTCGGCGATCGCGGGGGCCAGCCGTGCCATGGATGCTTGGGCCAGCACGATCGCGTCGACCTCCGCAGCCAGCACCCGTGCCCCGTCCAGCACCATCGCGTCGTGGCGGTCGCGGTCACCGGACATCAGCACCGAGAAGGCGCCCTCGCAGAGCCGCTCCTGGACGGTGATGTCGCGACCGGCCGCCCGTGCCTTCTCCTCGACTAGGGAACGGGTCGGCGGCAGCGTCGTGGGGACCGTCGCCAGGACGCCGATGGCGTCCGCGGTCTCGACCGCTGACGCGGTCATCGCGTCGTCAATCTTGACGATCGGGACGGAGACCAGGCGTCGGGCCACGTCGATGGCCGGACCGAGCGAGGAGCAGGCGGAGAAGATGACGTCGGCCCCCGCGGACTCCGCGGCCTGGGCCAGGTGCACCATGCGCTGCGTGCTGGCAGAAGAGATCTCACCGTCGCGCATCACGGTTGCGAGCACGTCGCTGTCGACGAAGTGCAGAACCTTGGCATCCGGCGCGAGTTCCGCGAGGTAGTCGTTGATGACCGGCTCGACGTTGACGAACACCAGGCTGGTGTGCAGCACGGCGATCGAGGGAGTGGTGGACATTGTGGCTCCTACAGGGTGCGGCATCGGCCCGCGTGCCGAGAAGGGCACGAGAGCGTGGGACAGAGCGGTGCGAACCGCCCCGGGTTTGATGGAGATCTCAGAGTGTGGTGGTGACCTGGGGTTTCGTTTCGCCCTCAGCGGGGCTGAGTCAAGGGCACGCGTCCCCCTCGGCGCGGGGGCTCAGGCGGCCGATGACCTCCAGGGCGGCGTCCCGGACCGCGTCGCGGCCTGCCGCCCACAGGGAGACGACGTCGGAGCCGGGCAACGTGGACGGGAGGGTCACGCGGACGGCCTCCAGATAGGCGCGGCGCAGTTCGGCGTTGACGTTGACCTTGGCGACGCCTCGGGCGAGGGCGCCGTGCAGCTCCTCGACGGGCAGACCGCTGGCGCCGTGCAGGACGAGCGGGACCGGTACGGCCTCGTGGATCGCGGCCAGCCGCTCCAGGTCCAGGCGGACCGGGTCCTTGGTGAAGCCGTGGACGTTGCCGACGGCGACGGCGAGTGCGTCCACGCCCGTCGCGGCCACGAATTCGGCCGCTTGCTGCGGATCGGTCATCGCCGCGGCCTGCGCGACGGCGTTGGTGGAGACGTCCTCGTCGCCCGGCAGGGCACCGAGCTCGGCCTCCACCCAGGCACCGTGGTCACGAGCCCGCCGGACCGCCTCCTTCGTCAATGCGATGTTCTCGGCGAACGGCAGATGGGAGCCGTCGACCATGACGGAGGTGTATCCCGCCTCCAGGCAGGCGATGATCTCGTCCAGGTCCCGGCTGTGATCGAGGTGCACACCGAGGCGGGCGGCGGAGTGTC
Source organism: Streptomyces sp. NPDC005774 (assembly GCF_042871645.1). Taxonomy (NCBI): domain Bacteria; kingdom Bacillati; phylum Actinomycetota; class Actinomycetes; order Kitasatosporales; family Streptomycetaceae; genus Streptomyces; species Streptomyces sp. NPDC005774. Next base: position 25,888 of record NZ_JBIAIV010000063.1, on the reverse strand, counting down.
CGGCCGCGTCCAGCGCCAGCCGCATCAGGGCGTCGCGCCCGGCGTGCTTGAAGGGGCTGGAGCCCGCCTGGATGAGGACCGGCCGTCCGGCGGCCTCGGCGGCGGCCGTGATGCCCTGGACCGTCTCCAGGTTGTAGGCGACGAACCCGGGCAGGGCGTGACCGGCGGCCGCGGCCTCCTTCAGGGCGTCGGTTCCGTGCAGCAGCATCAGGCGCTCCTCAGGAGGTCGAGGGCGTCGGCGAGCGCGTCGGGGTCCCCGACGTTCCCGGCGAAGACGATGTAGGGGATGCCGGCGGCGGGGCCGGCCGCGGGCTCCCAGAGCGAGACGATGCCGGGGAGCAGCGTGCCCCGGGCCCAGGCACGGCGGATCTCCAGGCCATGGGTGGCGGTGTCGCTGGAGGTGATACCGCCCTTTGCAACGACGAAAGCGGGCCGTCGGGTGGCGTTGACTTGGCGCACGGCCTCCACGAGCGCGGCGGAGACCCGGCGGGAGATCGCCAGACTGTCGTCCGCGTCGGCACCCGTCACCAGCACGCGAGAGGTGCGGATCACGGCGTCGGCCGAGTCCAGCGCGCCGGCGGCCGCGGTCGCGACCTCGGCGATGTGGGGGTCACGCCGCTCCTCGTCGAGCAGGAGGGCCACGTCCAGCTCGTACTCGGCGATCCCGCCTTGCTCCCGCAGCCGATCCAACTGCTGTGTTGTCAGCGCGACATGAGAGCCCACGACGATGAGACCGTGCGGTGCGTCCCCGCGCAGCGGGCGCAGTTCCGCCGGGGTGAGCGGTGCCCGCGCCGCCTGTCCGGCGCGGGCCCTGACGAAGGACGGCCCGACCCGGTACAGCAGCCGCGTGCCGTTCTCCTCCGCCTCCGCGAGGGCCAGGGCGAGCACCCGCAGATCGTCGTCGCACACCGCGTCGACCACGGCCGTGCGTCCGCCGCGCAGCGAGGACAGCAGCCGCGCCGTGTGCGCCGGGCCCCCGCATCGCAGGTCGTCGAGGGTGACGCGCAGGACCTCGTCCGCGGGCACGCGTCCGCCCGTCTTCTCCTCGACCCACTCGGGCAGCGACGAGCTGCGGTAGCCGAAGGTGGCGTCGCGGGCGAACTCGCTCTCGCCGACCGGGAGCAGCCCGTCGGCCGTCCGCATCCAGTGGCGGGAGCCGACGGTCAGCCGACCCGCCTCGATGTAGGCGGGGGCCAGTACCACTCCGTCCGGAGCTCCGACGTCCAGCTCGGTCAGCTCTTCGGCGAGGACATCGGTCTCCAGCGGGAAGTGGCCGCGCAGCGTCGAGTCCCCACGGCTGGCCAGGACGTAACCGGTGCCCTCGACCGCCGACGCCGCATGCAGGGCGCGGACCACCTCGCGGTTGCGGGCGGCGGCGTCCTCAGGGGACAGGCTGCGGGTGTTGGTGAGGACGAAGAAGACGGCGCTGTCCTGGCGCAGCGCCCAGCGCAGGTCGTCCACCGTCCAGGAAGTCAGGACCGGCACGTCGGCGACCGTCTGGGTGCCGGTCGGATCGTCGTCGAGGACGACGAGACGGGGGCCGCCGGATATGCGGGCGGCCACTTCCGCGGCGCTCACCTCGCGGACTGGAGGCAGCCCTTCCAGCACTGCGGTCTCGGGGACGGGCCGCGTCTGGGCACGGAGGGGTGGAGGCATGGCGAATTCCTGCTCTGTCACGAGTAGTTGAGGGGGAACGTCAGCCGAGGTGGCGCTCGATCATGTGGTTTCGGCACATGGCCAGTACCGCAGTGTGCGCATCGCGGTACTGGCCATGTGGGCGACGCCCACGGGGCAACGCGGGGCCGTGGCTGCGTGTTGCCCCGTGGTGAGTCAGAACGTGTGCAGCACCGCGCGGAAGAACTCGGTCGGCTCGACGGCCTCGACAGGCACCGGTCCCTCATTGGCCAGGAATTCGTACCCGGTCTCGGGGCCGTACTCCTCGCCGCCCGCCGACACCCTGCCCTTGATCTGGAACAGGATCTCGATGGAGGGGAACTGGCCCGCCTGGTACACCGCGCCGGGGTCCAGGCGCAGGAGCCCGATCCGCAGGTCGCGTTCCGTGAAGCTTCCCAGCCACTTCTCCCAGACGCCCGTGTCGCCCTGCTGTATCCAGTCATAGGCTTCCGGGTCCATCGCGATGACATCGGTGTACCGCGGAGTCGCGAACTCGAGCTTGCCTCCCATGGCATGCTCGAAGATCGCCTGCGAGCCGTCCACGGTCTGGGGAACGCCGTTGGCGTCCGTGTAGTGGTACAGGCCCTTCTTGAACTCACCGGTCTTGGCCAGTTCGGCGTTCGTCGCCTCACGCTGCGCGACACTCAGGTAGCCGGCGCCGCTCGCGCCGCCGCACTGCAGGACCATGGTCCGAAGGCCCTCGGCGCGCTCCTGGGGGCCGTAGTGGACGCTCTCGGGGAAGTACCCCACCCACCCTTCCTCCAGGAAGTCGTTCTCGGTGTAGGGCAGCCTGCCCTTGATGACGTAGCGGATCTGGTCGAAGTTGTGCCGATGGCGAGGGGTCCGCCAGCCACCACTGCCCGTGAGGCCCACGTTCAGGTCGTAGTTGTTGGGCGAGCCGTCTTCACCGAACAGCAGGTGCTTCTGGTCGAGCTTTCCCTCACGCATGGTTCCGACTTGTTCGACGTCGGTGTCCGATGCCTTGCCTACGCGCATCTCTGCTCCTTCACGCAATCGCTGTCATCCCGCAGCACGAGTCGACGGGCTGCGGTGTCCGGCCTGCCCGCTGTCGTCCTGCACCGGCCCAGAGGCGGCCGCTGTCGTTGACCATATCCCATATTGCGGGATACTGTTCAATGGCAGGCGGGGGTGCAATCTCCTGCCGCATCTTGGATGGCGCTCAAATGGCTGGACAGATCCCATATTGTGGGAAATGCTCTCCATGGCTGTCTGAAGGTGGCCCAGGTGAGGCGTGAGTGCATGCGGCCAAGACAGCGCCCCCGCCCACTACTGCCTGCACACCCACCACGAAGCGCGACGCCACGAGGATCGACTATGACGACACCCCTGACTCACACCCCACATGACTCCGGCGTGCCGGCGTCGGCGCGGGACTTCAGCGTCGAGGAGCGGGTGGTCATCGTCACCGGTGCCGCCCAGGGCATCGGCCGAGAGTTGGCGCGCCAGTTCGCCGCCGCCGGAGCCGTTGCCGTGGTGGCCGACCTCAACATCGACAAGGCGAACACGGTCGCCAAAGAGATCCACGACGCCGGGGGGGTCGGCCTGGCCGTGCAGGTGAACGTAGCCGACGAGGCGTCCGTCGTGGCGATGGTTGACACCGTCATCGAAAAGTGGGGCCGGGTCGATGTGCTGATCAACAACGCGTCGATCTTCGCGACCATAGAGAAGGGGCCGTTCGACGAGATCCCCTTGGAGCAGTGGGAGCAGGTGCTGAAGGTCAACGTCACCGGCAGCTACCTGTGCGTCAGGGCGGTGGCCTCCCACATGCGCGCGGCGGGCTTCGGTCGCATCATCAACATCTCCTCCGACTCGGTGACCCGCGGCGTCGGCAACTACCTCCACTACGTCACCTCCAAGTCGGCAGTGATCGGCATGACCAACTCCCTGGCGCGCGAGCTGGGCAGCTACGGGATCACCGTCAACTGCGTGCGGCCGGGGATGGTCACCACGGAGGTCGAGCGCAACCAGCCCGCCGAGGCTCGTGCGCGCGCGGCGTCCCAGCAGTGCATCCCGCGGAACATGGCCCCCACCGACCTGGTCGGCGTCATGTTCTTCCTGGCCACACCGGCGTCCGCGTTCATCACCGGCCAGACGATCGCCTGTGACGGCGGCTACACCCACAGCAGCTGACCCACTCGACAAGCCACACGCTGAGGAGACCTCGTTCATGAGGCAGTACCCGCACCTCTACATCGACGGTCGCTGGACCGAACCGACGGAGCCCCGCGAACTGGAGCTCGTCGACCCCACCCGCGAGGAGGTCTTCGCCCGGGTTGCCCTGGGCAATGCCGCCGACGCGGACCGCGCGGTCGCCGCGGCCCGACGCGCGTTCGAGAGCTTCTCCACCACCTCGGTGGACGACCGGATCGCGCTGATCGACCGAGTCATCGACGTCTACGAGTCGTACATCGACGAGTTCTCCGAGTTGATCGCGCGCGAGGTCGGCATTCCCGTCGCCAACCGCGCCCAGGTCACGGGGCCGGTCGAACACATGAGGGTGGCCCGCGACATCGTGCGGGAGTACCCCTTCGAATCGCGGGTGGGCGGCGCCATCGTCCGCCGCGAGCCGATCGGCGTCTGCGCGCTGATCTCGCCGTGGAACTGGCCGATCCAGACTGGCGTGATCAAGGTCATCTACGCTCTGGCCGCCGGGTGCACGGTGGTCGTCAAGCCCAGTGTCGACTCCGCCGCGAGCGGCGTGCTCCTGGCCCAGGTACTGCACGAGGCCGAGATGCCGCCGGGCGTGTTCAACCTGGTGAGCGGCACCGGCCGCGAGGTGGGCGATGCACTGTCCCACCACCCGGGCGTGGACCTGATCTCCTTCACCGGGTCCACCGCCGCCGGCAAGCTGGTCGGAGCCGCCGCCGCGGCGAGCACCGTGAAGCGGGTCAGCCTCGAACTGGGTGGCAAGTCGGCCAACATCGTGCTGCCCGACGCCGACCTCGAACGAGCCGCGCGCTGGAACATTCAACGCTGCTTCTTCAATGCCGGTCAGTCCTGCCATGCCCCCAGCCGGATGCTGGTGCACGAGAGTCAGGTCGAGCAGGTGGTGCCCTTCCTCGTCGACGAGGCACGCCGCTACCGCCTGGGTGATCCGCTGGAGAGCTCGACGACCATGGGCCCGGTCGTCAGCGCCGCTCAGTACAAGTCGGTCAGAGAACACATCCAGAGCGCTCTCGACGAGGGCGCCCACCTCGTCACCGGTGGCCTCGAGCGCCCTGAGGGGCTCGACCGGGGCTACTTCGTGCAGCCCACGGTGTTCACCGGAGTCACCCAGGACATGACGATCGCCCGGGAGGAGGTCTTCGGTCCCGTCCTGGCCGTCCTGCCCTACCGCGACGAGGACGACGCCCTGCGCATCGCCAACGACTCGCCCTACGGGCTCGGAGGCTATGTCTTCGGTGGCGACCGGGCGAAGGCCCAGCGCGTGGTGAACGGGCTGCGTGCCGGACGAATCAGCTACAACGGCGCGGCCACGGATTCGTACACCCCCATGGGCGGCTACAAGGAGTCCGGCATCGGCCGCTCGATGGGCAGGTTCGGGCTCGAAGAATACCTCGAAATCAAATCCGTGTACGGGTTCGAGGACGAGGCGCAGACGTTGCCGCCTCTCTTCGGCTGAGACACCCCGAGTCGGTCAGGAGCCTTCCGAACATGAACAACGAAACCACCCCCCTGCTGCGCAATCCCGCCAAGGAAAAGCTGTCCAGGGGCGAGCCGGTGTTCTCGATGACCATCCGCCTGGTGCGGACCGTCGACATCGCCTCCATCGCCTACACGGCAGGTTTCGACTCCGTCTACATCGACATGGAGCACAGCAGCTTCCCCCTGGAAGCCGCGGGGCAAATCTGCATGGCCTGCAATCACCTGGGCGTCACCCCCCTGGTCCGCGTCCCCGGCCTGGACCCGTCCTTCATCGCCAGAGTCATGGACGCCGGCGCCATGGGAATCATCGTGCCCGACGTGCAGTCCGCCGACGAGGCGCGCACCGTGGTCCGTGCCGTCAAGCATGCGCCCTTGGGTGAGCGCTCCCTGGCGGGTGCACCACCCCAACTGCACTACCGGGCCCTCCCCGCCGATCAGACCGCCCGTGAGCTCGACCAGGCCTCCATGGTGGTGGCGATGATCGAATCCCAGGATGGTCTGAACGCGGCGGACGCCATCGCCGCAGTGGACGGCGTGGACATCCTCCTCGTGGGGGCAAACGACCTCAGCGGCGATCTGGGCATCGCGGGGCAAATGGACCACCCCCAGGTGCACGAGGCGTTTCTTCACGTCATCGACGCCTGCCGAGCGCACGGAAAGGTCGTGGGCATCGGCGGACTGGGTGGGCGGCCGGATCTCATCCGGCAATATCTGGAACTCGGTGCCGGCTACGTCTCCACCGGCAACGACGTCTCATTCCTCAGCGCCGCCGCAGGACAAAAGCGTCAGCAGTTCAACTGATCGACATGTCACGGAACAGGAAGCGCACATGAAAATCTGCGTGTACGGCGCAGGGGCCGTGGGCGGACACATCGCCGGACGCCTCGCTGCAAGTCAAGCCGAGGTCTCGCTGGTCGCACGCGGTGAGCATCTGGCCGCGATCCAACAGCACGGGCTGCGGGTGGAAACCCGTGAGGGAGAGCTGGTCTCCCACCCGGTCGCCACCGACCGACCCGGCGATCTGGAGCCACAGGACATCGTCATCGTCGCGGTCAAGGCCCCGGCCCTGCCGACCGTCGCCGAGCACGTTGGTTCCCTGCTCCACAAGGACGGCTTGGCGCTGTTCATCATGAACGGCATTCCCTGGTGGTACTTCCACTCCCACGGCGGAGCCCTGGACGGCACCCACCTTCGACGGCTGGATCCCGAGCGGGCGCTGTGGGACCACATCGGTCCGGAGCGCGCCGTGGGCGCCGTGGCCTACACCGCCTGCAGCGTGATCGCGCCGGGGGTGATTCGTGCCGAGAACCCACGCAACCGCCTGATCATCGGACGCCCCGATGGCCGGCCTGACGAAAGACTCGACACACTGGCGTCGCTCCTGAACCCAAGCGGCCTGGAGGTCACCGTCACGCCGAAGATCCGTGACGCGATCTGGGCCAAACTGCTGATGAACCTGATCGGGGGCTCACTGGCCGTCCTCAGCACCTCCCCCATGAAGGACGTCCTCGACAAGCCCGCCATTGCCGGCACCGCCAAGGCGATGGCGGCCGAGGGCGCCGCCATTGCTCGTGCCCTGGGCTGCGATCCTGGCGATCCCTACGAGGGCCTGAGCAAGCTGGCGAAGTCCAGCCATCTCCAGAGCATCGCGCAGGACCTGCAGGCCGGCCGGCCCATGGAGATCGACGCCATGTTCCGTGTCCCCCTCGACCTGGCGGAACAGATGCAGGTCCCGACCCCCAACCTCGACCTGGTGATCGAACTGGCCATCCAGCGGGCCCGTGCCGCGGGTCAGTATCACGACACCAGTAGGTGACATCGCCCGTGCGTCGGCCCGAGGTGCCCCGGTACCGCTCCCGTGGTCCGACCGCATGACCATGGAGTGGGTCCGTCCAGGGCAGTCGCCTGATCGGACCCGCTCCGCACGGCGTCACCGAGCGCTCGGTGACGGTCTCACTGCCGAGGTCTCCGGGTTGGCGACGCGCGCCCGCGCAAGACAGCCGCGAACTTTCAGGAAGCCCAAGGCGATACGTGTCAGTTCGCGCACGGCGGTCACGGGGTCCTGCTCTCGTGCGTTGACGACGTGGTCGGCGCCGAACTGTCCGGCCGTCTCCAGCCGCGAGGGCTCGCTCCGAAGGCCGTCCCGGTGCCGCACGAGATGGCCGCGCCGGTCTTGAAGGAGAGTGAGTCGGGCAGGCGGATGAGCGTGTGTGCGGGGACCTTCAGGAAGTCCGCGTGTCCACCGTCGCCGTCCAGCTCGCCGTGCACCGTGAGTGCCCCGACCCGGGCTCCGGGTCGGGGCACTCACGGCTCTTGAGCTTGCCCTCATCCAGGGAAACAACAGCTTTCATGCCGGCGATCATCTATTGACCAAGTCTCACAATGCTGGATATCGTCAAGTACCGCCGCGAGGAGCTGTGCACCGTCGCTGCCGGGCCGCCGACACATCGCGCCAACGCGTCAAGGCGGAGCCGGCCGTTCATCTTGATCGACACGGTTCACCCCCGTGAAGGAGCGGTTCGCCAGCACATCATCGTGTTCGCGCCGTTGCGCATCGAACACCAAGTCAAAGGTAGTCAGACGCATGATCGGACAATGGCGATCGAATTCTTGCGAAAGGCGTGTTCCCGGCGCGGCCGGCCGTGCTCGTGTCACGAGAGCCATCCCGGAATGGGCCCTGCTTTCCGCTAGCCCTCTGGACCCCACCACTTCCTGCCACGCCTCGGGCCCGGCACGAGCGAGAGGTATCGGTCGATGAACAAGCACATCAATGCGGGCCAGCGGCTCGACAATATGCCGGTCGGCAAGTTTCACCGGCGCTTCGCGCTGCTGGTCAGCCTCGGCATGTTCTGCGACTCGTTCGACAACACGCTCTCAGCCTCGGTGCTGGCATCGATGCTGCCCGCCGGCTTCTCGACGCTCGAGCTGAACTCGCTCTTCCTGTCGGTCACGTTCGCCGGCCTCGCGATCGGAGCGTCCTTCGCCGGCTGGCTCAGCGATCGGTTCGGGCGCAGCTTCGCCTTCCAGCTCAACCTGGCGATCGTCGGGGTCCTCGCTCTGTGTTGCGCGATGGCACCCTCGATGGAGGTGCTCATCGCTCTGCGAGGCGTGATGGGCGTCGCGATGGGGGCCGAGTACGTCATCTGTTACGGCATGATCACCGAGTTCATTCCGCGCGGCCGCCGCGGCCGGTACCTGGGTCTGCTCGGACTCTTCGGCGGGCTCGGTGTCTCGCTCTCCTCGCTCCTCGGCTGGGTGGTCATTCCCGCGTTTTCCTGGCGCGCGATGTTCGTCATCGGGGGCGTGAGCGCGCTGATCGTCTGGTGGCTGCGCCGGGGTATGCCGGAGTCCCCGCGTTGGCTGGAGTCGCGCGGGCGGTACGAGGAAGCCGAGGCCGTCATCCAGCGGATGGAAAGGGAGTCCGGCGTCTCGAGCCAGCAGGTCAGCCCGACTCCGGTCGCGCACCAGGCGGCCGGCGCAGCGGACGAGAAGGCCGAGTGGGTGCCGATCACGGTGCTGTTCTCGCGCCCTGTCATTCGACGGACGTTGATGGCTCTGGTCTTGACCGTCACCTCCCTATTCGGTTCCTACCTCGTCACCGGCTGGATGCCCACGTTCTTCGTGGAGCAGGGGATGACCGTGTCGAAGTCCCTGGGGTTCAACGCGGCCATCATGTCCGGCTTTGTCGCGGGACCGCTGCTGTGCATGTTCGTCGTCGACCGCCTCGGACGGCGCAACAGCCTCGTGATGTTCGGGACGCTCTCGGCGCTCTTCGGCAGCATCTACCCGTTCATGAGAGAGCCTGCGCTGGTCATCGCCGTCGGCTTCATTCTGGTCGCCACGGTCTCGTCGTTCCTGACCCTGGGTCTGGGAACCGTCCCGGAGTTCTTCCCCACCGCCTTCCGCTTCCGTGGCGGCGGCTTTGCTCAGACCGTCGGTCGCATCGGTTTGATCTTTTCCCCCTTCATCGTCCTGTGGCTGTTCTCCAGCTATGGCCTCCTCGGGGTGATCCTGACCCTCGCGGGCATGTACGTCGCCGTGACCCTGTTCTACGCCGTCGCCGGTGTGGACACGTCTCGTGAGACGTTGGAGCAGATCGTCTCGAACGGTGACACCGATGATGTGCCCGAAAGGACCCAGAGCCACGCATGACACACAGCGAGACTCGGATTCGTCTTCCGGTCCATCGCTCTCGGGCTCATCTCGCGCGGCTCGGCGGCCTGGCTCGCACGGCCGAACCCGTCCGTCGACCATGCCCGTGGCCAGCCGGGCCGGCCTTGCCGGCCCGGCTGGCCGGGCCGCGCGGGTCCCACGGGTGCTGTCGTCGGCAGCGGGTGCCGCGAGCCGCCGGAGCGCCTGCCCTCTCGGAGGGGCGCTTCGGCGCAACAAACCTGCTGCCGGCCATCACACACGCGGCGTCGTCGACGCCGTCCACCTCCTGCCTATCGAGGATCGTTGACATGAAAGCTGTTGTTTTCCTGGGTGAGGGCAAGCTCGAGATCCGTGAGTACCCCGACCCGGTGCCCGGGCCGGACGAAGTGGTCGTCCGCATGAAGGCCTCCGGCATGTGCGGGAGCGACCTCAACCACCTCCACGGCCCACTGCGCACCGGATCTCAGCTGGTGATCGAAGGGCACGAGCCGTGTGGAGTCGTCGAGCTCGTCGGGGACGCCGTGCGCCCCAGCGAGGCCAAGGTCGGAGACCGGGTCATGGTCCACCACTACGACGGGTGCCGCACCTGCCGGTACTGCCGTTCGGGCTGGACGCAGTACTGCCCGAACGCGCGCACGGTGTACGGCGGGCTGGACGGCGACGGTGGACACGCGGACTTCCTGAAGGTCCCCGCACACACGCTCATCCGCCTGCCCGACTCACTCTCCTTCAAGACCGGCGCGGCCATCTCCTGCGGCACCGGAACGGCCTTCGGAGCGATCAAGAGGGTCGGCCTGTCCGCCGACGAGACCGTGGCGGTCTTCGGACAGGGGCCCGTGGGCCTGAGCTGCACCATGCTGGCCAAGGCCTTCGGTGCTCGGGTCATCGCCATCGACGTCGAGCCCTCGCGGCTGGAGATGGCCGAACAGTTCGGCGCCGACCATGTCGTCAACGCACGAGAGCAGGACCCCGTGACCGCCGTGCGCGAACTGACACGCAACGGCGAAGGCGCAGACAAGTCCATCGAATGCAGCGCCAACGCCACCGTGCGTCGTCAAGCGGTCCAGGCACTCCGGCGCTGGGGAACCGCATGCATGGTCGGAGTCTTCGGCACGATCGAGTTGGACAGCGAGGAACTCATCCAGCTGCAGAAGACCGTCGTGGGCTCGCTCACCTTCAGCAAGAACCTGCAGGAGGAGTGCGCCCTGTTCGTGGCTGAGCGCGGCCTGGACGTGGAGTCGCTGTTCACGAACGAGTTCCGGCTGGACGAGGCGGAGCGGGCCTACGAACTGTTCGATCGACGCCAGATCGGCAAGGGCGTCTTCGTTTTCGACTGACGGAGTGTCGAAGGTCAGGAGAGGGAAGCAGTGACCACATCTCAGCAGAACTTCGCTCTGTGCGAGCAGGCCCAGAGTTTTTTGTCCCGGGAGGAGCACCGTCTCCTCATCGACGGCCAGAGCGTCCCGGCCGCGTCCGGGCAGACTTTGACCACCGTCAATCCGTCGACCGGTGAGGTCTTGGCGCGGCTTGCTGCCGGCGATCAGTCCGACGTCGATCGCGCGGTCCTCGCCGCACGCAAGGCGTTTCAAGGTCAGTGGAGCACCTGGACTCCGTACGAGCGCCAGGCGTTGCTGACGCGCATCGCCCAGGTCCTCGACGAAAGGTTCGAGGAACTGATCCAGATCGAGGCCATGGACATGGGCGCCCCAGTCTCGAGGTTGCGCAGCACCAAGCCCGCCTTGATGAAGATGGTGTCGTTCTTCGCCTCTCAGGCAACCACTATCACCGGTGAGACGCTGATGAACGGCATCCCCGGCAACGTCACCACGATGACGTTGAAAGCCCCGGTCGGGGTCATCGGCGGAATCATTCCCTGGAACGGTCCGCTCAACAGTCAGTTCTGGATCATCGGTGCTGTTCTGGCCAGCGGGTGCACCGCCGTGCTGAAGCCGTCCGAGGACGCCTCTCTGTCGGTGCTGCGGGTGGCCGAGATCCTGCACGAAGCCGGAGTGCCGGCGGGGGTCATCAATGTCGTCACCGGTCTGGGCAAGGAAGCCGGCCATGCGCTGGCGGCCCACCCCGATGTCGACCGCATCGCTTTCACCGGATCGACTCAGACCGGCCGCAGCATCATCCAGGCGTCCACCGTGAACATCAAGAAGCTGCAGCTGGAACTGGGCGGCAAGTCGGCGGACATCGTGTGCTCGGACGCGGACCTGGACAAGGCGGTGCCGGGAGCCGCGATGGGGGTTTTCGCCAACTCCGGTCAGATCTGTTTCGCCGGCACTCGGGTGCTGGTTCAGCGGCCCATCGTCGATGAGTTCACCGAGCGGCTGCTGGCGTTCATGGAGACTTTGCGGGTCGGGCATAGCCTGGACGCCGCCGCTACGTTGGGCCCGGTCATCTCCCAACCCCAGTTGGACAAGGTGCTGTCCTACATCGATGTCGGCCGAGACGAAGGGGCCGAACTGCTCTACGGCGGCCAACGGATCGGGGGTGAACTCGAGAACGGATACTTCGTGCAGCCGAGCGTCTTCGGTGGCGTGACCAATGAGATGCGCATCGCCCGCGAAGAGATCTTCGGCCCGGTTCTGTCGATTCTGCCGTTCGATGACGTGGACGAGGCCATCGCTATCGCCAATGACAGCGACTACGGTCTCGGGGGAGCGGTGTGGTCACAGAATCTGTCCACTGCTCTTCGGGTGGTCCACGGCGTGCACACAGGAACGATGTGGGTGAACTGTTACGGCTACATCGATCCGCTGGTCGGATTCGGTGGAACGAAGCTGAGTGGGTATGGCTCCAAGGGGAGTGCTGCACATATGGACACCTACCTGTACACCAAGAGTGTCTACATGGAACTGTGACCGGACGGGGTGACGTGTGTGCAGGAAAAAACGACGCATCACCTTGGACAAAGGTCCACGACCGTCTTCTGCGGGCCGTGGACGCCGTCTTGCGCGGGCGCACGCCGCTGGCCCGGAACATGGGCGGTGAGGGCGACCCCGAGCGCTCGGTGACACCGTGCCGGAGCAGGACGACGGCCGAGCGAACCGAGGGGCGAGGATGGCCTCCGAGAGGCGAAGACCATCGCGACCGGGGTCGGACTGCCTCACGGCTCGCGGAGCGGGTCCGGTCAGGCGACTGCCTTGGACGGACCCGCTACGTGATCACGCGGCCGAACCACGGGCGCGGTCCCGGGGCGCTCGGGCAGCTGCCCAGCGCAGACACCGGAACCACAGCTGCCGTGTCAGAAGTGGTTGCCGAGCAGGACGCGGCGTACGTGGTGGAGATGTTCCCGCATGGTGTCACGGGCGGCTTGCGGGTCTCGTTCGCGGACGGCGGTGACGATCTGTTCGTGTTCGGTGCAGTGGCAGCGGTGGCGCTCGGTGCTGAAACTGCGGCGCTTCAACCTGCCGCATATGGGCTGGTGGCGAGTGTCGAGGAGCATCGAACTGGTACTGATCAGAACCGTGTTGTGCGTGGCGACGGCGAAGCTGTGGTGCAGGGCGGCGTACCAGCGCTCGAACTCTTCGGAGCTGGAGGCCTGTTCGCCGCCGTGCAGGCAGCGCTCCATTTCCTCGAGGTCAGCGCCGGTGGCGGAGGCGACCGCGAGCGGCGTCAGGTTCGGCTCCAGTACCAGGCGCGAGGCCATGATCTCGGCGGGACTTGGTTGGTGGCCGGATGTCTTGGGGCGGGCGGTCTCGTTCGGAGCGATGAAGGTGCCGCGGTCGACGTGGCGCAGCACGATTCCGCGGGCCTCCGGGTTCTGCAGGGTGGCGCGGACCGCGGCGCGGCCGACTCCGGACCAAAGAACGAACCTATGCTTACCAGTACGAACCGATCTTAAGTATTGGTTCATATCAACTCAGGAGATGTGGTGCGTTTCGCAAGGGTTCACGGCAAGGACGGCGTGCGGGTATGCGCGGTCGACGAACACGGAACGGGCCGCGAGGTGCGCTTCGCCGACACCGGCGCTTCCGTCAGCGACCTGCGGCAGATCATCGACGCAGGCCCCAGGGGCGTGGGACGCCTGGAGATCGGCAGTCGGGCCGTCGGCGGGCGGCTGTTGGCCCCCCTGGTGCCGGCGCGCAACATCTTCTGTGTAGGGCGCAACTATTTCGAGCACGCGGCGGAGTTCGCCAAGAGCGGCTTCGACGCGACCGGCTCCCCAGACGGCCAGCACGTGCCGGAATACCCGGTCGTCTTCACCAAGCCGGCGGCTTCCGTGATCGCCTCCGGCGACGTGGTCGATCCGCACACCGACCTCACCTCCGCGCTGGACTACGAGGGCGAGATCGGCGTCATCGTCGGTCGGCGCGCCTCGAAGGTGAGCCGGAACGAGGCGATGGACTACGTGTGGGGCTACACCCTCGTCAACGACGTCACCGCCCGCGACCTGCAGCGCGACCACAAGCAGTGGTTCATCGGCAAGTCACTGGACACCTTCTGCCCGATGGGGCCGTGGGCCGTGACCGCCGACGAGATCGACATCCGCGATCTGCGACTGCAGACCCGCGTCAACGACGAGCTGCGCCAGAACGCCAGCACCTCCCAGATGATCTTCGACGTGGCGACCATCATCGAGACCCTCTCGGCCGGCATCACGCTGGAGCCCGGGGACGTCATCGCCACCGGGACCCCCGTCGGCGTCGGCATCGGCTTCGACCCGCCCAAGTACCTCACCACCGGCGACCAGGTCGTCGTCTCGGCCCCGGGCCTGGGCGAGCTGACCAACACCATCGGCCCCGCGGTCGGCCGCGACCGCCCGCAGGTAGCCGCCGGCGCCGAGCTGTTCGTCGAGTAGGTCGGCCAGGGCACGCCTGTGGTCTCAGGGCGCATCCTCTATAGGTCGCCCTATGCGAGCTGGAAGGGGGCGGGATGGACGCTCGGCAACTGCGGTACTTCCTCGCCATCGTGGAGCACGGTGGTTTCAGCAAGGCCGCTGCCGCACTCCACGTGGCGCAGCCGTCGCTGTCGCAGGCGATGAGCAACCTGGAAGCCGAACTGGGAGTGTCTCTTTTCCACCGCACGGGCCGCGGAGTGGTCTTGAGCGACGCAGGCACGGAACTTCTCGAACCCAGCCGCCGAGTGCTGCGCGACCTGGACGCCGTACGGCAGAAGGCCTCGGCCCTGGCCGGGCTGGGCGGCGGCACCGTGGAAGTGGCGGCCATGCCGTCCCCGGGCATCGAACCCCTGACCACCTTGATCCACCGGTTCACCGAGCTGCACCCGTCCGTCACGATCGCCGCCCGTGCCGCGTTCACCCCCGAGGAGACCATCAACCTGGTCCGCAGCGGCGCCTGCGAGCTCGGACTGCTTGGAGCCGCCACAGCCATCACCGCCCCCGGCATCGACGTCCTTGCCGTGGAGGAACAGCCGTTCGTCGTCGTGGCGGCAGCCGACGGCGACTTCGAAGACGGAGCCGTCCTCCGCCCGGAGGACCTCGCCGGCCAGAAAATGATCGCCTCCCGCTCGGGAAGCCTGATGCGGACCATCGTCGACGAGGTCACTGCCCGCAGCGGAGGCACGGAGATCGTGGCTGTCGTCGACCACCGCACCTCCATCCTCCCGTTGGTGCTCGCCGGGGTCGGTATAGCCGTTCTGCCGGCCTCCTGGAACCGCTTGGCGCGCCGGTGCGGGCTGGTGGTCGCCTCCCTCGAACCCACCGCGCACCTGCACGTCGCGATGATCAGCCTGCCTTCCCACCTGACCCCAGGTGCGCAGGCGTTCCTGGAGTTGACTCGCGCTCTGTCTCTACAACGCTCCAGAAGCACTCCGGCGTGACAGGCTTCCGGCCGCAGTACCGATCGATGGTTCCTATAAGACGGATCGGAAGCACGTCTTGGACGCTTCTGAAGATGGGCGTGTTGACTCGAAGGCACTGAACCGCTCTTCCGCCCCTGCTCAGTTGACCAGGGGCGTTCGCCAGCACAGCCGGAGGCTCCCAGTGATCGAGACCCGAACCTTCCGCATCGCCGCCATCCCCGCCGACGGCGTCGGCACCGAGGTCGTCGGCGCCGGCCGTGCCGTGCTGGACGCACTGGCCGCCGACTCCCACGGAGCCTTCCTCTTCGACTGGCAGGAATTCCCCTGGGGCTGCGATTACTACCAGCGCACCGGCAAAATGATCGATGACGACGGTCTGGAGCAGCTCAAGGACTTCGATGCCATCTACTTCGGCGCCGTCGGCTGGCCCACCGTCCCCGACCACATCAGCCTCTGGGGCCTGCGCCTGAAGATCTGCCAGAACTTCGACCAGTGGGCCAACGTCCGCCCCGTGCACTTCCTGCCCGGCATCACCAGCCCGCTGCGCAAGGCCGACACCACCGAGCTCGACTGGGTCGTCGTCCGCGAGAACAGCGAGGGCGAATACGCCGGCCTGGGCGGGCGCAACCTCTCCGGCCGTGGCCACGGCGGTGAAGTGGCGATCCAGTCGGCCCTGTTCACCGAGGTGGGCTGCGAACGCATCATGCGCTTCGCCTTCGACCTGGCCCGCACCCGGGCCCACCGCAAGGTTTCCTCGGTCACCAAGAGCAACGCCCAGCAGTACGGCATGGTCCTGTGGGACGACGTCTTCAAGCGCGTTGCCGCCGACTACCCTGACGTCGAGACCGAGAGCGTCCTCGTCGACGCCATGGCAGCCAAGTTCGTCCTCCACCCCGAGGACCTGTCGGTCGTCGTCGCCTCCAACCTCAACGCCGACATCCTTTCCGACCTCGGCAGCGCCCTGGCCGGCAGTCTCGGCCTGGCCGCCAGTGCCAATCTCAACCCCGAGCGCCGCTTCCCCAGCATGTTCGAACCCGTCCACGGTTCCGCTCCCGACATCGCCGGGCAGGGCCTGGCCAACCCGATCGGCGCCGTGGGCAGCGCCGCACTCATGCTGGAGCACTTCGGACTGCCCGAGCAGGCGGCACGCCTGCACAAGGCGATCGAGAAGACCACGGGCGCCGGCATCCTCACCCGCGACCTCGGCGGTACCGCCTCCACCGAGGACGTCACCAAGGCGCTCATCGATGCGTTGGACAGCTGACATCGCGGACTGCTCGCACTCTCCGATCGTCCTGGGCTTGTGCCGTTCAGAAACGCGTCGCTGCAGCTCGCAGGGGGTCTGGCGATGCTTGAGGGCTCGCTGGGACCATGCCTCGGGTGATTGTCTCGCTGGTGTATCAGGTGATACGGAAGCTGCTGTCGGTCCCGGCAGTGCTGCTGCGTCGGGAGGCGGCCAAGAACGCCGAGCTTCTTGTCCTGCGGCCCGAGAACGCGGTGCTGCGCAGACAGCTCGCGCGTCCGGTGCGCTACGAACCGGTGGACCGCTTGTGGTTCGCGGCGCTGTCCTCGCTGATACCCCGGCAGCGGTGGGCGAACGTGTTCCCGGTGACGCCGGGGACTTTGCTCGCGTGGCACCGAAGGCTCGTGGCGCGCAGGTGGGACTACAGCAGGCGCCGGAGCAGGCCCGGCCGACCACGGACCGCGCAGGCGATTAAGGAGCTGGTGCTGCGGCCGGCCGCAGAGAGCCCTCGCCGGGGCTGCTGCAGGATCCAAGGCGAGCTCGCCCGGCTCGGGCATCAGGTCGGCGCCTCCACGGTATGGGAGATCTTGACCGCTGTCGGCGCAGGCCCTGCGCCCCGCAGAGGCGGGCTCACGTGGCGAGAGTCCCTCACGGCGCAGGCCGACGGCATCATCGCCTGCGATGTCCTGCACATCGACCTGGTGGGTCTCCGCCGGGTCTACGCGCTGGTCTTCCTCGAGCACGGCACTCGCCGGCTCCACATCGCCGGCGTCACCGCTCACCCAACCGCGCAGTGGACGGTGCAGCAGGCTCGCAACCTCGCCGTCGATCTGAGCGTGCGCCTCGAGGCCCTGCGCTTCTTGGTCCGGGACCGGGACGGCAAGTACGCCGACTCCTTCGACGCAGTCTTCGAGTCCGAGACCATCGAGATCTTGAGGACCGCGCCGCGATCCCCACGGATGAACGCGCACGGTGAACGGGTCATCGGGACCCTGCGGCGCGAGGCCCTCGACCATGTGCTGATCTGGAACGAGACCCATGCCCGGCGAGTGCTCGACGAGTACGCCCGGCACTACAACGGGCATCGCCCACATCAGGCCCGAGGGCAACTGCCACCGCTCGCCGAACGGCAGCCTGCACCGGTCACCGACCTGAGCACCACGCGACTCCTCCGCAGCCGTGTTCTCGGCGGCCTGATCAGCGAATACAGATACGTGGCTTGACCAGCAGAGACGAATATCCGAACGGCACAGGATGGGCTCGGAGCGGGAGGCCCCCAGAGGGGCGCTTCTTGCCTGATGGCGTGTCAGGAAAGTCGGCAATGGGTCAGCGTGAGCCCTGCCAGAGGCTCAAAGATCTGGCGAAATATGCAGGTGGTTGAATCGTTCAACAATCGACGGCCGGCCCCGGGGTGTAAACGTTGCTTATGTGAAACCGTTCCGGTTTCCCTTGCGTTGCCTGGCCCCTGGCGCGTGGCCCTATCAGGGTCGTCGCGCCTGCCGTCCGAAGAGGATGCCGCCCGGTTCGGGTGGTGGGGGAGTGCCCGGCTTGAGGGGCCAGACGAGCAGCATGCCCGCGACGAAACCGACCACGTGGGCCAGGTGCGCCACGGTGCCCGCCTCGGCGACGGCCTCGCCGGTGGAGTAGAACGCCTGCAAAACGAACCAGAAGCCCAGTACCAGCCAGGCCGGCAGCCGCAGCGGCAGGAAGACCAGGAAGGGGGCGAGGATCCAGATCCGTGCCCTCGGGTAGAGCACCAGGTAGGCGCCGAGGACGCCGGCGACGGCTCTCGAGGCGCCGATCAGGGGAGTGGTGGCGTTCGGGTTCGTGAGAGCAAATCCGTATGCGGCCGCATAGCCGCAGGCCACGTAGAACAGCAGGAATCGCACATGGCCCATGCGATTCTCGATTGTGTTGCCGAAGATCCACAGGAAGAGCATGTTGCCCAGCAGGTGCAGCCAGCCGCCGTGCAGGAACATCGCCGTGAGCACGCTCAGCTCGGGCGACTTTTCGTAGCCCGGCGGCCCCACCACGCATCCCGGCCCCTGCGGGCCCACTCCCGTGTCGCCCGTAGGCACCAGGCGCGGCATCCGGTGGTGGATCAGTTCTTGCGGCACGGCCGCGTACCGGTCCAGAAACGCCTGGAGATCGCACAGCTCCGCGAGACTGCTCCCGCTGCCCGTCAGCGAGCCGACGACACCGGGCGTGAAGAACACGAAGACGACGAAGTTCGCGGCGAGCAGCGCGTAGGTGACCCACGGGGTGCGTCGTGCCGGATTCACGTCATGAACGGGGATGACCACGTCCCACTTGTGCCCTTGCCACCGCCGGTGAATCCGGCGCCCCGCTGAACACCGCCGTCCGGCCCCGCGTATTCCTTCCCAACTGCCTGCGGCGCGGGGAAGGGGCCGTGGGGCCGACGTGAGGAACGGGCCATGAACGACCGAGTGACCGCTGCGATGCAGGCGCTGCCGGACGGAGAGGCGGAACTCACGCTCGTGGTGCGCCTCTCCTGGGAGGACGTCGCCCGGCTCGGCCAGGAGGCGGGGCGGCTCGCCTCCCAGATGAAGCGGCCGGTGACGCTGGACGAGGCGGTGGGTCACCGCCTGCGCTCGGCGCGGGCCGCCGCCGCGCACGCGAAGCCGGCGGGGGAACAGCCGCAGGCGGCCGTGAGCGCGGGGGCGGGGAGCGCCGGTGCGGCCGGTTTCGCCGGTACCAGTGCCTCCGTGTCGTCCCTGCCGCCCCGGCCCGCGACGGAGCAGGCGCGGCCTCCGGCGGAGCAGGCGCGGCAGGCGATCGAACGGATCAACGGGACCGGGTAGGCGGGACCACGCGGGGAGGACGGCTGTCAGGGCGGGCTGTCAGGACGTACGCGGCGACGGCCGTCCCGCCGTGGCACGGATCTTCGCGGTGGCCTTGCGGGCCGCCACCAGAACCGGATCCCAGGTGGGGGAGAACGGCGGGGCGTAGCCCAGGTCCAGCATCGTCATCTGCTCCACCGTCATCCCGGCGGTGAGGGCGACCGCCGCGATGTCGACGCGCTTGCCCGCGCCCTCCCGGCCGACGATCTGGACCCCGAGCAGGCGGCCCGTGCGCAGTTCGGCGAGCATCTTCACCGTCATGGGGGAGGCGTTCGGGTAGTAGCCCGCGCGGCTGGTCGACTCGATGGTGACCGTCTCGAACCGCAGTCCCGCGCGGTGGGCGTCCTTCTCCCGCAGACCGGTGCGCGCGATCTCCAGGTCGCAGACCTTGCTGACCGCCGTACCGACAACGCCCGGGAAGGTGGCGTAGTCGCCGCCGACGTTCGAGCCGATGATCTGGCCGTGCTTGTTGGCGTGCGTGCCGAGCGCGATGTGCCGCTCCTGCCCGGAGATCAGGTCGAGCACCTCCACGCAGTCGCCGCCGGCCCAGATGTTCTCGTACCCGCGGACCCGCATCGACCGGTCGGTGAGCAGGCCGTCGTGCTCGCCCAGGGGCAGCCCCGCCGCCCGCGCGAGAGCCGTTTCGGGCCGCACTCCGATGCCGAGCACCACCACGTCCGCCGGATACTCGGCGTCCGCCGTGGACACGGCCCGTACCCTGCCGTCGTCCCCGGTGAGCAGCTCGGTGACCTCGGCATCGTTCACCATGGTGATGCCCAGACCCTCCATCGCCCTGTGCACCAGGCGTCCCATGTCCGGGTCGAGGGTCGCCATGGGTTCCCGGCCGCGGTTGACGACGGTCACCTCGTAACCGCGTTTGATCATCGCCTCGGCCATCTCCACGCCGATGTACCCCGCGCCGACGACCACCGCGCGGCGGCCGGTCGTGCGCTCCAGTGTGTCGAGCAGGGCCTGACCGTCCTCCAGGGTCTGCACCCCGTGCACACCGTCGGCGTCCATACCGGGTAGCTCCGGGCGGACCGGCCGTGCGCCGGTCGCGATCACGAGCTTGTCGTACGACGTCCAGGACTCGATGCCGGAATCGAGGTCCCGCGCGCGCACCCGTCCCCGGTCGGGGTCGATCTCCGTGACCTCGGTGCGCATCCGCAGGCCGATATGGCGCGCGCGGTGCTCCTCGGGTGTGCGGGCGATCAGCTCGTCGCGTTCGGCGACGTCACCGGCCACCCAGTAGGGGATGCCGCAGGCCGAGAAGGACGTGAAGCGCCCGCGTTCGAACGCCAGGATCTCCAGCTCGTCCGGCCCCTTCAGCCGGCGCGCCTGCGACGCCGCGGACATCCCCGCGGCGTCGCCGCCGATCACCACCAGGCGTTCCGGTCCCCTCGCGGCAGGGCCCGCGCTGCCGCCCGCGCCCGTACCCGCGTCCGTGCTCGTCCCTGTGCTCGTGCTCGTGGTCATACGACCACGTTACGGGGACCGGTCACTTCGTATCCGGCTCCGGGGCCTCGTCCGGGGTCCGGGCCGACGCGGGCGCGGACGAGGGCCGGGCCGCGGGAACGGGCGAGGAAGTGGGAACGGAAGGGGACGCGGGCGCCGGCCGTGTGCGGCGGGACAGCCCGGGGCGTACGGCCTTCAGCCACAGCAGAGCGAGCAGGGCCGCCAGAGCCGCGAACGGCAGCACCGCGCCGATCGCCACCGCGAGCCAGCGCAGCATGGTCACGAACGCGTCCCAGCCGCCCGCGAGCGCGTCCAGGAACCCGGGGTCGTCGTCCTTGGTGCTCCGCTCCACCTGCGTCTCGGACAGGGTCAGGGTGATGGTGGCCAGGCTGGTGCGGTCCTTCAGGGACGCCTGCCGGGCGAGCAGGGCCTCCAGGTCGGCCTGGCGAGTGCTGAGTTCGCCCTCCAGGGTGACCACGTCACTGAGCCGGGTGGCCTGGTCCATCAGCTCGCGGATCCGGACCACGCTGGCGCGCTGCGTCTTGATCCGGCTCTCGACGTCGACGACCTGGTCGGTGACATCCTCCGCCTTCGCGCTGCGTTCGACGAGTTCGCCGGAGCCCTCGAGGTCCGCCAGGACCTTGTCGTACTTCTCGGCGGGGACGCGCAGCACCACGCGCGTGAGCTCGTGCCCCTCCTCGTCCTGACGGGTGTTCTCGTCGCCGACGTAGCCGCCCGCGTTCTCGGTGGTCGTGCGGGCCTCGGCCAGCGCCGTCGGCGCGTCCTTCACCCGCACGGTCAACGAAGCGGTGCGGATGATATGGCTCGTGGCGGCGTTCCTGTCCGCGGGCGGCGCCGTCGCCCGCGAGCCGTCCGCCGAGCCGTCCGCCGAGCTGCCGGCGGCCCCGTCCCGCGCCGCTTCTTCCTTCATCCCTTCCTCGGTGCCCCCCTGGGCGTCGGCCGGCGCGACGGCGGCCTTACCGTCGGACGCATCGGAGTCGGCGCTGGAGCCCGCGCCGCCGCATCCGGCCAGGGCGAGCGCTGTGGCCAGCAGCAGGCCCGTCATGGCGTGTGCCGGCCGTGCGGATCGTCGTGTGCGCATGTGGGTTCCCCCCGGGTTCGTGACCATTGACGTTCCTTCGACGCCGGAGGGCGGTGGAACGATGGCGCGGAATGGTCCCGAAGCGGTCACGGTAGGGACTCGGGAGGGCCGTATGGCCCTGGTGGGACCGCCGACGGCATCTGAGAGGGTGGAGCCATGAGCGGATCACACACGGGTGCGGAGCAGCGGGTCGTCGTCGTGGGGGCCGGCATCGCCGGACTGGCCGCGGCGCACCGGCTGCTCGGACGCGGGGCACGGGTGACCGTGCTGGAGGCCTCGGATCGGGTGGGCGGCAAGCTGCTGCCCGGCGAGATCGCGGGCGCGCGCGTGGACCTCGGCGCCGAGTCGATGCTGGCCCGCCGCCCGGAGGCGGTGAGCCTTGCCCGTGAGGTGGGCCTCACCGACCGGCTCCGGCCCCCGGCCACCGCGACCGCGTCGCTGTGGACCCGCGGCGCCCTGCGCCCCATGCCCAAGGGGCACGTCATGGGTGTCCCCGGCACCGCCGCCGCCCTGGCCGGGGTGCTCTCCGACGAGGGCCTCGCCCGGATCGGCCAGGACGCCGAGCTGCCCCGCACCGAGGTCGGCGACGATGTCGCCGTCGGCGAGTACGTGGCGGCCCGGCTCGGACGTGAGGTCGTCGACCGGCTGGTCGAGCCCCTGCTGGGCGGGGTGTACGCGGGCGACGCGTACCGCATCTCGATGCGCTCCGCCGTCCCCCAGCTGTTCCACGCCGCGCGCACGCACACCTCCCTGACCGAGGGCGTCCGCGAGATCCAGGCCGGGGCCGCCACCGCGCGGCAGACCGGACCGGTGTTCATGGGCATCCAGGGCGGCGTGGGCACCCTTCCGCTCGCCGTCGCCGAGTCGGTGCGGGCCCGGGGCGGGGAGATCCGCACCGGCACCCCGGTCACCGAACTGCGCCGGGAGCCGGCCGGCGGCTGGCGGGTCGTCACCAAAGAGCGGGAGCTGCGCGCCGACGCGGTCGTCGTCGCCGTACCCGCCCCGGCCGCCGCCCGGCTGCTGCGCGCCGAGGCGCCCGGCGCCGCCGCCGAGCTGGCCGGCGTCGAGTACGCCTCCATGGCGCTCATCACGCTCGCCTACCGCCGCGCGGAGACCGATCTCCCCGAGGGCAGCGGATTCCTGGTGCCGCCGGTCGACGGCCGCACCATCAAGGCGTCCACCTTCGCCTCGCGCAAATGGGGCTGGATCGACGAGGAGAACCCGGACCTCACCATCCTGCGCACCTCCGTCGGCCGGCACGGCGAGACGGAGATCCTCGGCCGCGACGACGCCGGCCTCGTGGAGGTCTCCCGGCACGACCTGTCGGCCGCCACCGGCCTGGACGCCACCCCGGTCGCCACCCGCGTCACCCGCTGGCAGGACGGCCTGCCCCAGTACCCCGTCGGCCACCACGCGCGCGTGGCCCGCGTCCGCGAGCACCTCGCCGCCCACCCGGGGCTGGCCGTGTGCGGCGCGGCCTACGACGGCGTCGGTATCCCCGCGTGCATCGCGAGCGCGTACGACGCCGCCGACCAGATCCACGGTGACCTCCCGCACGACGTGCGGGACGTCACCGCCACCCGGTGAAAACCCTCCACGGAGGAGCAGGAGAATAAGGGACATGAGCGACGACGCCACCACCCCCGCACCCGACCGGATCCCGAACAAGGGCAAGCTGGCCAAGGACCTGAACGAGGTCATCCGCTACACCCTCTGGTCCGTCTTCAAGCTGAAGGACGTGCTGCCCGAGGACCGCGCCGGGTACGCCGACGAGGTCCAGGAGCTGTTCGACCAGCTCGCCGCCAAGGACGTCACGGTCCGCGGCACGTACGACGTCTCCGGTCTGCGCGCCGACGCCGACCTGATGATCTGGTGGCACGCGGAGAGCAGCGACCAGCTCCAGGAGGCGTACAACCTCTTCCGCCGCACCAGGCTGGGCCGGGCCCTCGAGCCGGTGTGGTCGAACATGGCGCTGCACCGGCCCGCCGAGTTCAACCGCTCGCACATCCCGGCGTTCCTCGCCGACGAGGAGCCCCGCGCGTACGTGAGCGTGTACCCCTTCGTGCGCTCCTACGACTGGTACCTGCTGCCCGACGAGGACCGCCGCCGCATGCTCGCCGACCACGGCAAGATGGCACGCGGCTTCCCCGACGTGCGCGCCAACACGGTCCCCTCGTTCTCGCTCGGCGACTACGAGTGGGTCCTCGCCTTCGAGGCCGACGAGCTGTACCGCATCGTCGACCTCATGCGGCACCTGCGCGGCTCCGAGGCGCGGATGCACGTCCGTGAGGAGATCCCGTTCTACACGGGCCGCCGCAAGGACATCGCGGAACTCGTCGCGGGCCTTGCCTGAGCAACAGTGACCGGGCCTGATCAGGCCGGGGCTACGGCTCCACGGACGGCTCCGTCTTCGCAGACGGCTCCGGCTCCGTCCGTGGTGCCGGTTCCGTCCGTGGTGCCGGTTCCGGGCGCGGTGCGCAGGACGCGCGCCGCCCCGGGACCGGGCCGGTGAGCAGATACGCCTCCAGGTGGCCGTGCACCTGTTTCTTGCGGAGAGGCCCCGGCGTTCACGCCGGGTGAGGAATCCCCTTCCCTATCAGGGAGGGGAGGATTCAAAAAGGCGTTGGACCCGCCGGCGACACCATGCGTACCGGTGTCCCGCTCGGTCACCGGCGCCGACCCCGTGAGCCGCCGGTGCAGCTCCAGGCGCGACGGCCGGCGCGGTGAGCAGCAGAGACCCGGCGGCCGCGTGGGCGACGGCAGTTCTCGTCGTGTTCCCCCCGGTGCACGGCGACCGAGGCGGTCGACCCGAGGGACGCTTCGTCCGGCGGGCGGGGCGGGGCAAGCACCGCCGGCGGGTGTCGCCGTCAGTGCTCCCGTGCGCCCCCGCAACCGGGGTCGGAACCAGGGTCGGAACCGGGGTCGCCCCGCGCGCGATGACGGCCGGAGGCGTCGCCCGGACGGTGCCCCGGAGCGTGGCCCGGGTGGTGTTCGCGGTACTCGTGGTGCTCGTGGTGTGCGAAGGCCGCACGCAGATCCGGTTCGCCGACCGCGCGGATGCCGTGCACGGCCACCGACGTGAGGTACGTACGGTCGTCGCCGGCGGCGGTGGCGTGCGCTCCGGCCCTGGGCAGGGGGCCCAGCAGACGCCGGCCGGCCGGAGAGGCCCACAGGGCGTACGGGGGGACCTCGATCCGCGCGATGACCAGGCAGCCCAGAGTCAGCGTCAGCGGCAGTGCGAACCACAGGGCGACCAGATGGCGCGGCAGGTACGACGCGGCCGGCAACAGCAGCGCGGTGGCGCCCAGTCCGGCCACGGCCAGCGCGGCGATCCGTACCCGCCGTATGCCGTCGGTGATCGTCGTGGCCGCGCCGTCGGGCACGGCCAGTCCGGCCCGCTCCAGCCGGTCGGCGAGGCCGCGCACCGCGTCCGTCGTCGCCGCGGCGGCCCGCACCGGGGCGATGGGGGACTGGCCCTCCGGCCCGATGACCCCTATCACCGACCGCTCCATGTCGTCCCGCCCGAGCGGGTCGACCACGGTCGCCCAGCCGGTGCGGGCCAGCAGCAGCCGGTGCTGACGCGCCATCGCGACCAGGGTGACGTCGGCGACCCGCCGAGGGCCGCCGGACAGGAACGCCGTCTCGTACAGCGTCAGATCGTGCCCCCCGTCGCCGGCCGTCCCCACGTCGTGGACGGCCGCCGCGCGGACGGCGGCCAGGCACAACCGTGTGCACGCGACGCCGGCGACGGCCCATGAGACGAGCAGGAGGAGCACCCAGAGCATGACTTGTTTGTAAACGACACGGTCCCGGAAGCACCATGCCCTGTTCACCATCCGGACGGAGTGTTGTCTGCATGTGATGTTCCGTTCCCTCTCTGTCAAAGTAGTGCGAGTCAGGCATACTGGATGATTCATTGAGTCGAGGGCGGAGAAGGAGTAGTGCCCAGGTGGCCAGCACCAACGA
>NZ_JBIAIV010000062.1:0-38382 GCF_042871645.1 Streptomyces sp. NPDC005774 | reverse complement strand
CCGTTCTTTCATGCCCGTGGCCGCACCCGAACCTCCGTCCAGATGGCCACCCGCGCCGCACACCTCGAACGAGATCCGGTTTGCCACAACGCACTAAGGGACGCTTCCTCTCAGTCGACCCCGTGACTGGTGGTAGCTGCAACAGCTACGACTACGTGTGCGGCGACCCGGTCAACCTGCTCGACCTCGACGGACGCATGACCGCCCTGGCACTCGTCGGGGCCGCGGGGCTAGGTGTGAGCGCTGGAACGGTGCTCGCCATCATCGGTGTCGGAGCCGTCATCGGCATCGCCGCCCTCATCTGGCTGAAGGGTAAGGCCTGGGCCGTCAAGCAAGTCAAAATCCTGTGGGCGAAGGCGTCAAAAAAGTCCGGGAAGGAAAGAGCCACCGACGCCCCGAGCTTCGTCAGGGGAAAGAGTAAAATCCCGGGAAAGTCGGCAGAGCAATCTGCGATAGAATACTTTAAGCGGGCGTTCGGTCGGCCCCCTACGAAGCGGGAAAAGGGTGCAGGTGGGCCCATTAGCAAGGCGAAGAAATACTTCGACCGGAAGTAGCGGGCACTTGTAAGCTTTCGGGGGGTGCGGTCGCGCACCCCCCGAAAGCTTACCTAAGAAAGAAAGCGTGCATGATGACTGAGCATCACTCCCAGCCCGAGGTTTTCGTCTTGTGGCATGCCCGCCATCTTGCCGTAGAGGAGGACGGGGAGGCGATCCATCGAGATCTGGACGGCGGCATACATCTGGACGAAGAAGAGTGGCGAATCCTCGGTATCTACAGCGATAGGGAGATGGCCGGGGTGCGGGGTCAGGATGCGAAGCAGTTGCCGGGGTTCCGTGATGAGCCGGATTGTTTCTGCATTTCACCCCTCATGCTTGATGAGGACCTGTGGACCGACGGATATTTTACGGAGTATCCAGAAGGAATTCAGGAGGACTGACTTCCTCATTCATTCGGTGAGTAAAAAGAGGTCTTCGAGTTTGATGGGGGTACGGCTGGCTCTATGCGCGACCGTCGGACTGTCGGCACCCCGGTGCGGACGGAGCAGGTCGTCCGTCCATATTGGCGCGGATGGGTACCGTCCGGTGGTCTGTCCCTATCAATTTTGAAATCCCGGTAAAGGATTGAAATGAATCGAATCGTCTATCTTTTGGTGCACCGGCATCACATGTCAGTTGAGCCCGAAGATGTAGCACCTGACTTTATGGAAGATGGTGAACCGCTCTTCTGGGATGACAGTGAGGACAGTTTCAAGGTGCTTGGCCTGTACTCAAGCAGGCAGCTGGCTGAAGAACGAATCGAGAGAGCGCGAGCCCTGCCTGGTTTCAGACGTTCCCCGAATGATTTCTTCGTGCACGAGTACGTCCTGGATACCATTTGTTGGCCCGACGGGTTCCATGTCGGCAAGAGTTGAACGAGGATGGCTGACTGAACCACGATCCGCCGGGTGACGGTCCGTTCGGAGTTTGGGCATGGAAAAGGAGATCCCCTCTGACCAGGGAGAGCGGGAGTCCTATCAGGGACCTGTCGGCGGGGTGTCCTTCGGGCCATGGGGTGCTGGTCACGAGAGATACGGAGCGACGGGCTTGAGCACGTCTCGCAAGCGGATATGGGTCGGCATCGACGCCGGCACCCGGCCGGGCACCACGGTCCACCGCCCGCATCCGGGCGCAACGGGCCATGACCGGGCCCGGCCCGGGGGACCCTCGTTCCCCCGGGGTGGGCGGTGGTCGGGTGTAGCGCAGCTCTGTCGGGTGGGTTGAGCGGCGTAGCAGGGGGAGTGCCGTGGCCGAGGCAGGAGGCTCAAGGCACTGCAGTACCGACACGGCATCCTCGGCGGATTCCTCGCCGGGACCGGCCTCACTCTCGACAGATCGGACTGACCTCGAAGCGCCGAATTCAGTAAGCGCTCAAATGAGTGACATCTGGACAGTGGGGGCGGATGTGCTCACGGTTTTCACGCGGGTGGGTTACTTCTGGAGGGCGGTGATCCACGACGACCAGCCCGCCACTCAGAAGACCACCGCCGAGGAACCGCGATCGCCGCAGTCCTCGCCCCGCACCTCGGCCCCGGCCTCACGATCACCGCCCTGGCCGCCCTCTCCGTCACCGTCACCGTCCTCTCCCGGCCCTTCGTGGTCCGGGCCAGGGAGACCCGGTTCGTTTCAAGGCTCTGACCAACATCTCCGGCGTGGGGGGGGGGGGGCGGGGGCGCCCCCCCCCCCCCCCCCCCCCCCCCCCCCCCCCCCCCCCGCGCGCCCCCCCCCCCCCCCCCCCCCCCGGGCCCCCCCGCCGGTGGGGGGGGGGGGGCGGGGGGGGGGGGGGGGGGGGGGGGGCGGGGGGGGTCCCCCCCCCCCCCCCCCCCCGGGCGGGGGGGGGGGGCGCCCCCCCCCCCCCCCCCCCCCACGCCGTCGTTCAGACCGCTGTCCGCTCCACGGGGATCCACAGCTCCGCGTCCGCCTGCGTGGCATCCTGCGACAGTCGGGTCCGCAGGATCTCGGGTCCCGGCCGGCTCAGGTACGGATTGGACGGGAACCACTGTGTGAACACGTCCCGCCAGAGGTACTGGAGCGCCTGCGGAAACGGCCCGGAGCTCTCGAAGACGGCCCACGTCCCGGCCGGCACGGTGAGCGCGTCCATGTCCTCGGGTACGGCGGCCCGGGTCACCACCCCGTGGTAGTAGTCGAGTTCGGTTCCTTCCGCCCGGCTCGGGCCGAGGTTCTCACTCACCCCTACGATCCCCTGCGGCTCCTGGTCGGACAGGCTCCGCATGCGCTGCAGCGTCTCCTGCCCGATGCCCCGGATGAAGTCGGCGATGGCGGGGTTCATCCCCTCGTGCACGAGGGGGACGCGTGCCTTCCTGCCGACCACGCGGAACTCGTCCTTCTCCACGATCCTGTATCGCATACTGCTGCTCCCTTCGACGGTGAGGCGGAAGGACAGCCGTTGCTGGGACCGCAGACCCGCACCGGACCGCCTGGCCTCGCCGGGACCGACGCCGTGCATGACGCGGAACGCACGCGCGAACGCCTCCCCCGACGTGTAGCCGTACCGCACCGCGATCTCCAACAGCGTCCGGTCCCCGGCCAGCACCTCGGCACCGGCGAGCGTGAGCCGCCTGCGCCGGATGTACTCCGACAGCGGAATGCCCGCCAGCGCGGAGAACAGCCGCCGGAAGTGGTACTCCGACGTCACCACGATCCGTGCCAGGTCGGCCGCGTTGATCCGCTGATCGAGGTGGCGCTCGATGTGTTCCATGGCCTGGTTCAGCCGTTCCAGCACCCCGGCCTCCTTCCCTTTCACCCACTCACGTTAGGAAGGAACCACCCTGCCGGACCCGACATCCTGTGCCCGGTCCGGTCGGGTACGACGGGCGGTCGAGCGACGTCCCCCGCCGGAGCGTCGACGCACGTCGGCGGCCTGCCGGCCGTGACCGGTCCGCGCGTGGTGCGGGGCGAGTGGACCGTGACGGGATGGCACCGTGAGCCGCGCCGCCGAAGAGACCAACCGCCGCATGCTCCGGGCGCGGGACGCGATGGACCGCGACTACGCGCAGCCGATGGACGTCCCCGCCCTGGCGCGCATCGCCCATGTGTCACCGGCGCACTTCACCGGGTACCTCCGAGGATGCCCCGGACTTCAGGCCGGGGTGGGGGTACCGCCCGCCTGCGGGGGAGAAGCGGACCCCTGCGGAGCAGGGCAAGGAAAGACGAATCGCCGTCAGGGCGATGGGGCGTCTCCACCCGTGTCGGTGAGGGCGACCTCAAGCAGGTGGATGATCTCGGAGTTGAGGGACCGCCGGTCCGCACGAGCCTGTTCGACCAGCCGTGCGTGCAGGTCGGTGGGGAGTCGGAGGGAGATTCTTTTCTCATCGGCCATGCTAGAATGATGCCATGACGATGCCACGGATGGCCAAGGACGCCGGGCGCGCCCGGTACACCTACCGGCTTCGCGTGTCGTCGACCGCCCGCATCGCGCTCCTTGCCGAGTGGGACCGCTGCCGGTGGGTGTGGAACGAATGCGTTGCCAAGTCCCGGCAGGTGCACGCCCACAACAAGGCGCACCCCGACGACAAGCTGACGTGCGGTCCGGCGCACCCCGACGACAAGCTGACGTGCGGTCCGGCGCAGCTCGACAAGATGCTGACCGAGGCCCGCAGCAAGTTGCCGTGGCTGCGGGACGGCGCGAGCGTCCCGCAGCAGCAGACGATCCGAGACTTCGCCAAGTCCCGCTCCAAGGCCCTGAAGGACATTGAGTGCCGTCTGCCGGTGAAGCAGCGCGCGGGCATGCCCCGGCACAAGCGGAAGCGTGACGCCGAGCCGACGCTGAACTGCACCACCCGCGGCTTCCGTCTCAAGGACGGCCGTCTGCACCTCGCGGGCGGCATTGCCGTGACGGTGGTGTGGTCGCGCGAACTGCCGTCCGCTCCGTCGTCGGTGCGGGTGTACCGGGACAGCCTCGGCCACTGGTACGCGTCGTTCGTCGTCGCCACCGAGGTGCAACCGCTTCCCGAAACCGGCGCCGTCCTCGGTGTCGACTGGGGCGTCAAGGAGACCGCCACCACCACGTCGGACGCGCACGACCTCCCGCACGCCGAACACGGCAAGCGGGCCGCGCAGCGTCTCGCCCGCTATCAGCGGATGATGGCCCGCCGCCGCCCCGCCAGGGGGCAGGCCGCGTCCAAGGGCTACCGGAGGGCGCGGCGGCAGGCCGCGCAGGTCTCCACGAAGGTCGCCCGGCAGCGGCAGGACACCGCCCGCAAGTGGGCCAAGCGCGTCGTGGCCGATCACGACGCCATCGCCGTGGAGGACTTCCGCCCGAAGTTCCTCGCCCGCACCAGCATGGCCCGCAAAGCGGCCGACGCCGCCATCGGCGCCACCAAGACGGCCCTGCTCGAAATGGGCCGCAAGCACGGGCGGGACGTCCGCCTCGTGCACCCCGCGCACACCACCATGGACTGCGCGTCGTGCGGAGCGAGAACCAAGCACGCACTTCCTCTTTCGGAACGTACCTACACCTGCACCGCGTGCGGAGTCGTATCCTCCAGGGACAAGAACTCCGCCCGCGTGATGCTGGTCCGGGCTGGTCTCAACCCGACTGGTGCCGAGGGCGTAAGACCTTTGGGGGCGCTGCTCCCGGAGGCGGCCTGAGCCAGGAATCTCCTCCCCTGAAGGGAGGGGAGGATGTCAAAGATGTACGTCCTCGACCAGGACGAGGCCCTCGACTTCTACGTCGGCAAGCTCGGTCTGGAGGTCACCGCCGACATCGACATGGGCTTCATGCGCTGACTGACCGTCAGCGCCCCCGGTCACCCCGAGCGGCAGATCCTCCTGGAGAAGCCGGGCGCTCCGGCGATGTCGGAGGAGACGGCGGAGCAGGTACGCGAGCTGGTGACCAAGGGGGCCATGGGTGGTTGGTTCAACCTCACCACGGACGACTGCCGCAAGACCTACGAGGAACTGCTTGAGAGGGGCGTGGAGTTCACCCAGGAACCCACCGAGCACCCGTACGGAATCGACTGCGGCCTGCGCGACCCCTTCGGCAACCGCCTCCGCTTCACCCAGCCGAAGGCCTGAGACGTTCCGAGCAGCCGCCGGGCCCGGTGCGGCGCCGGGCACCACGAGGTCCGTCCGCTACCGGATCGCCTCGACCACTCCGGGCAGTCGACCGTCCGATGCCTACAGAATGGTGATCACTCGATCGGCTGCGGAGGCGATCCGGTGAACGATATGTTCCCTGAGGTCACAGGCTTCCCGGTCAGGCTATTGCCGGACGCGGCGACTACCCTGAGCGCGGAGAGGAGGACGGCTTGCTACTGAGATTCCGCGTCGCGAACGTGCGATCCCTGCGTGACGAGCAGGAGCTGTCGTTCGTCGAGCCTCAGGACGAGACCGACTCCATCGCCCGCTCCATGGAGCTGGCCGGTGGCCGGTCGATCGGTGTCCTCCCGCTGGTCGGCATCTTCGGCGCCAACGCGTCCGGGAAGTCAAACGTGCTCGCGGCGCTCGTCGACATGCGGAACGCCGTCCTCAACTCCTATGCGCGGTGGGCCTCGTACGAGGGCGTTCCGCGCACCGTCTTCGCGCTCGATCCCAAGGGGAAGGACGAGCCGAGCTTCTTCGAAGTGGACCTCGTCGTCGAAGGGGTCCGCTGGACGTACGGGTTCGAGCTGAGTGAGAGCCGCGTCGAGGCCGAATGGCTGCACAGCTACCCGCGCGGTCACCGCCAGGTGTGGCTGGACCGGGACGCCTCCCGGGCGGAGGTGTACGACTGGCCGGGAAGCCGCGTCAAGGACCGCGCACAGCTGGCCCGGCGGACCCGCCCCAACGCGCTGCTGCTCTCCACGGCGGGGACGGACAACCACCCGCAGCTCTCGCCCCTCTTCCACTGGTTCCGCCGCAACCTGTGGCTGATCGACCCGGAGACCGACCGGGCACAGCGCGAGGCGTTCACCCGGAAGGAACTCTCCGGAGCCCGCGCGCGCCGCATCGAGGAACTGCTGCGCGTGGCGGACCTCGGCATCACCGGAACCGAGATCGCCGACGACGGCAAGGGCAGGCCGACGGTGAAGCTCGTCCACCGCTCGGCCACCGGGGAGGTCGCCTTCGACTGGAAGATGGAGTCCCTGGGCACCCACGCCTGGTTCGCCCTCCTCGGCCCGCTGCTGCTCGCCCTCGACGAGGGCGCGGTGCTGCTCGTCGACGAACTGGACGCCAGCCTGCACCCGCGGTTCGCCGCCGAAGTCGTCCGGCTCTTCCACGACCCGCACGCCAATCCGAACGGCGCGCAGCTGATCTTCACCTCGCACGATCCGACCGTGCTCACCACCCCGAGCGGTGGGCGACTGCTGCAACCCGGCCAGGTGTGGCTGACGGAGAAGGACAAGGACGGGGCGACCGAGCTGTATCCGCTGACCGCGGCGTCACCGGGGGAGGACGAGGACCTGATGAAGTCGTACCTGGCTGGAGCCTTCGGCGCGGTGCCCTCCCTCATGGAGGGGCAGATCGCCCGGCGTCTGCTGGCCGAGCGCGAGCTCTCGGGACGCGGAGCGGAGCAGGGCTGATGGCAAGAACGCGAGGGAAGGACTTGCTGGGACCCGCGCAGCGCCGGGGACGGCGCAAGAGGGTCGTCCACGTCTTCACCGAGGGGCTGGTCACCGAGCCCTCGTACATCGAGATCATCAAGCAGCACGGCGTGCCGGCCGACCCGGCGGCGACCGTGGAGGTGCGGATCGCCAATGCCTCCGCCCCCGGCTCCCAGCGCAAGCCGCTCAAACTGGTCGAGGCGGCGGTCGGGCTGATGCGGGACGAGCAGCGTCAGGGCAAGCGCAGCGGCCTGGAGAGGAAGTACCTGCCGCAGGTCTGGTGCCTCTTCGACCGGGACGAGCACGAGGGCATCGAGACGGCGCTGAAACAGGCCCGCGAAGGGGAATGTCAGGGTCGCTTTCTCCCACCCCTGCTTCGAGGTCTGGCGGCTGCTGCACCACAAACCGGTCACCGGCACGTTCGGCGGGGTCTGCGGCCACGTGACGAACAGACTGCCGTTCGCGAGGACTCCGAAAGACGCGGCCAACATCAAACTGGTACTGCCGCACCAGGTCACCGGCAGTTACGGAGACGCCCGAAAGCGCGCCCTCCAGATGAACGCGCAGCACGGGGACCACGTGGCGCTCGTCAACCGGGACCCCTACACCGACGTGCACGAGTTTGTGGAGCAGGGGTTAGGGATCGCCTCGTACTGAGCTGGTACGGATTCTCTTCGTTTCCTGGCGGGTTTTTGCCGTGTCCGACCGGCTGGCCGGCGCACGATCACCGGACAGCTCCGGTTCCTGCTCGGTTGCCTGCACGAGGTGCTGACGGACGCCCGGCGGATCGCCGAGATCAGGAACGCTCGCCTTCACTCCCCGGCTGCGGCGGGTTGTCCCGACGTCGGCACGGCCAAACATCGAGGAGGCCCGGGCCGGCGCGGACGCGGCGTGCCCGTGGTGTCCGGAGCGGCGGCGCCGGGCACCACGGGAGGCGCCCGGCTACCAGATCGCCTCGACCCACTCCGGGTGGTCGATGAACGGGTTGCGGTTGTGCTGGTAGGAGTCGTGGATGACCTGGTTGCGGCGCTTTTCGAAGGCGTCCGGCGGGTCCTGCTCGTTCCACGCCTTCAGTACGGAGAGTTTGCCCATGTACGGGTTGCTGCCGTTGTTGACGTTGTTGTTGGGCTCCAGGTCGGCCCAGCCGTCGCTGCCCTCGTAGCGGACCGCCATGTAGAGGATCATGCGGGCCACGTCGCCCTTGACGGCGTTGCGGGGCTCGAAGGAGTCGGAGTCGGTGAGGCTGCCGCCGCCGTTCGCGACGGCGCTGCCGCCGTTGTCGAAGTCCTTGTTGCCGCGGACGCTGTTGACCTGGACGTCCGTCGGGCGCAGGTGGTGGATGTCGGTGCCGGGGCCGGTGGAGGTGCCGAAGTCGCCGTGGGACTTGGCCCACACGTGCTCGCGGTTCCAGTTGCCGGTGTTCCCGCCGTTCAGGGACTTGCTGCGGGAGACCCCCGAGTACAGCAGGACCACGTTGCCGCTGTTGTTCGGGTCCTGGTCGGTGGCCTTCAGCGCGTCCCAGACCGCCGAGTAGGAGAGCTTCGTCTGGCTGCTGATGATCGTGTGCAGTGAGGACTTGAGGGCCGTCCCCGTCTTGCCGATCGCGTTCTTGTAGTACGTCGAGTCGTAGTCCGAGTTCGCCGCTGCCGCTGCCGCTGCCGCTGCCGCTGCCGCTGCCGTGGCCGCCGTCGCCGGGGGCGCGGGTGTGGCCGTGGCGGGGGTCGCGGTCAGGGCGGGAACTGCGAGGGCGGTGAGGGCGGCGGCGGTGGTGAACGCCAGGGCCGTCCGGCGTCCGGTGCGCATGCGTATCGCGAGCATATGGGGGTGTCCCGTCTACGCGAGTTGAATGAGGGTCTTCGCATCGTGACATGCGCATGAAGTTGTATGAATGTACATGCGGTGTCGATTGCGTGACGTCCTTGCGGAGGGCGCCCCTCGGGGGTGACCCCGACCTCCCCAAACGTTGCGGAGGGATGAAATCCGGTTCAGTGGGCGTTGGTGCCTTCCGGTAGATCAGGACGATCGGATCGGCACGACCGGAGGGCACCCGCGTGACACCGCAGCAGGGATGGGTACGGCGACTGGGCGCGTACGCGTGGCGTCATCCGGGGGACGTCGTGCTGGCCCTGGGCTCGTCCCTCGGCGGTATGGCCGTGATGGCGCTGGTCCCGTTGGTCACCAAGGTGATCATCGACGACGTGATCGGCGACCACACCCGCGCCATGGCCCCCTGGGCGGGCGCGCTGATCGGAGCCGCGGCCGTCGTCTACGCCCTCACCTTCGTCCGCCGCTACTACGGCGGCCGGCTCGCCCTGCACGTCCAGCACGACCTGCGGACCGAGATGTACCGGACGATCACCCGGCTCGACGGCCGCCGTCAGGACGAGCTGTCCACCGGGCAGGTCGTCGGTCGGGCCACCAGCGACCTCCAGCTGATCCAGGGCCTGCTCTTCATGCTGCCGATGACCATCGGCAACATCCTGCTGTTCGTGCTCTCCCTCGTGATCATGGCGTCGCTGTCGCTGCCGCTCACGGCCGTCGCCCTTGCCGTCGCCCCCGCCCTGTGGTGGATCGCCAAGCGCAGCCGCACCCGGCTGCACCCGTCCACCTGGTACGCGCAGGCCCAGGCGGCCGCCGTCGCCGGAGTGGTCGACGGTTCCGTCAGCGGGGTGCGCGTGGTGAAGGGCTTCGGGCAGGAGGAGCAGGAGACGGGCAAGCTCCGCGAGGTCGGCCGGCGGCTGTTCGCCGGGCGGCTGCGGACCATCCGGCTGAACTCCCGGTACACCCCGGCCCTCCAGGCCGTCCCCGCCCTCGGCCAGGTGGCGATGCTCGCGCTCGGCGGCTGGCTCGCCGTACGC
Source organism: Streptomyces sp. NPDC005774 (assembly GCF_042871645.1). Classification (NCBI taxonomy): domain Bacteria; kingdom Bacillati; phylum Actinomycetota; class Actinomycetes; order Kitasatosporales; family Streptomycetaceae; genus Streptomyces; species Streptomyces sp. NPDC005774. The sequence continues at coordinate 28,443 of NZ_JBIAIV010000062.1, read as the reverse complement.
GGCAACATCACGCTGGGCACCTTCGTCGCCTTCTCCACCTACCTCGCCCAGCTCGTCGGCCCGGTCAGGATGCTCGCCGTCGTGCTGACCGTCGGACAGCAGGCGCGGGCCGGCACCGAACGCGTCCTGGAACTGATCGACACCGAGCCGTCCCTGACCGACGGCACCAAGGAGCTCCCCGCCGACGCCCCCGCAACCGTCGAGTTCGACGACGTCTCCTTCGGATACGACACCGAGCGCCCCGTCCTCAACGGCCTGTCCTTCGAGATCGGGGCCGGCGAGACTCTCGCCGTCGTCGGTGCCTCCGGCTCCGGAAAGTCCACCGTCTCGCTGCTCCTGCCGCGCTTCTACGACGCCACCGGCGGCGCCGTCCTCGTCGGCGGGCACGACGTGCGCGAGCTGACCACCGAGTCGCTGCGGGCCGCGATCGGACTGGTCCCGGAGGACTCCTTCCTCTTCTCCGACACCGTGCGCGCCAACATCGCGTACGGCCGCCCGGACGCGACCGAGGAACAGATCGTGGCCGCCGCCCGCGCGGCCCAGGCCGACCGGTTCATCACCGAGCTGCCCGGCGGCTACGACACCACCGTCGGCGAGCACGGACTGACCCTCTCCGGCGGTCAGCGCCAGCGCGTCGCGCTCGCCCGCGCCATCCTCACCGACCCGCGCCTGCTGGTGCTCGACGACGCCACCTCCGCCGTGGACGCCCGCGTCGAGCACGAGATCCACGAGGCGCTGGCCGAGGTCATGCGCGGCCGCACCACCCTGCTGATCGCCCACCGCCGCTCCACCCTCAACCTCGCCGACCGCATCGCCGTCCTCGACGGCGGCCGGCTCGCCGACCTCGGCACCCACGACGAGCTCCAGCGGCGCTCCGCCCTCTACCGCCGGCTGCTCACCGACCCCGACGAGCTGGGCGGCGTTTCCCCGGGCCACCACCCGGCCGTCACCCTCCGCCGGGACGACACCGCCGACACCACGGTCCGCGCGGAGCTGGACGCCGAATTCGACGCCGAACGCGGGGTCACCCCCCGCCTGTGGACCGGTGACCGCGAGCCCAAGGACACCGCCCTGGCCGGCAGCCCGGCCACGCCCGAACTGCTCGCCCAGGTCGAGGCGCTGCCCCCGGCCGACGACGTCCCCGACATCGACGAGCGCCGGGCCGTGCGGCCGGAGGAGTCCTACGGACTGCGCCGCCTCCTGCGCGGCTTCCGCACGCCCCTGCTCATCAGCCTCGCGCTCGTAGCCGTGGACGCCGGCGCGGGCCTGCTGCTGCCGGTGCTGATCCGGCACGGCATCGACGCCGGTGTCACCCAGGCCGCACTCGGCGCGGTCTGGGCGTCGGCGCTGCTCGGCCTGCTCGCGGTGACCGTGCAGTGGGCGGCGCAGACCGGCGAGATCCGGATGACCGGACGCACCGGCGAACGCGTGCTGTACTCACTGCGGCTGAAGATCTTCGCCCAGCTCCAGCGGCTCGGCCTCGACTACTACGAGCGCGAGCTGACCGGCCGGATCATGACCCGGATGACCACCGACGTGGACGCGCTCTCGACGTTCCTGCAGACGGGTCTGGTCACCGCGTTCGTCTCGGTGGTCACCTTCTTCGGCATCATGGGCGCCCTGCTGGTGATCGACGTACAGCTCGCCCTGATCGTCTTCACCACGCTGCCCCCGCTGATCATCGCCACGTACTTCTTCCGCCGGGCCAGCGTGAAGGCGTACGAACTGGCCCGGGAGCGGATCTCGGCGGTCAACGCCGACCTCCAGGAGTCGGTGTCCGGGCTGCGGATCGTGCAGGCCTTCGGGCGCGAGCGGCTGGGCAACCGGCGGTTCGCCGAGCGCAGCGACAGCTACCGGGCCGCCCGTATCAGGGGTCAGTGGCTGATCTCGGTGTACTTCCCGTTCGTGCAGTTCCTGGCCTCGTCGGCCGCGGCGGCGGTCCTCGTCGTGGGCGGGATCAGGGTCGACAACGGAACGCTGACGGCGGGCGCGCTGGTCGCGTACCTGCTCTACATCGACCTGTTCTTCGCCCCGGTGCAGCAGCTCTCCCAGGTCTTCGACGGCTACCAGCAGGCGTCCGTCTCCCTGGGCCGCATCCAGGAACTGCTGCGGGAACCGGCGTCCACCCAGGACGCCGCGAAACCCCTCGGCGTGCCCTCCCTGCGCGGCCAGGTCGTCTTCGAGGACGTGGATTTCGCCTACGGGGACGAGGAGGAGGCCCTCAGCGGTATCGACCTGCGCATCCCCGCCGGGCAGACCGTCGCGTTCGTCGGCGAGACCGGTGCCGGGAAGTCCACCCTGGTCAAGCTGGTGGCCCGGTTCTACGATCCGACCGGGGGCAGGGTCACCGTCGACGGCACCGACCTCAGGGACCTCGACATCACCGCCTACCGGCACCGGCTCGGCGTGGTCCCGCAGGAGGCCTATCTCTTCCCGGGCACGATCCGCGACGCCATCGCCTACGGCCGCCCGGACGCCTCCGACGCCGAGGTCGAGGCGGCGGCCCGCGCGGTCGGCGCACACGAGATGATCGCCACGCTGGAGGGCGGCTACCTGCACGAGGTCGCCGAGCGCGGCCGGAACCTCTCCGCCGGACAGCGCCAGCTGATCGCGCTGGCCCGCGCCGAACTCGTCGACCCCGACATCCTGCTGCTCGACGAGGCCACGGCCGCGCTCGACCTGGCCACCGAGGCCCAGGTCAACCAGGCGACGGACCGGCTGGCGGGACGGCGCACCACGCTGGTGGTCGCGCACCGGCTGACCACCGCCGCCCGCGCCGACCGGGTCGTCGTCATGGACCGGGGCCGGGTCGCCGAGGACGGCACGCACGACGAGCTGCTGGCCCGCGACGGGCGGTACGCCGCACTGTGGCGGACCTTCGTCGGAGAGGCCGAACCGGAGGAGCCGGTCGGCGCGGGGCGGTGAGCCCGAGGGCGGACGCCGGCGCGTGACTGTCGGCGCGTGACCACTGGCGCGTGACCGCCGGGCCGGGGCGCGGGCGCAGGGGCGCGCGTGAGGCCGGGGAGGCGGGTGGGCAACCATCCGGCGTCCGCCATGCGTCCGTACACCTGTACGCCGTCGGTTGCGGCAGGTGCGGTGCGGGCTTCGACGCGGGCTTCGGTGCGGTGCGATCCGGTACGGGGAGGAACGGCAGTGGGAAGTGGAGCGATACGCCGGTTACTCGCGCTCGGCCTGGCGGTGCTGACCGCGGCGGGGCTGCTGGTGGTCGCCGCGCCGGGCGACGCACAGGCCGCGGCGCACTGCCCCGGACGCAAGATGCGCACCCTGCCGTTCTCCACCGGCTCGGTCGTCGTCTACAAGCGCGGCGGCTACCTCTGCGCCGTCACCCTCGCCAAGAAGCCCGGCACCAAGCGGAAGATGTCGGTGAGCATCCGGGCGCGCGGCGGCCGCCCGGTGGTCGACGAGGGCCACTACAAGCGGCACGCCGGCCCGGTCACCGTGCACGCCGGGCGCCGCTGCGTCTGGGTGAAGGGCAGGGTGGCCGGCGGGTCGGTCAGCTCCGGCTGGATCCTGTGCTGAGCGCGCGCCCGGGCCCGAGCCGGAATTTCCTTCCCGCGTAAGGCCTTTGCCCCTCTCTGTACCGAGGGCTATCCCCATGTCCCCTAGTGCTGGGGCGAGTTGGTCGGTTAGTTTCCCGGCCACATCTGTTTCACAGGGGAGTGTGCATGCGCAAGGCGCTCAGATGGCTGCTGACGCTCACGATGCTGATCGGCACGGTGAGTGCGGCGAGCGCGGCCACCGCCGCCACCGCCGCCGAGACCGACGTCACCGCCGGCACCGACATCAAGGAGAGGCTGCTCTCCGTCCCGGGCATGAGCCTGGTCGAGGAGAAGCCCTACACCGGGTACCGCTTCTTCGTCCTCAATTACACCCAGCCGGTCGATCACCGCAGGCCCGCCAAGGGCACCTTCCAGCAGCGGATCACCGTGCTGCACAAGGACGTCGCGCGGCCGACCGTCTTCTTCACCGGCGGCTACAACGTCTCGACGACGCCGCGGCGCAGCGAGCCGACCCAGATCGTGGACGGCAACCAGGTCTCCATGGAGTACCGCTTCTTCACCCCGTCCCGCCCGAACCCGGCCGACTGGTCCAAGCTGGACATCTGGCAGGCCGCCAGCGACCAGCACCGCATCCACAAGGCACTGAAGGGGATCTACTCCGAGAAGTGGATCTCCACCGGCGGCTCCAAGGGCGGCATGACCGCCACGTACTACGAGCGCTTCTACCCGCGTGACATGGACGGCGTCGTCGCCTACGTCGCCCCCAACGACGTGGTGAACAACGAGGACTCCGCCTACGACCGCTTCTTCAGGAAGGTCGGCACCAAGGAGTGCCGCGACCGGCTCAACGGCGTGCAGCGCGAGGCGCTGGTCCGCCGGGCACCGCTGAAGCAGAGGTACGAGGCGTACGCCGCCGAGAACGGCTACACCTTCGACACCGTCGGCAGTGCGGACCGGGCGTACGAGGCCGTCGTCCTCGACTACGTGTGGGGCTTCTGGCAGTACAGCACGGTGCAGGACTGCGAGCAGATCCCGGCCGACGCCAAGAACGCCACCGACGACGAGATCTGGACCTCGATCGACACGATCTCCGGCTTCTCGTTCTACACGGACCAGGGCCTCAGCCCGTACACGCCGTACTACTACCAGGCGGGTACGCAGCTCGGTGCGCCGACGATCGGCTTCCCGCACATCGAGAAGAAGTACATCCGCTACGGCTACCAGCCGCCGCGCACCTTCGTGCCCCGCTCGATCCCGATGTCGTTCGAACCCCGGGCCATGCGGGACGTCGACACCTGGGTGCGCGGCAACGCCCGGCAGATGCTGTTCGTCTACGGCGAGAACGACCCGTGGGGTGCCGAGCCCTTCCGGCTCGGCAAGGGCGCGCGCGACGCGTACGTGCTGACCGCCCCCGGCATGAACCACGGTGCCAACGTGGCCGGTCTGGTCGACAAGGAGAAGGCGCTCGCCACGGCCCGCATCCTCGACTGGGCGGGCGTCGCCCCGAGCGCGGTCAAGGAGAACCCGGCCGAGGCGAAGCCGCTGGCGAAGTTCGACCGCAAGCTGGACGTGCGGGACATCCAGCGGGAGCCGGCGCTGCACCGGTAGGAACAGCGGCGGCGAACGGATGACAGGAGCGGCCGCCGCTCACACCGGACTGGCGCAGCCCACCGGTGAGCTGCCGCCGAGCCGGACATAGAGGGTCGTGGACGCCGGGCATTGGGACCTGGCGTCCACGGCCTCGGTCACCTTGTACTCCGGCCGCTGCGCCCCCTCGCCGTCGCAGGCCGTCTCGCGGACCTGACCGTCGTCCAGCCCGCGCACGCAGTCGCCGACGATGGTGCGCGGCCCGCCCCCGCCGCCGGGATCGCCCGGGTGCGGGGGCTGGAGGTTGCGCATACAGGCGTAGCCGCGCGGCACCGCCCCGTCGCCGTCCTCGTCGGACGCGGGGAGCTGCTCGCTGATGTGCAGGACGAAGTCCGTGGTGGCGGGGCAGCGCGGTCCGTCCCGGACGGTTCCGTCATGGCGGGCGACGACCCGGGCCGCCGCCCGTTCGCCGGTGCACGGCACCTCGGTGAAACTGGTCCGGCCGAACGAACTGCACTCGTCGATCGCGAGGAACACCGCCCCGTACCCCGAGGTCGGCTCCGGCTCCGGCTCCCGTGCCGCGGACGCCGTCCGCCGCTCGCCCGGGCGGCCGCTCTTCTCGGCGCCGCCGGGTGTGCTCTGGCAGCCGGTCGACAGGGCCGCGGCCAGCACGGCGAGCGCGCACACCGCTCCCAGGGAACTTCTCACGTGCGTCACCCTCCCCCGAACACCCCCGTCCAGCGTGACCCGCCGCAGCGGGCCGCGCCAGACATACGGCATGCTTTGCGAACGATGGTGGGGGTGTGTCCGGTGTGTGACGTACGGGTGCTACGTCCAACGGCTACCCAGGTGCGGGAAACCCGGATGCCGTGGTCAGTACCTCAGCCCGTGCCCGACCGGGTACAGCACCGCCGCCGGGTCGTCCGCCCGCTGTACCGGCACCGGCAGCGTCCCGCGCGGCTCCACCCGGCCCGCGATGACCCGGGCCGCCGCCCGCAGTTCGACGTCGGTCCAGGAGTACGTCGCCAGGAAGGCCGGTACGGCGGGCAGGTGGGCCACGTCGTACGGGTTGCGGATCGCCACCGCGACCACCGGCCTGCCGGTCGCCAGGAGCCGCTCGACCAGGGTCCGCTGGCTGGAGGACGCCGTCACGTTGTACGTCCCGACGACCACGGCGTCCGCATCCCGCGCGGCCGTCACGGCCCGGTCGATCGTCGCCGCCGACGGTGCCGTACCGGTGGACAGGGCGGTGGCGGTGAAACCCAGCTCGTTCAGCGCGCCCGCCAGCACCCCGGTCGGCGGTCCCGTCGTGCCGGACGGGGAGGCCGGGTCGGCGCCCACGACCAGCAGCTTCGGCTGCCGGCGCCGGGACAGGGGCAGCACGCGGTCCTCGTTGACCAGCAGGGTGGTGGTCCGTTCGGCGATCCGGTCGGCCGCCGCCCGGTGCGCGCGCGTGCCGACCGTACGGTCCACGCCGTCCGGGGAGGCGTACGGGTCCTTGAACAGGCCCAGTTTCGCCTTCAGGCGCAGCACGCGCAGGATCGATTCGTCGAGCCGCGCCTCGGTCAGCTCGCCGTCCCGGACGGCCTTCAGGACGGCGTTCCACGCCACGTCCAGGGAGGGCGGGTTGAGCAGCTGGTCCACGCCCGCCTTCAGGGCCAGCACCGGCACCCGGTCGTCGCCGTACTTCGTCCGCACGCCCTCCATGCCGAGGGAGTCGGTGACCACGACCCCGTCGTAGCCCAGCTCCTCGCGGAGGATGCCGGTGAGGATCGGACGGGAGAGGGTGGCCGGGTCGTCGGAGTCGTCGAGTGCCGGGACCATCAGATGGGCCGTCATGATCGAGTCGATGCCCGCGGCGATGGCCGCCCGGAACGGCGGCGCGTCCAGCCTCTCCCACTGTTCCCTGCTGTGGGTGATCACCGGGAAGCCGGTGTGGCTGTCGACGGCGGTGTCGCCGTGCCCGGGGAAGTGCTTGGCGGTCGCGGCGACCCCCGACTGCTGGAACCCGGCGACCTCGGCGGCCACCAGCCGCGCCACCGCCTGAGGCTCGGACCCGAAGGACCGTACGCCGATGACCGGATTGGCCGGGTTGACGTTCACGTCGGCCACCGGGGCGTAGTCCTGACGGATGCCCAGGGCGCGCAGCTCGCGCCCCGCGATCCTGCCGAGGTCGCGCGCGTCGGAGCGGGAACTGCCCGCCCCGACGGCCATCGCGCCCGGGAACAGGGTCGCCGGCGCGCCGACGCGGGCGACGATGCCGTGCTCCTGGTCGGTGGAGATGAGCACCGGCAGTCCGCGCGGCAGGCCGAGGGACGCCTTCTGGATGCCGTTGGAGAGACCCGCGATCTGGTGCGGATCGCGGGTGTTGTGCGCCCAGGCGAAGTAGATGATGCCGCCGACCCGGTACTTCTCCAGCAGTTCGGCGGCCGTGCGCACGCCGATCTCCTCGAGGTTGGCGTCGATGTCCGCCTGGTCGGGCTCGGTGGCGGAGTGGCCGTAGACCCGCATCACGAACAGCTGGCCGACCTTCTCCTCCAGGGTCATCCGGGAGACGAGGGCACGGAGTTTCCGGTCGTCCGGGGAGGCGGGGGCCGAGGGGGCGCCGGAGGTGCCGGCCGCGTGCGCGGTGGCCCCTGCGGTGGCCCCGGCGGCGAGGACGGTGGTGACCGCCGTCGTCGCGGCGAGGACCGCACGTCTGGACGGACGCGTGGCGCTCCCGGTGCTTCCCGCGTTCACCGGGTCCACCGGGTGCTCCGCCGTCTCCGCGTTCTCCGTGTTTCCTGTGCTTCCCGTGCTGCTGTCGGGCACGTGCGCTCCTTTGGGAGGTGATCCGCGGGGGATCCGCTGAAGGAAACTTCCAAGGGGTCACCAATATCCGGGAAGTTTCTGCCAGTCAAGGGAGTGCGCGAGAGGTGAGGCCGGCGGGGATGCGGGCGGGGTTGCGGGCGGGGTTGCGGGTGGGGCCGCCACCGGCGCTTTGGGAGGGGGCGCGCCGATGGCGGCGGTGCTGCCGGTCGCGGCGCGGCGGAGAGGGTGGGTCGGCGATCACAGCCAGTGGCGAGTGGCCGACACCGCACCGCGGAGACTCTTCCGGCAGTCCTCGCATTGGACGGGAGGGCTCGGCCCGGGGTTCCCCGGTGCGGACGGAAATCTCGGATTGGTGCGGACGCCCGGACCCGGGACGGCCGGGACCGCTGGGTTGTCTGGGATGTCTGGGATGTCTGTGGTGCTTGGGAGGGCTGGAGCGCTTGGGGCTACTGGGTCGACTGGGACGGCCCGGATGACTGCGGTGCGTGGGGCCGGTGCGCTGAGACGGCGGGCCAGTGGGCGCGCAGGGTGCGGACGGTCTCCGCGATCGCCGGACGGCGCGCCGCGCCGGCCCGCCACAGCGCGTACACATGCCGTACGGGCATCGGGTCGAGCGGGACCTCCACCACCCCGTCGGGCAGCGGACCGCGCCCGAGCCGCGGGATCAGGGCTATGCCGAGCCCGGCCGCGACCAGGGCGACCAGGGTCGGGTTCTCGTCCGCCTGGTGCACGATGTCCGGCTCGTGCCCGGCGGTCCGCAGGGTGCGTACCAGCCACTCGTGGCAGACCCGCCCCGGTGGCTGGCAGATCCACCGCTCGCCGCCCAGCTCCTCCCGCCGTACCGCGCCGCGCTCCGCGAACGGATGCCCGAGCGGCACCAGCAGATCGCACAGGTCGTCCCCGATGACCGCCTGTTCCACGCCCGCCGGGGCGGGCAGCGGCGCGATGTCCCAGTCGTGCGCGACGACGAGATCGACCGCGCCCTTGGCGACCAGGTCCACGGACAGGTGCGGGTCGATCTCGGTCAGCCGGGTGTCGAGCGCGGGATGACGCAGGGCCAGGTCGGCCAGTACGGGCGGCATCAGTCCGCGCGCCGCCGACGCGAAGGCGGCGATGGTCAGCCGTCCGGACGGCACCCCGCGCCGCTCCTCCAACTCGGTCTCGGCCCGCTCCACGATCGCCAGCAACTCCTGTGCGGTGGCGACGAGATGGTACGCCGTGTCGGTCAGGCGCACGCCCCGGCCCTCCCGCTCCAGCAGCACGGTCCTGGTCTCCCGCTCCAGCTTGGCGATCTGCTGGGAGACGGCGGAGGAGGTGTAGCCGAGCGCCGCGGCGGCGGCCCCGACGGTGCCGTGCACGGACACGGCGTGCAGCGCGCGCAGGCGCTGGAGGTCGAGCATGACGGCTCCCCGATCGGTAAGCGATGCTTCATCCCACCATGCAGGAATCGTCGCTGGTGCTGAAGGGTCGTGGGCGGTGATCCTCGACGTATGCGTCCTTCCCACGTCCTGCTCGCCGTTCTCGTCGCCGCCGTCTGGGGCGTGAACTTCGTCGTCATCGAGATCGGCCTCGGCCACTTCCCGCCGCTGCTGTTCTCCGCGCTGCGCTTCCTCGTGGCGGCGATCCCCGCGGTCTTCCTGGTGGGGCGCCCGAAGGTGGCGTGGAAGTGGATCGTGGGGGTGGGCCTCGCGCTCGGGGTGGCCAAGTTCGGGCTGCTCTTCGTCGGCATGGACGCGGGCATGCCGGCCGGGCTGTCCTCCCTGGTGCTCCAGATCCAGGCCGTGTTCACGGCCCTGTTCGCGTTCCTGCTCCTCGGCGAACGGCCCGCGCGCATCCGGCTGGTGGGCATGGCGGTGGCCCTGGCCGGGATCGGCGTCGCCGCCGTCGACGAGGGCGCCTCGGGCCCCCTGGGAGCGTTCGCCCTGGTCATCGCCGCGGCCGCCTGCTGGGGCGTGTCGAACGTGCTGACCCGCAGGGCCGCGCCCGACGACGCCCTGAACTTCATGGTGTGGGTGAGTACGGTGCCGGTCCTGCCGCTGCTGGCGCTCTCACTGCTTCTGGAGGGCCCGTCACGGGGCCTGGAGGCGCTGGGCGCGCTGGACATGGGAGGGGTGGGAGCGCTGCTGTACGTCGCCTGGGGCGCCACCGTGTTCGGCTTCGGGGCCTGGGGGTGGCTGCTGCGCCGTCACCCCGCGTCGACGGTGGCGCCGTTCTCCCTGCTGGTGCCGGTCTTCGGGATGTCGTCGGCCGCCCTCTTCCTGGGCGAGCCGGTGTCCCCGCTGCGGTGGTGCGCGGCGGCGCTGCTGGTGGGCGGGGTGGCGCTGGCGTCCTTCGGGGGCCGGGACCGGAGGGCCGGCCGGGGGAAGCCGTCCGCCGACGAGGAGGGCGGGACCGCCGGGGACGTGGGCGGACCCGTCGGTGGGGCGGACGGGACCGTCGGCGGGGGAAGGACGCCCGGTTTTGCCGGGAAGACGAACTGACCCGCCGGGGATGAGGGCGGACCTGTCGGCGGGGCGGGCGGTCCGTCGGCCGGGGAAGGAGGTCCGGCCCTGCCGGGGATGCGGGCGGCCTGGCCGGGGATGAGGGCGGTCCCGTCGGCGGGGCGGACGGGGCCGTCGACCGGGGAGCACGCCCCGCCGAGGGAGTGCCCCCGCCGGCCGGTCACCGGCAGCCGCTCACGCCGAGTCGTTGAGGAGGCGGGAGAGGTGGGCGCGGCCGGGGGTGAGGAGGTCGGGGAGGGGAGCGGCCTTCTCGTACCAGCGCTTCTCGTACTCCCAGCAGAGCCAGCCGTCCCAGCTGTGGCGGGAGAGGATCTCCACGCAGTCGGCCAGCGGGAGGATGCCCTCACCAAGGAGGAGCGGGGTGGTGTCCTCGGCGGAGGCGATGTCCTTGACCTGGACGTAGCCGAGGTGGGGGGAGAGGGCCGCGTAGCTCTCCGCAGGCTGCTCGCCGCCCAGCCAGGTGTGCATCACGTCCCAGAGGGCGCCCACCTGGCGGTGTCCCACGAGGCCGAGGATCCGCATCGCGTCGGCGCCGGTGCGGTGGGAGTCGTGGGTCTCCAGCAGGATGCGGACGCCGAGGTCGGCCGCGTACTCGGCGGCCGTGCCCAGCCGCCGGGCGGCCGTCGCGTCGGCCTCCTCGGGAGTCTGGTCGGGTGAACCGCCCGGGAAGACCCTGATATAGGGGGCGCCGAGGTCGCGGGCGAGAGCGAGCAGGGCGCGGATCTCGGCGATGACGGCCTCGTCCTCGCCCGGCGCGGCGACCTTGGAGTAACCCGCGACGCTCAGGATCTCGATGCCGGCCTCCTTGAACTCGGCGGCGACCTCGGTCCGTTCGGCGGGGGCGAGGCCTGTATGAACCGGTTCCTCGGGGTGGGCGCGCAGCTCGACGCCGTGATAGCCGTGCGCGGTCGCGAGGCGCAGTACGTCGGCCATAGGAAGGCCGGGGACACCGAGAGTGGAGAACGCCAGCTTCATGAGCACGGACCCTACCCGGGACCCGTGGCGCTGACTCCTCCTCGTCGCCCCGGTGTCGCGCACGGGTTCGGGGCGAGTGGGTGGAGCGAGAGGCGGGGGCGCCGGCGCCCGAGGCGGGCGGCGCCCCCGTGCGTGGGTGTCAGGCCTCGGCGGGCGTCCCCGAGGACGCTTCGACGGGTGCCTCCGTGGCGCGGCGGTAGACGCACACCTGGGCGCCCGACTTCGCGGCGGTCGACGAGACCAGCTCGAACGGGCGCTTCGCGCCGTCCGTCGGGAAGATCGACTTGCCGCCGCCCAGGACCACCGGCATGACGAGGAGCTGGAGCTCGTCCACCAGGTCCTCGCTCAGCAGGGTGCGGGCGAGCGTGGGGCTGCCCATCATCGCGAGGTCGCCGCCCTCGGCCGCGCGCAGCTCCCGGATACGGGCGAGCGCCTCCCCGGCGGGGATGAGCCGGCTGTTGTTCCAGGTCAGGTCGGACTCGCCGAGAGTGCCGGAGACGACGTACTTCGGCAGGCCGTTGATCCGGTCGGCGAAGGGGTCCCCGGCCTGCTGGGGCCACGCCTGGGCCATGGTCTGCCAGGTGCGGCGCCCGTACAGCAGCGCCTCGGCCCGGCCCAGCGCCGCGTCGAAGGCGCCGCCGAGGACCTCCGGGTCGAAGTAGGCGTGCGACCAGCCGCCGTGGGCGAAACCGCCGTCGGTGTCCTCCTGGGGGCCACCGGGGGCCTGCACGACACCGTCGAGGCTGATGAACTCGGTGATCACGATACGCATGGCTGCCGCTCCTGGTGTTCGCTGAGGCGATGACGGAAGTGCAGACCGACGGTAGCGGCGGAACTCATCGCCGCCGCCGAAAACCACGTACGGGAACCGCGTACTCCGACCGGGCAGGACAGCCACCGGCCCCGGGGCGGGCACGGCTTCCGGCGCGGGGGCAGCTGCCGGCCCCGGGGCGGGCACGGCTTCCGGCGCCGGGACATGCCCCGTCCGCCCGTTCACACCCGCGGCGCCCCCGAGGACCCCCGCACCATCAACTCGCCCCGTACGGAGGCGATCCCCCCGGGCGGCGGTTCCTCGCGGCCCATCGCGATGCGGCCGGCCCGCGCCCCCGCCTCGGCGAGCGGCAGCCGTACCGTCGTCAGGGCGGGCACCGCGTCGATGCTGAACGGGAGGTCGTCGAAACCGGCGACCGACACGTCGTCGGGGATCTTCCGACCGGAGTCCCGCAGCGCCGCGCACGCGCCCAGCGCGACGGAGTCGTTCGCGGCGACCACGGCGGTCAGCGCGGGATCCCTGCGCAGGAGTTCGAGGGCGGCCTCGTAGCCGGAGCGGCGGTCGTAGCGGCCGTGGACGGTCCAGCGGGGGTCCTCCTCGATGCCGTGCGCGGCCAGCGCGGCCCGGTGCCCTTCGAGGCGGTGACGCGTGGTGGTGCGCTCCTGCGGGCCCGCGACGTAACCGAGGCGGCGGTGGCCGAGCCCGATCAGATGCTCGGTGAGCTCCCGGCCGCCGCCGCGGTTGTCGAAGGTCAGCGCGATCGCCCCGGTGTCCGGTGCCGGCGGCCGGCCGCACAGCACCACCCGGGTCCCGGCGTCCGCCAGCTTGCGCAGCTTCGAGTCCATCGCCGCCTTGTGCGGGGCGTCCTCGACGGCGCCGCCGGTCAGTACCACCGCCGCGGCCCGCTGGCGCTGGAGCAGTGTGAGGTAGGTCAGTTCACGTTCCGGGGAGCCGCCCGTGTTGCACACCACCGCGAGTCTCTCCCCGCCGGCCCGCCCGCCCGGGCCCCCGATCTCGGTCTGGATCGCGCTCGCCATGATCCCGAAGAACGGGTCGGCGATGTCGTTCACCAGGATGCCCACCAGGTCGGAGGTGGCGGCGGCCAGGGCACTCGCGGGGCCGTTGAGCACGTAGTCGAGTTCGTCCACCGCCTTCAGTACCCGCTCGCGGGTGGAAGCGGCCACGGGATAGTTCCCGTTCAGCACGCGCGACACCGTCGCGGGGGAGACCTGCGCGCGGGCCGCCACGTCCGCCAGGGTCACCGTCATCTCTCGTCCTCCGGTCGCGCATCTCGTCGTCCGGGCACCGAACCCGATGTCCCGCCCGACCAGACCCTATGGCCCCACGCCCACTTGTTCGCCCCCTCGAACAAGTCGGGTTCTCCGTGCTCTTGTCCGGACCGCCGTTCAGAGGCTAGCTTCTAGATACATAGAAAGCGCTTGCTGTGGCGTTCACCAGTCCCCGCGCCACCGGCCGCCAATCGCCGGCCGGTGCGTGACGGGTGGGGCGTGCGCGGCGCGCGGGGACCGCGTACGAAGGGAACGACGTGACACGCAAGACGGTGCGTATCGCCATGAACGGTGTGACCGGGCGGATGGGCTACCGGCAACACCTCGTCCGCTCCATCCTTGCCCTGCGCGAGCAGGGCGGCCTCGACCTCGGTGACGGCACCGTGCTGTGGCCGGAACCGGTCCTGGTCGGACGCCGCGAGCACGCGCTGCGCGCGCTCGCCGAACGGCACGGCCTGGAGCACATCTCCACCGACGTGGACGCGGTGCTCGCCGACGACAGCGTCGACATCTACTTCGACGCCCAGGTCACCTCCGCCCGCGAGGAGGCCCTCACCAAGGCGATCGCCGCCGGCAAGCACATCTACACCGAGAAGCCGACCGCCACCGGCCTCGACGGCGCCCTGGAGCTGGCCCGGCTGGCGAACGCCGCCGGGATCAAGCACGGCGTGGTGCAGGACAAGCTGTTCCTGCCGGGCCTGCTCAAGCTGAAGCGGCTCATCGACGGCGGCTTCTTCGGCCGGATCCTGTCGGTGCGCGGCGAGTTCGGTTACTGGGTCTTCGAGGGCGACTGGCAGGACGCGCAGCGCCCGTCCTGGAACTACCGCGCCGAGGACGGCGGCGGCATCGTCGTCGACATGTTCCCGCACTGGGAGTACGTGCTGCACGAGCTGTTCGGCCGGGTGCGCTCCGTCCAGGCCCTGACCGCCACCCACGTCCCGCAGCGCTGGGACGAGAACGGCAAGCCCTACGACGCCACCGCCGACGACGCCGCCTACGGCGTCTTCGAGCTCGAGGGCGGCGCCATCGCCCAGATCAACTCCTCCTGGGCGGTCCGCGTCAACCGCGACGAACTCGTCGAGTTCCAGGTCGACGGCACCGAGGGCTCCGCCGTCGCCGGTCTGCGCGACTGCCGCGTCCAGCACCGCTCCGCCACCCCCAAGCCCGTCTGGAACCCGGACATCCCCGCCACCGAGGTCTTCCGCGACCAGTGGCAGGAGGTCCCGGACAACGGCGAGTTCGACAACGGCTTCAAGGCCCAGTGGGAGCTGTTCCTGCGGCACGTCTACGCCGACGCCCCCTACCACTGGGACCTGCTGGCCGGCGCCCGCGGCGTCCAGCTCGCCGAGCTGGGCCTGAGGTCGTCGGCCGAGGGCCGCCGCCTCGACGTGCCGGAGATCGCGCTGTGACCATCGAACTGCCCGACGCGCGGGGCCGGCTGCGGACGTACGAGCCCCGCACCGAGCCCCTCGCGCCCGCCGCCGGAGCCTCTTTCACTTCCCGTACGGTCTTCTCCGCGGCGCACGTCGTCGCCGACCCGTACGCCGACACGACACCCGACTCGCCCGCCGCCGTCGACTGGGACGCCACCCTCGCCTTCCGCCGCCACCTGTGGTCGCACGGGCTGGGCGTCGCCGAGGCGATGGACACCGCCCAGCGCGGCATGGGCCTGGACTGGGCGGGCGCGGCCGAACTGATCCGCCGCTCCGCCGCCGAGGCGAAGGCCGTCGGCGGCCGCATCGCCTGCGGCGTCGGCACCGACCAGATCACCGCGGGCACCCTCGACCAGGTGCGGGCGGCCTACGAGGAACAGCTCGCGCTCGTCGAGGAGTCGGGCGCGCAGGCCATCCTGATGGCCTCCCGCGCCCTGGCCGCCGCCGCCCGCTCCCCCGAGGACTACCTCGAGGTGTACGGGCACCTGCTGCGCCAGTGTGCCGAACCCGTGATCCTGCACTGGCTCGGCCCCATGTTCGACCCGGCTCTGGAGGGCTACTGGGGCTCGTCCGACCTGGACGCGGCCACCGACATCTTCCTGGAGGTCATCGCCGCCCATCCCGACAAGATCGACGGCATCAAGGTCTCGCTGCTGGACGCCGGACGCGAGGTCGCCCTGCGCCGCCGCCTGCCCGAGGGGGTGCGCTGCTACACCGGCGACGACTTCCACTACCCCGAGCTGATCGCGGGCGACGACCAGGGCTTCAGCCACGCCCTGCTCGGCATCTTCGACCCGCTCGGCCCGCTGGCGGCGGAAGCCGTCCGCGTCCTGGACACGGGGAACACGGACGGCTTCCGCGCCCTCCTCGACCCCACCGTCGAACTGTCCCGGCACCTCTTCCAGGCACCCACCCGCTTCTACAAGACGGGCGTGGTGTTCCTGGCCTGGCTGGCCGGTCATCAGAGCCACTTCGCCATGGTCGGCGGCCTGCAGTCGGCCCGCTCGCTGCCGCACCTCGCCCGCGCCTACGAACTCGCCGACGGCCTCGGCCTGTTCCCCGACCCGAAGCTCGCCGAGGACCGCATGCGGACCCTGCTGCACCTGTACGGAGCGACCCCGTGACCGAGCCCGCGACCGACCCTGCGACCGAGCCCGTGACCGGTCTCGAGCGTTTCAGCATCAACCAGATGACGGTCAAGCAGCTGTCGCTGCCGGAACTCGTCGACGCCTGCCGCGACCTGGGCGTCCCCGGCGTCGGCCTGTGGCGCGAGCCCGTCCAGGCCTACGGAGTGGAGGCGGCGGCGAATCTGGTCCGGGACGCGGGCCTGACGGTGACGACCCTGTGCCGGGGCGGCTTCCTCACCGCGACCGACCCCGCCGAGCGGGCCGCGGCCCTGGCCGACAACCGCCGTGCCGTCGACGAGGCCGCCACCCTGGGCACCGACACCCTGGTCCTGGTCTCCGGCGGCCTCCCGGCCGGTTCCAAGGACCTGCGCGGCGCCCGCGAACGCATCGCGGACGCCCTGGCGGAGCTGGGCCCCTACGCCGAGGAGCACGGGGTGCGCCTGGCCATCGAACCGCTGCACCCCATGTACGCCTCCGACCGCTGCGTGGTCTCCACCCTCGCCCAGGCCCTCGACCTGGCCGAACGGTTCCCGGCCCGGCAGGTCGGCGTCACCGTCGACACGTACCACATCTGGTGGGACGACACGGCGCCCGCGCAGATCGCCCGCGCCGGCGCCCAGGACCGCATCCACACCTTCCAGCTCGCCGACTGGACCACCCCGCTGCCCGAGGGCGTCCTCAACGGCCGCGGCCAGATCGGCGACGGCGCCATCGACATGCGGGAGTGGCAGGGCCACGTGGAGGCGGCCGGCTACACCGGCGCCATCGAGGTCGAACTCTTCAACGACGTCCTGTGGGCCCGCGACGGACGGGAGGTCCTGGCGGAGACGGCACGGAGGTTCACGGAGAACGTCCGGCCGTAACAGGGGAGGGACGAGAGACGAGAGGTGAGTGGTGACCCGGGTCCTGTGCCCCGTGACCGGGGTCCCGCCCGCGGCGCCGCCGACGCGGACGACGACGTCAGGTCTCCACCCCCGCCCCCGGCACACCGGCCCGCAGGTGCGCCGCCAGGCGGTGCAGTTCGACGAGGGCGCCGGCGTCCGACCCGTCCCCCAGCGGGTAGTGCAGGGCCGGTTCGGAGGCGGGCCCCAGGACGACGGGCCGTACCCCGACGGGCGGGCGGCGGGCATGGGTGAGTCCGATGCCCCGCACGTCGCGTGCGCCCAGGGTGAAGGCGACCGGGACGGACGGTGGCTGGAGCACGGGCGCCGTCGTGAGGTCGCGGGAGGCCCGCCGCACCGAGGTCAGCATCGTCGTCAGGCCGTGTTCCACGACGAGGGTCTCGGCGAGGGGCCCGATCGCCTCCAGGGGCGGTTCCTCGCCCTCCCCGTACCCGAGGGTGAGTGTCACGTCCTGCTCGACCCCGGCGGTCGTGCGCGTCACCCGGATCCACGCCAGCGCGGGCCGACCGGGGTGCCCCGTCACGAGCAGATGGGTGGGCTCGGGGGCCCGGTCACGGGCCAGGTCGGTCAGCCGGCGCGGCGACCAGGGCAGGTTGACGGGTTCCGCGGTGCCCCAGCCGGCCGGGGCCGAGCCGGTGAGCGCGCGCCAGGCCGTCTCGAGCGCCTCGCCCAGAACGGCGTCCTCGTGCGCGGCGAGCGTCGTACGGAACGCCACGACGAGCTGCCGGTCACCCGACGGGGACGTCCGGCCGAACGCCTCGGCGACCGAGGCCGTGCCGTCCGCCCCGAGCGCGGGCGCGAACGTGCCGTCCCGCCAGCGCAGCACCGCCCCGGACAGCCCGTCGTAGTAGCCCTGTGCCGGGTCCTGGACGACCCAGCGGTTGGGCACCTGGAGGAGGGTGGCGCGGGCCGGGGCACTGAGCCGGACGTGCGGCGGGGTGACGATCTGCAGGGCCCGGCCCGACTCGGAGGTGCCGCGCAGCACCTCGGAGAGCCAGGTGGTCAGGGCCAGGACGGGCCGGTCGGCCAGGACGACGGACGTGCTGTCGGTGAGGACGTCCACGACCGGCTGCCCGTCGTCCGGCGCGACGGCCGCGCGCACGTCCACGACCTCGGTGCCCGCCGCCGGCTCGGGCCAGGTGCTGCCGCCCAGCAGCAGGGCGAGCCGCCCGCACACCGATCCCGCCAGCCGCTCGGCCCCGGGCACGGCGCCGGAGGCCCGGGCCTCGGTCCACCAGAACGGCACGGGCACGTTCTGCCCGAGCAGCCGTTCGGCCTCCCCGGGGACCTGGACCAGCAGCGGGGCCTCCACCGATACGAGGGGCCTGCCGTCCGGGGCGCACAGCCGCAGCACGGCGCCACCGGACCCGGCGGTGACGCCCGCCTCGGGCCCGCCCGCGTACAGGCCGGCCAGCAGGGCCCAGGTGTCCGGCATCGTCGGGGTGAGCGCGATGACGTCCTTGGTCACGACTCCTCCTCTTCGGCTTCTTCGGCTCCGGCCAGCGCGGTCTGGACGAGCTGGTGACGCCGGCCGCGGCGGACCAGGGTGCCGCGGCCCGGTGGCTGGTGGGAGGCGTACAGGCCGGGGAAGAGCTGTCCCTCGGTGCGGTCGCCGTCCATCACCAGGGCGGTGGTGCCCGTCTCGCGCAGGGTGGTCAGCAGCGGCTCGTACAGCGCGCGGGAGGCTCCCGCGGTGCGGCGCGCCAGGACGAAGTGCAGGCCGATGTCCTGCGCGGAGGAGACGTACGGCAGGAAGGGCGCGAGGGGCTGCTGTCCGGCGGTGGTGAGGATGTCGTAATCGTCGACGAGGATGACGATCCGCGGGCCCCGGAAGGCGGGTTCGCCGGTCTCGGGCGCGTCCGGGTCGGCGGTCTCCGGCAGCCGCTTGTGCAGTTCGGCGGCGATGCCCGTGGAGAGGGCGGCGGCGAGCGTGGCGTTGTGGGCGTAACCGCCCCGGTACGGCTCCGGGACGACGCCGCGCAGGCCGCGGCGGGGGTCGAAGACGCCGAAGACCA
Source organism: Streptomyces sp. NPDC005774 (assembly GCF_042871645.1). NCBI lineage: Bacteria > Bacillati > Actinomycetota > Actinomycetes > Kitasatosporales > Streptomycetaceae > Streptomyces > Streptomyces sp. NPDC005774. The sequence goes on along the minus strand of NZ_JBIAIV010000062.1, from coordinate 9,510 downwards.
GCTCGTCGTCGGAGTACCGTTCGACGAGTCCGGCGACGACCAGCTTCAGCAGGTTCGTCCTGCCGCACTCGTTGTCGCCGAGGACCAGCAGGTGCTGGTCGCCGCCGAAGAGGTCGAGCAGCACGGGGGCGAGGGCGTCCTGGTCGAGGCCGAGGGGGATCCGCCGCGGTTCGGCGGCCGGTGAGGGCAGCCGGGTCACCGGCAGCCGGGCCGGCAGTACCCGCACCGGGGCGGCGGGTTCACCGTGCCAGGTGGCGCGGACGGTCCGGGCCGCCTCGTCCAGGGCCGGGCCCAGGTCGCCGGTCGCGGGCGAGCCGTCGATGCGGGGCAGGGCGGTCTGCGCGAACAGTTTTCCGTCGGTGAGCACCCGGCCGGGCACGTCCGGCGGGAGGGTCTCGGAGAGCTTGCGGTCGACGGAGGAGTCGGCGGGGTCGTTCAGACGCAGCTCGACGCGGGTGCCGAAGAGCGACTGGGTGGCGATGCGGACGTCGTTCCAGCGCAGCATGCCCGCCACGACGTGGATGCCGTAGCCGCCGCCCCGCTTCAGCAGGTCGGCGACCGGCTCGTCGAGGTCGGCGAAGTCGTCGCGCAGCGCGCCGAAACCGTCGACGACGAGGACGACGTCGGTGGAGCCGAGCCGCGGCAGCCGGCCCTGGGCGCGGAGCCGGCGGAGCTGGTCGACGGAGTCGATGCCGTGCTCGCGGAAGACCGTCTCGCGCTCGTCGAGCATGGAGCGCACCTCGGCGACCGTACGGGCCGCGCGCTCACGGTCGGCCCGTCCGGCGATCCCGCCGACGTGCGGCAGGGCGGCCAGCGCAGAGAGGCCGCCGCCGACCAGGTCCAGGCCGTACACGGCGACGTCGCGGGGTGTGTGGGTGACCGCCAGGGACAGCACGAGGGTCCGCAGCAGCGTGGTCTTGCCGGACTGGGGGCCGCCGATCACGGCCACGTGGCCGCCGGCCGTGGTCAGGTCCAGCTCCCACCGGCCCTGCCACTGCCGGGCCGGGTCGTCGAGCACACCGAGCGGCACCCGCATCCCGCCCGTGGCGCGCGCCAGGTGCAGCCCGCGCTCGGAGACCCGGACCGGTCCCGCGGCCGCGTCCAGGGTGACGGCGTCCGGCAGCGGGGGCAGCCAGATGCGGCGCACGGGCGATGGGGGTCCCCCCTGCTCATGGGGGTCCCCCCTGCTCGAGCGGAGCCGAGAGCTTGGGGGAGGAGCCGAGAGCTTGGGGGAGGCGCCGGCGAGCCCGCCGACCATGAGGGACAGGACGGTCGGGCCGGTCTCCCGCCGGGTGGCGGCGGGCCCCTCCTCCGGTTCCTCCGTACGCCCCGCCGTGTTGTACGCCGGGTAGGGCAGCGCGAGCGGTTCCTCGTCCCGCCGCTCGCGCGCCGCCGGGCCGCGGTGGGCGCCGGAGACGTACCCGGCCTTGAACCTTTCGTAGGTGGAGGTGTCGACCTTGAGGTAGCCGAAGCCGGGCAGCGGCGGCAGGTGGAAGGCGTCGGTGGTGTCGAGGACCGTGCGGGACTCGTCGGCGGAGAAGGTCCGCAGCCCCAGCCGGTACGACAGGTAGGTGTCCAGGCCCTTGAGCCTGCCGCCCTCGATGCGCTGGCTGGACAGCAGCAGGTGGACGCCGATGGAGCGGCCGATGCGCCCGATGGACAGGAACAGGTCGATGAAGTCGGGCTTCGCGGTGAGGAGTTCGCCGAACTCGTCGATGACGACGAACAGGTGCGGGAGCGGTTCGAGGTCCGGCCGCTCCGTGGCGCGCAGCACCGCGTAGTGCCCGATGTCGGCGACGTTGCCGGCGTCCTTCAGGACCTGCTGACGGCGCTTGACCTCACCGGCGAGGCTGGTGTGGACGCGTTCGACGAGCCCGGCCCGGTTCTCCAGGTTGGTGATCATCCCGGCGGTGTGCGGGAGATCGGCGAAGGGGGCGAAGGTGGCGCCGCCCTTGTAGTCGACCAGGACGAGCGCCAGGTCCTCCGGGGAGTGGGTGGCGGCCAGGGCGAGGACGAGGGTGCGCAGGAGTTCGCTCTTGCCGGAGCCGGTGGCCCCCACGCACAGGCCGTGCGGACCCATACCGAGCTGGGAGGACTCCTTCAGGTCCAGCAGGACCGGCTCGTGGCGGTCCGTCAGCCCGATGGGCACGCGGAGGAAGTCGCGTTCGCCGCGGGGCTTCCACAGGGTGGGCAGATCGAGGTCGGCGGGGTCGGCGACGCCGAGGAGCGCGGGGAAGTCGACCGGACCGGTGACGGGGCTCCCCTCGGCGACGGACTCCGGCGACAGCCGCAGCGGGGCCAGCAGCCGGGCGACGCCCTCCGCCCCGGCCGCGGTGACCGGGTCGACGGCGCCCTCGGCGGCGGTGAGCGGCGCGGTGGCGCCCTCGGCTGCGGAACCACGCGGGTTCTCGACGACCACCCGCTCGCCCCGGACGGTGAGGCGCACGCTCACCTCGTCCGGCTCGTGCACCTGCTCCTGGAGGAGGTGCACCACGGTGACCCCCATGTCCGCCAGCCCGACCGCCGCGTCCGGGCGGGGGAGTTCGGCGGCCGGCTCGCCGTGGGCGTCGACGACCACCAGCAACCGGCCCGCCAGCCGCAGTGCGGTCCGGTCGGCCAGACCGCGCCGCACCTCCGCCGCGTACGCGGACCGCCGGCCCAGCTCGTGCCGGAGCCCTTCAGTCAACTGCCGGACATCGGGCGCAATGCGGCGGGCGGCCACCGGACCGTCGTGCGCCTGCGGGTCCAGCACGTGGGGCAGCCACTTCGCCCACTCCCAGTCGGCGAGCCGCTCGCCGGGCACGGCCAGGGCGAGCGCGACGTCGTCGGGAGCGTGCGTCACCGCTGTCTGCACCAGCAGGGCCCGGGCGACCCGCAGGACGTCCTCCCGGTCACCGACGACGCTGACGTTCCCCGCCCGGTCCAACGGCACCGTCAGGGGCACGTCGGCGGCCGTCGCGAAGCGGCGCTGCAGGGCGCGCGCCTCGTTGAGCATGAACGGGTCCGGCGGCGTCAGTACCCCGCCGGTGCCGCTCTGCTGGATCACCGGCTCCTGGGCCGGTACGTCACCGAGACCGACCCGTACCCGCAGGAAGTCGGCGTCCCGGCGGCGCCGTTCCCACAGCCGGGCGGGGTCCCGCACCAGGTCGTACAGCGCGTCCGGCGGCGGGTTCAACTCCCGCTCCGCGTCGCGTAGTCGGCGCTCCGCGACGCCGAGTTCCTCCCGCAGCTCCTCCAGGTACTCCAGGTAGCGCTCACGCTGCGTGCGCCGGGTGCGCTGTGCCTTGCCGCGCTGCGACAGGAACAGCGCCACCGCGCCCAGCAGCGCGAAGACCAGCACGACCGCGCCCACCACCGCGAACCGGCTGTTGCGGATCACGGTCATCATGATCACGGAGCCCATGACACCGGCCATCGGCAGCAGCGCGGTGGCCGCGTTGCCGATCTTCCCCTCGGGAAGGTTCGGCGGCGCCTCGACCGTACGGGGCCGGGCGGGTTCCGGAGGGCGGGTGCTGCGGGCGGGCCGGTGGACGATCTGCAGGGTCACGGGCGGACTTCTCCGAAGCGGGTCGGGGCGGAAGGCGTGACGGAAGGGGTGACGGAAGCGGTGACGGGGAGCGGGCAGCACGGGCACGGGCCGGGACGGGACGGGCCCGCCCCGGGGCGCACCGGCCGCGGCAGGATGCTCATCGCACCCTCACCGCGCGTCCCATCACCTCGGCGGCCAGCCGCAGGACGGCCCGCCGCGTGTCGTGCGCCAGGAGGTCCGTGCGGATCGGGCCGCCCCCGGCCAGATGGCGGTCGTACGGCACGGAGACGACGGTGACACCGGCCTCCTTGAGGTGCCCGGCGGCCGTCTTGTCGTCGAGGATCGCGTCGGGGGTGCTCGACACCAGCGCCACGACCGTCGTGGCCAGGGCGGAGTGCGGCAACCGGGCCAGCCAGTCCAGCACCTGACGGGTGGCGTTCACCCCCTCCGCGGTGGCCGGCGAAACCACCACCCGGGCGTGCGCGGTGTCCATGGCGGTGCGGGCCACCTCGCCGGGGAGCGTCTCGCAGTCGACCACGGTCACGGCGAAGTAGCGGCGCAGCGCCAGCGTCACCTTGCGGTACGCCGTCATGGCAAGCGGCGCACCGACCTGACCCCGGCTCGCCGGCAGCAGCCAGCCGCCGTCCGACACCGGCACCAGGTAGCCGGTCACGTCCGTCAGCCGCATGGACGGGTGCAGGACCGACGCGAGGTCGGCGCACGTCCAGCGCACCGCCTCCGCTCCCATGCGCACCGGCAGGGTGCCCAGCGCGGCATCCGCCTCCAGGGTCAGCACCGGATCGTGCCGGTAGTGGTTGAGGGTGCGCCCGAGCAACGCGGAGACGGTGGACTTGCCGACACCGCCGCGGATGGAGGTGACGGCCACCACCCGGCCCGTGGTGACGGGCTGCTGCAACTCACGCGCGATCCGGGTCTGTTCGGCGACGTCCTGTGCCGCGGACGAAGTGAGCTTGCGCAGCGCCCTGCCCGTGCGCCGGGTCACGGAGTCGCCGTGCAGGGGGTGTCCCAGGGCGAGGAGGAGACGGGGGTCGAGGGTGGGGGAGGACTCGGGGGCGGGGGCCGCGGGGAGGTGGGGGCCGGGGGCGGGGACGGGAACGGGAACGGGGGCAGGGTCGGGGACGGCGGGCGTCACGGGCCGCTCCGGGACCGGCTCGTCGATGGCGCGGTCAGTCGGTACGGGGGAGGGGGACGCCGGGCTGTCCGGAGCGCCGGGTGTGGACGGGGAGGCGGAGGCGGAGGCGTCCGGGAGCACCGCACCGGGGGCGTGCGGGCCGGGGGCGTGCGGGCCGGGAACGTGCGGGCCGGGCGCGCCACTTTCCGTGCTCGCCCTCGCCCTCGTGCCCGCCCCCGCTTCCGCACCGGTGTGCGTACCCGCATCCGAAGGGCCGCTCCCCCCGCCGCCCAGCTCCCGCAGCACGTCCTGCTGCCAGTCGCCGCCACTGCCACCGCCACCGCCGTGCACCGACGGCTGCTCCCGCCCCTGCTCCCCGTTCGTCATGCCGCCGCGCCCCTCAAGCCCTCAAGCGAAGGTGTCGAGCAGTCGCCCGTACACACCGAACACGCCGACGAGCAGCGGAAGCAGCACGATGACCCCCACCGACTCGAGCAGGTCACCGGCCCGCCGCAGCCGGACCCGTACGTGCTCGGCCGGCTGCACGGCGAGCACGAGGAGCGGCAGGACCGCCAGCACCACGAGGACGGCCAGCGGTGCCGCGGCCGAAGCCCGCTCCGCCCACACCACCAGCAACCGCACGGCGACGCCCGCCGCGGCGGCCAGCAGCACGACCACCTCGGCGACCAGCGGGAACGCCCGGGCCCGCAGCGCCAGCACCACCGCGACGACCGCGGCCAGCGGCACCGTCCACACGGAGGGATCCCGCAGCGCCAGCACGGCGGCCACGGCGGCCGACCCCGCCAGAGTGATCGTGGCGAGCACCAAGCCGCGGTGGGCGGCGCCCAGGGCGACGGACACCTGGTGGCGGCTGACGGAGATCCCCCCGGCCCGGCGGTCGTCGAGCCCGGAGAGCCCGGACGCCATCAGCGCGAGCCGCGGCAGCACGCCGAGCACCACGACCGAGACCACGCCGAGAACGGCCCCGACACGGGTCTGCTGCTCCACCGTCCCGGCACCGGACTGCACGGCGACGACGACCTCCCAGCCGACGGCGGTCAGCGCCACGGCACCGGCCCCCACGAGCCCGCCCCGCCCCAACGGCGTGAACAGCCCGAGCAGGACGAGGACCAGCACGCCCACAGCAGCCACTCCGGCGAGCCGCAGAGCGCCCGCCGAGGACCCGCCGAAGTCGTCGACCAGGCTCCACACGCCCAGCACACCGAGCGCGCCACCGGCACACAGGAGGGTCGCGGCGAGCCCGTGCCTGCGCACCCGCCCCAGGACCGCACCCGCGACCGCGGCCGCACCGGCGGCGGCGAGCAGTGCACCGGCGACGACCGACCGGTCGTACTGCGCACGCGCGAACAGCGCGGCGACGACCACCCAGCCCACGCTCGCGACCCCTGCCGTGACCCGCCGCGCGGCCGGCCCCCACACCCATGCCCGATGACCGAGATCCTCCGCCACCTCGTCGGTGACGTCGTGCACGACGGGGGCGGGCGGGGCGTCCTCCGCGCGGACGAGACGCAGGACGGCGCCGTCGCGGATGCCCGCCGTCTCCAGGGTGCTGTCGTGATCGAGCGCGGAGCCGTCCACCGTGACGAGGTGACGCGAGGCGGGCCGCCCCTCCACACGGTCGTCCAGCAGCCGCATGACCTCGGGCAGCAGCAGCCCGACCGGCTCCCGCGCCGGAAGCACGAGGTCGACACGGCGCCGCTCACCGACGAGCGTGACCCGGCTCAACACCGTCGGCCCACCGGCCGTTTCCCTGCTCAAGGCCCCCGGAGACATCACGCTCGCGAACCTATCACCGGCTTGTAGGACTATTAGAGGGCGTGGAAACGCCGGGGGAGTACGGACTGTTGCCCTGCCCGATCAACCGGTGCGACACGAACGACCACCCGACGCACCCCGCGCACAGCACGGCCGCGATCACCATCCCGGCGATCACCTTCCCCACCCGCTCGTCCACGGCCCGCCGTTGCCGCTGCGCCCCGAACAACAGGGCGTCCCGCAACCGCCGCCGTCGTACGGAGACGGATTCGAGAAGCTGGCTGTCGTAGTCCTGGGCGGACATGCTGCTCATTCACCTCGTGTCGGGTCAGGTGGGGAATTCGCCGAGCCGGCTGCGCTTGAGCAGATTCACGGGCAGGTGCTCCGACTCGACCTTGATCCTCCCGGAGCCACTCCCCAAGACGCATCGCGGCCGCGGCCCGACGGTCGGGAATCTGCTCAGGGCGCCTGCGAGCGGTCATCGAGACGCCGGCTTCTGGTCGGTCGGCCGTCCTCGTCCCACCGGTATTCCTCTTGGAGTGTGAGACCGCCGTAGTCCTTGTTCCGGAACGGGTCCTGGAACATCACCAGGGCTCGTTCCGCGTAACCGCCCTACAGGGAGCCGTCCTTGACGCTGGTGACGAACGGTTGCCAGGCCGCCCCGCCCAGCATCAGGACAGGGCCGGTCGTGTCCTTGCTGTCGCGGACGGGGACGGTGTCAGGGAAGTCGTCGGAGACTTCGACGCAAGCGCCGCCCTGCTGGCCGTCACTGTAGGAGGACTTGCGCCAGCGGGCAGTGCTCAGGTCCCGGGTGACTCGCATGGCTCGTATTTCTCCAACATCGTCTCGATCAGCGCTGCGGACTCCAGCGGCGAGAGGGCGCAGGCTTTCTTCAGATCGTACTCTCGCACATGCCGTGTGACGGCCTCCCTGTCGTCGATGCTTTCCCCGTACCCGGCGCCCTCCTGGTACATGGTGATCGAGTTGTCCGGGAGGGCCAGCAGGATGAGGGTGCCGCTCATCAGGGCGCACGCGTCCGCTTCGAACGGGCTTACCTGGATGGTGGTATGACCTGTGCTCACCAGTGGCAACAGCGCCGCGAGTTGTCCGCTCATTACTGTTGGTCCGCCTACGGTCTGTCGTAGCGCCGCTTCCCCGATGATCCACCAAAAATCCGGCGGGCAGTCCCGCCGCAGGATCTCCTGGCGGCCCAGGCGGTCCGCCACCAGGCCGTCGATCTCCCGGGGGCTCATCCCTGGTTCCCCCGCGGTGAACAGTGCGCGCATGTACGCCTCTGTCTGGAGCAGGCCAGGAATGAGACTCGCGCCGAACTCCTGAATCCGCACCGCCCTCGCCTCCAGCTCCAGGCAATGATCAAACCGCCGAGGCGTGTACTCCCGCTTCACCGCCCCCCACAACCCCTGGAACAACTCCCCTGTCCCGAAAGCCGCGTCCAGCTTCTCCGAGAGGGGTGGCAGGGGGAGCCGTTCTCCTGTCTCCACTCCATGCAGATGCGTCTTGCTGTAGTTGACGATGTCCGACATCCGGTCCAGCGACAGCCCGATGAGCTGGCGCTGACGGCGCAGCTCGACGCCGTACAGGTCGCGGGCGGAGTGGACGGGTTCGAGGTCCCGGGAGGGCTGGGTCATGGCGGTCGGTGCTCCCTTGCCGTGTGTCGTGTCGGCATGCCGTCCCGCGTTCCCGAGGGAACGGGCATCCGCCAACGGTAGTCGCTACCGGTGACAGCTTGAGTGCAAACAGTGAGGGCGCCCAGGTGGCAGCCGTTCCGGAGCCCGGTTCGGAACACCGTCACCCTGGCTGGTCACCCTTGCCCGCCGCGACGCTGAGAGCGTGAACAGTGAGAAGCAGCAGGAGGCCGCACCCTTGCCCTCCCGCGTACGTAAGACGACCGACACGACGCCCCGCCCCGGCCGCCCCGGCCGGGAGGCGAGTCGGCTCCCGGTCGGTGAACTCGCCCATGACGTACGGCAGGAGAGGCGCGGGATCGTCATGGACCATCAGGACGGGTTCGTATGGCTGCGCCCGGAGAACGGCGGCACGGAGTGGACGGCGCTGCCCGGCGACGTGCAGCCGTTGAACGTCCGTGAACGGGCCGAGGAACCGATGTGGACGCGGGTGGCCAGGGCCAACGCCCGCAGCAGAGGGGAGGTCCTCTGAGGTGGGAGACGCGGAACAGGCGTGTGAGGACCTGCGCGACGCGCTCAAGGCGGTGGGGGTGACGTTGCCGTCCCTCGGGCTCGACGCCGCTTCGTACGCCGGGTCCGCTCCGCTCGCGCTGATCGACCTGGGGCGCTGCAACGTGGCCACGGCCCGTGCGCTCACCTCCGCGCTCCGGCCCGATCAGGGGGCGACACGGTGAGGCGTCGGCGCTACCGTCGCAACTTCGCCGACCACACGGTCATGGAGCCCCCGGCGGAGTCGGCCGGACGGTTACGAATGGACGGGCACGGCGTGATGTTCGCCCTGTCCGCCGAGCATCCCTGGCGTGACGTGTGGCCCCTGGTCGCGCAGGCCGGCGACGGTAACGCGTGGGTGACGGGCGAGTGTTGGGGTGCTGGTAAGAAGCCTGTCAGTGCGCCACGAGGCGCTGTTGTTTCGGATGGAGGTGGAAGACCACCGTCGTCTCGCCGTCGTAGCGGCGAGGTGAAGCTGGAGGCAGCCTGAACCGGGGATCGCCGGGGAGGGCGAGAGCAGCCTCGACAAAGTCGGGTCGGCCCAGCACTGCCGGATGGGTCGGGCCCGGTGAGCGAGACGGGAAGGTATACGCGAGGAACCGGCGTCATTACGCCTCTTGAGTTCTTGCCAGCTCCAATCCGGTGGATATGGGCTGGTCAGCGGTGCGCAACCGTCCGGAAGGGCGGGGAACTCCCGGTCCGGTATTGGCAGCTTGGGCCGGGAGGCCACGACGAAGGTCTACGGCGTAGTCGTGGCGAGGCCGCAGGGGCAGAGCCGGGTGCCTAACGGTAGTCCGTTGTGATCAGGCGCTTGCCGCAGTGTGATGGGGAGAGGAGTCCGCTGCGGCAGATGGAGGAGATCATGGCTACCGACCGGC
>NZ_JBIAIV010000061.1:0-38610 GCF_042871645.1 Streptomyces sp. NPDC005774 | reverse complement strand
TTCAGGCGTTGAAAGGAGACGCCTTCCTCGCGGAGCAGGATGCGCAGGCCCTCGTGGCTGATGTCGTCGACCACCCCCTCGGCGACCAGGAAGTCGGCCAGTTTGGTCAGGCTCCAGGTCGAGAACGGCAGGTCGTGTTCGGTCGGCTTGGACTTGGCGATCTTCTTGATCTCACGCCGCTCGGGCAGCGTGAAGGTCTTCGGCCGGCCACCGGAGTACTTCGGATACAGGGAGGCAAAGCCGTCGGCGTTGAAGTTGTGGATCACATCCCGGACCCGGTCGTCGCTGGTGAACGACACCTCGGCGATCTTCGCCACCGGCATGCCCTGCGCGGACAGCAGCACCATCTGGGCCCGCCGCCACGTCGAGACCGACCCGGTGCCCCTGCGGATGATCCGCAGCAGCCGCCGACCCTCGTCATCATCGATCTCGCGTACACGTACTCGTTCCGCCACCCGGACAGGATGACGATCACGCGCCGCCCGGCACAGTCACCCGAACGGCGCGGCACATCACAACAGGGCAAACGTTGCCTGATCCGGCACTAGCTGCCAGACCGCGCCAGCCGGCTTGACGCTCCCGCAACCCGCACTGGCACGCCCATGCCACCTCGCTGAACGTCGACATCTTCGCCCGCGCCGAACCCTCGCCCCGCCTACCCCGGCCTGCCCCCCGAGGTCCTGCCGCTGACCGAGGGCTGGGGCCCGCGACCTGGCGGACGAGACGGCGGCGGCGCACCTGCGCTCCCTGTGTGAAGTTGCGGTGGCCCACTCCCTGCCCAGGCAGATCGCCGAATTCATCACGGAGCAGGTGCCCGGACCCCAGTGGGCCTGGATCCTGGGCTGTCTGCTGCAGCTGGCCGAGGCTGACGACGGCGCACAGTATTGGTGGCAGTATGCGGCCGGGGCCGGGGCCGGGGCCGGGGTGGGGGCCGCCGCCTACTGCCTCTACCTCCACCATCGCGCCCTCGGCGACCGCCACGCGGCCGCCTTCTGGCACGACCAGAGCACCATCCCAGGCCACAACGACCAGGACGCCGACGAGGACACCGCCGGATCGAGCGTCCCCGTCCTGCTGCGTGTCCTGGAGCACCTCACGCCCGTCGGCCGCCCGCACACGGAGGCGACCCTCGCCGTCATGGACTACGTGGCCGCGGCGGTCGCCGTCGGCTACGCACACCATCCCGAGGTCGAGATCCCGCTTCCGGGCCCGTACTTCGCCGAACATCTGGAGATCATCCTCGCTACCACCTCGCCCGCTCCCCGCGCACGCCGCGAGCGGCAGGCAGCCCCCGTTACCTTTTCCGTGGCCCTGCAACGGGGCTCCTGGCCCCCGGGCCCGGCATGACTGTGTCCCCCTGCCGATCGCATGGCCCGGGGGGTGGTGTCACCGGGTCTGGGGCACCGCTTGACCGCTGATGAGGGGCCTGATGGCCACCCTGGCCCGGCGCAACGCCGACGCCACCGACGGGTGGACCTCTGCGTAACGTGGTTGCCGGTAGTGGTGCCGTAGGGACGGCCGGGACGGATGCTCAACTCCCGGAGAGCGAGCGGATGTTCGACACCAGTGGCATAGGCGTGTTCCTCGGCATGGACGTCGGCAAGGGCGAACACCACGCCCACGGCCAGGCGATCAACCTGGGCGGGTGGACGCTGTCGGACGAGGACGGAGACACCTACACGTTCCTCGGCTACCGCCTGGCCGGCCGCGAGACCGTCCGTATCCACACCGGCGAAGGCCGCGACACCCGCACCGACCTGTTCCAGGACCGCCGCAACTACGTGTGGGACAACGGCTCCGGCACCGCCACTCTGCGCGACGACCGCGACCGCTTCATCGACGACGCCTCCTGGGACAACGACCGGGACCACCGCGGAGAGCGCGGGGACCGTGGTGACCGCTGGGAGCGCGGAGAGCACGGGAACCGTGGCGGCCGTGGCGACCGCTGGGAGCGCGGCGACCGTGGAGAGCGTGGCGACCGTGGGGACCGGGACCACCGCGGAGAGCGCGGGGAGCGCGGGGAGCATGGGGGCCGCCACCAGCGTTGACGCTCAAGCGCGCGTGCCGGTGATGGCCGAACCTGGCGTCAGCGCGCTCACGTAAGGCGGTGGCGTGCCCGGCTTTGAAGGCCCGGGTGCGCCGCCGAAGTGCGCCGGTGAGATGGCAAAAGGGCGGTGTCGAGGCCGGTGAGTGCAGAGCGAGTCGGGATGGGCGTCGACGGCCTACCCGTCGTGGCCCTGGGGCCGGCTGCCACCGCGCAACTGAGTGCGCGCTCGGCCAGCACGCGCGCCGCACGCCGTCGACCACCCGGACCGGACACCGCTCTCACCCCGGCGCAGCGGGCCGCTGCCGTTCACACTCATCAGCAGCCGCGATGCCGGAGCTACTGGGGCCGCCCGAGGGACCCGGCGTCGTGGGTGCGGACGCCGGAGAACCTCAGCCGGCTCGCCGTCTTGACCCGCGAGGCCGAAGCCCGCCGCCGCGCCGTCGCAGACCGGGAGCAGAGCGTCCCGGCCGCCGACCCGGGCAGCCGGCATCAGCACCAGCAGTCCGGCCCCGAGCACGGACAGGGTCCTGGACCGCCCCAGCGGCCGTGACCGGCTGGGGCGGCAACGCGCGCGGGGCAGTCGGTAAGAGGGCGGTGGGACCGTCCTGCGGGACGGGGGACGAAGTCGCCGCGCCAGCCGTCGGGACGCGACCTGCGGGCAGGCCCCGGAGCCGACCGGGAGGGGCGAGAGTGCGGGGGAGTGACCCATCAAGCGCGGAGGCCCGCATGGTTGAACCGACCCCGCCGGAGCTGTCGCCGGAACAACGGGAGTGACTTCAAGCTCACCGCCGCGGTCCGGCTGCGAGCGGTGCTGTACCCGTCTCCAAAGCTGCCGCCGCGCCGTCGCCACGCCGTACGAGGCGCTCTACGAGACGCCAGCACTCCCTGGTCGCTGTAGTCGTGTGGTGAAGTTCGGATGCCGGTCAGGGGCCCTAAGTCTGAGCCGGACGAAACACGGCCCGCAGCCGTCCGGGGGTGAACAGCGGGTCCCCGGCGGCCGCGTCCGAGAGCGGTCCATCGCGTCGGCGCGGTCGCACGGAGTGGCGTCGAGATGTGAGAGGGCCGTCGCGTCTCTCCTTCGGGCACCTCAGGTTCTCGGAGGAGAGACGCGATGGCCGCGCTGTGCTCGGCGGTGGACACGGTCTGAGTCAGGTCGTCATCAGGTCCCGGACCAGGCCAAGTCCGCACTGGCACCAGGGCGGTGGACCTCCACAGGATGGGACAGGGAGCCGATTCCGTCGATCTGCACCGTGAGTTCGTCGCCGGGGCGCAGCACACCTGCGCCCGACGGAGTGCCGGTGAGGATCACGTCGCCGGGCAGCAGCGTCATCAGGGTGGAGCAGCGGGACACCAGCGCGCGGACGTTTCTGTTCATCTCCTTCGTCGAACTGCTCTGGCGCACCTCGCCGTTGACGATCGTGCGCAGCGCGAGGTCCGCGGGGTCGAGGCCGGTGCGCATCCACGGTCCCAGCGGGCAGAAGGTGTCGAAGCTCTTCGCCTTGGTCCAGTGGCCGTTCGCCGTCCCGACGTCCCAGGCGGTGACATCGTTGGCACAGGTGTAGCCGAACACCACCTCGTCCGCGGACTCCTCGGGCACGTCCCGGCAGCGGCGCCCGATGACGACGGCGAGTTCTCCCTCGTAGCGGACCTCCGCGGCTTCCGGGGGCAGACGGACGGGGCTGCCGGGGCCGATGACGGAGGTGGACGGCTTCATGAAGACGACCAGGTCCGGTGTGACGACGTCGTCGTAGTTGCGGCCCGCCACCAGTATCTTGCTGGGCTCGGTCGGCGCGAGCAGGCGGACCTCTGCCAACGGCAGGCTCTCCCCGGTGGGCCGGATTCCGTCGAAGGGAGTGCCCGACAGCAGGTGGACCCGCTGAGTGCCGGTGTCCACGCGGGCGTACACCCGCTCGTCCCTCACCGCGACATGCGCGATCAGCATGGAGTTCTTCCTCTCACCAGGTGCCTGGAGCCAGTTCACTGAGTAAGCGGTCGACGCGGTTGGTGACCTCGACGGCCGGTGCGTCGGGGGAACCGAACTCGGGGTCGAAGTTCGGGTCCACGAAGATTTCGGTGAGGCCGGTGTCCGCGAGGGCGGCGAGATCGGACCGGACCTGGTCCGCGGTGCCGGTGAACAATGACCGGTCCGCGCCCGCTCGGAAGCGGACCCGTACCGGAGCACGGCAGACGAACCGCAGGGCATCGGCATCCCGTCCGGCCTCCTCGGCGCTGTCGCGCACGACGGCGATGGCCGCGCGGATGGCATCGGGGGAAGCCTTGCTGCTCGCGATCCAGCCGTCGCACAGGCGGCCGGCACGGCGTAGCGCCGCTGTCGAACTGCCGCCCAGCAGAAGCGGCGGGTGCGGCTTCTGGACGGGTTCGGGAGCGAACACGGCGGGTGGGACACGGTAGAAGGGACCGTCGTGCTCCACCGGTGCCCGCCCCGACCACAAGGCGTGCAGACAGGCGAGGAAGTCATCGGCGCGCCGCCCCAGACCCGTCGGGGACACGCCGGCCGCCGTGTACTCCTCGCTCATGGAGCCGTTGCCGAGACCCACGTCGAGCCGGCCACCGGACAGCACGTCGAGGGTGGTGAGCTGCTTGGCGAGCACGGCCGGTGCGTGCAGCGGCATGACCAGAACGGCGACCCCGAGGCGGATCCTCGTGGTCCGCGCGGCCAGGAACGACAGCGTGACCAGGGGGTCGTGGACACTGCGGTTCGCCTCGCCCCGGGAACCGTCGGGGACGCCCAGGACGCGCTGGTAGGTCCACAGCGAGTCGTACCCCGACCGCTCGGCGGCGAGTGCGACGTGTGCGGCGTTCTCCGGCGTGGACCAGGCACCGGAGACCGGCGCGGCGAAACCGATCCGCATCCGTGTCACCCCCCCGCCGGACAGGGCCTGATCAGGCCGAGCTCGCGCAACGTGTCGTGGAAAGCCGCGTCCTTCTGCAACCAGTGATGTTTGATCTGGGCACCGGCGGCGCCGTGGCGGAACCTCCGCTCGGCGATCCTCCTGAACGCTCCCGGCACCAGGGGCAGGACCCGCAGAGGGCGCAGTCGCCCGCTGCGCCGCTTGTCCGCGTACTCCACATTCACCTCCTGGAGCACATCGTCGATCCGCCCCGCGATGTCCTGCGGGTCGAGGGAGTCGTAGGCGCTGGCCCACTCGACGGCGACCGTGTAGTGCGGCGGCGTGCCCCAGACCGGGATGCCGGTGAAGTGGGGGTGGTCGACGGATCCGCTGCCCAGAACACGGATCACCGCGGTCTGGATGTCGGACTCCGTGAGCTTTTCTCCGGTGAACGAGCTCTGGAAGCCGGCGCGTCCGAGGAACTCCAGCCGCGGCGTCGAGCCGACCGTGCCCACGGCGCGGTAGACGTCGCCCACGTCGTAGCGGTAGAGGCCGTTGGCCTGGCTCATGACCAGCCGGTAGTCGGCACCAGTGTCGAGTTCCTCGTAGCCGAGGGTCGGGCTGTCCGCGGGCAGCGGGCTGCCGTCGTCGAGTTCGTTCCACGGCACGAACTCGAAGTGTCCCTGGTCGACGGCGAGCGGACCGGCGGAGGGATGGTCGTCGACCGGCAGTGTCACGATCCCCTCGGTTCCGGTGGTGCTGAACGGCAACGTTGCCACGCCGGGCGCCAGGCGCGACAGCCAGGGGCGGTAGAGCGCTGCGGAGGCGGAGTTCCAGCACACCAGCAGGTTCAGGCGGGGCCACAGGTCGGTGAGGAGGGGGCGGCCGTCCGCACGGTCGAACGCGGTGGCCAGTCTGCGGGCGAGGGCGGGGTCCGCCGTCGTGGAGCGGCCGTCGTGCAGTTCCCGCAGCAGGCGCTCGGCGTTCTCCCGCAGCGCCTCGGCGAGCAGAACGATCTTTGACGGGTTCACGGAGACGATCAGCCGCAGGCCGCGGTCGGCCAGCCGCAGCAGCTTGCGGTAGAGCAGTGTGGCCATGCCGGCCGAGTGGGTGTCCCGGGGGAACCAGCTCTCCGAGCGCCACGGCGGATCCCAGTCCTCGGGGTCGTCCGGGACCGGGCGCTCGGTGATCCCGTACACGGGGAACCCGCGCATATGGTCGCGCGGGGGAGCGGGCTCCCAGGACAGGTCGAGTACCTCGTCGCCGGCGAGGCGCTCGGCGCCGAGCTGCTCGAAGTACAGCCCCCACTGCGCGTACAGCGCGGGTCCGCGGTAGGCGCGGCGCCAGTGGCCGGTCGTGGGCACCAGCTTGGCCCGTCCGGTCGAGCCGGAGGTGCGAAGAAAGGCGTAGGGATCGTCGGTGGTGAGGACGTTGCGCTCGCCGGCGAGCTGCCGTTCAACGTAGGGGGCCAGTGCGTCGTAGCGGCGGATGGGCACGGCGCGCCGCCACTCCTCGCGGGTGCGGACCGCGCGGAGGTCGTGCTCGCGCCCGAAGGCGGTGTCGCGGGAGACCGCGAGGAGGTCGCCGAGCACCCGCTCGGCCGTCTCCTCGGGTTGTGCGCAGATCTTGCGCTGCATCGCCAGCGCGCTCTGGGTCCTGCGCAGGAAGTCCCGGTCTTGTGCGGTCTTGCCCGTCGTTGCCAAAGCTGTCTTCCTTCAGGTTCGAGCCGGCCAGAGTGCGTTCACGCGACGCGGACGACGACTTTCCCGAACGCCCGGCGCTCCTCCAGTTCGGCCACCGCCTCGGCGACGCGGGACAGGCTGAAGTGGGCGTGCACCGCGGGTTCCAGGGCGTCGGTGGTCACCAGGTCGAGGACGGTGTGCAGGTCCTGACGGCGCCAGGCGTTGGAGCCGAGGATGTCCAGCTGGCGCGACCACACGTAGCGCAGGTCGGTGAGCGCCTCGTACCCGGTGGTCGCGCCGCAGGTGACGATGCGGCCCTCGCGGCGGGCGCAGCGCAGAGAGAGGGGCCAGGTGTCCTTGCCCTGGTAGTCGACGACCACGTCGACACCGCCGTCGGTGAGATCCAGGACCCGGCTCAGGATGTCGTCGGTGTCCGCGTCGATGGTCTCCGCCACGCCGAGCGCGCGAAGCCGGGCGAGTTTGGCAGGTGATCTGGAGCAGGCGATGACACGGGCGCCGGCGCGCACGGCGAGCTGGGCGCAGGCCACGCCGACACCACCGGTGGCACCGAACAGCAGGACGTTCTCGCCGCGCCGCAGCCGCGCCCGGGTGAAGAGCATGCGCTGGGCCGTGCCGTAGGCGATGGGCAGGGCGGCATACCGTGCCAGGTCCGCGCCGTTCGCGGCAGGCAGGCGGATCGCGTTGTCCGCGGGGGCCACCACGTACTCGGCGAGCCCTCCCCAGTGGTGTTCGCCGAGGATGCCCCGTCCGATCATGGGGTCGAGCAGGACGCGCTCGCCCAAGAGACGTTCACCGGTCTCGTCGGTGGCCTCCTCCACGATGCCGACGACATCGCCGCCGGAGACGTGAGGCAGGCGCAGCCGGACACCGGGGAGTCCGTTGCGTACGTGGATGTCGAGGTGGTTCAGCGCGCACGCCTCGACGCGCGCGCCGATCCATCCGGGGGGAGGGGCCGGCCGCTCGACCTGATCCAGGGTCAGCTGATCGGGCCCGCCCCAGGCCCGTATCACGGCGGCCCGCATCAGCTTCGTCATCCGGCGGGCATCTCGTGAGCGGCCCTGCCGGGGCGGGGGGTCGCGGGCGGCGCGCATGCCGGTCGATGGGCGACAGGCCGTGCTGTGCGGGCCGTGGCGCCGCGTTCCGTGCCCCGACACGGCGCGTTTCGGGGGGATTTCCTCGTGTGGATGAGGCATTCAGAGGCCGGGTGCGCGGTGGAGCACGGTCGTCGCGACGCCTTGGTGAATAACGAAAGGTCGGGGCGCTTCTTCATTATGACGCCCGCCGATAAAGGGTGATTGCAAATCATCCCCTCGGGCCTCCTGTCGATTGCCTAGGTTTTGTGAGCGCAATAGCGGGACCTCGTAGAAGTAACTTTTCGTCAGCGTTCCAGCCTCAATTAAGACCTGTCAAGCAAGGTGCGTGTGATCACCCTCACGGAACTTTCGGTGGCGGCGACTGAACCGTTCGCTGCTGTTCTGCGTAAGAACCGGGCTCTGCCCTGGCCGGTCGGGGATCAAACTTTCGCGGGCGTCGGTTTTGAAATTGGCCGATGTCGACTTCCGATCCGCTCATTTAGGTGGTGGGGCCACTGGTTCGAGGACAAACCGGAACGATGATTTTTCGCCGTCTTCGACGTGAAGGGTCGACGCCGGTACGGACATGCGGGTTCTAATTGCTGGGAGGAACAGCCGACGGAATGCTTCCTGACTTACGACCGGTACCGACCGAAGTCCCTTATCGCGGCCTTATGCCGGCCGTATCCACAACCGACCTGCCGTGACGGCCGCCGTCCGCGGCCGGCGTGCGCTGCGCGAGGAGAACACGAATGACGGCAGCAGGGCCGCTTCAGGGCACCGAGGTGCTCTTGGCCGGTCGGCGCACGTCGGCCGCGCTGCTGGGCAGGCTGCTCGCGGACCTCGGAGCCCGGGTCGTGCGTGTTGGGCGGCCCCCCGACGGCGGCGGACCGTTCACCCAGTGGCTGTGCTCCGCCGGCGAGCCGGCAGCCGCCTGGGAGCAGGTGCCGCGGCTGCTGGAGAGAGCCGATGTCCTGGTCTGCGACAGCGAGGGTGACATCCGCCTCACCGGCCTGGGGCTGTGTCCCGACGGGCTGCTGCGGCGTCACCCGGATCTTGTCACCGTGCGGCTGAGCGCCTTCGGTCTCACAGGTCCGCTCAGAAACGCCCCGGCCACCGAGGCCACCCTGCAGGCGCTCGCCGGGCTGACCGCGGCGACCGGCGCGGAGGGGGACCCGCCCGTGACCTCCACGGTGGACCTGGCCTCGCGCACGGCCTGCCTGTCCGGCCTGATCGGCGTCGTGGCCGGGCTTGTGGGCCGCGAGCGCGGGGGAGGGGGCGACTGCCTGGACATCGCCGAGTTGGACAGTCTGCTCACCCTCACCGGCACCCTGTTACCGAGCGTGGCCCTCGCCGGCCGTCCACCGCGGCGGACGGGCAACCGGCACGGCATGGCGGCTCCCTGGAACAGCTATCCGTGCCTGGACTCCCCGGTCGTCATCTGCACCATGGGTGACCCGATGTGGTGGCGGCTGGCCGACGCGACGGGCCACGGTGACCTCGGCGATGACCCACGCTTCGCCGACACCGGCGCCCGGGTCCGAAACACCGACGAACTCGACAAGTTGATCGGCGAGTGGACCGGCGTGCGACGGGCGGCAGACGTGGTGGGCCTTTTACGGGCCTCCGGAATCCCCTGCGCGCAGATCGCGACACCCGACGAGGTGCGCCACGGGGCCGCCGCCCGCCGACGCGGCCTGGCCACCGGACCGTCCGCCGCGCCGGGCAGCCCGCTGTCCTCGCTGGTCCCGGAGGTCACCGCCGACCCGATGCCACGGCAGGGCCGGTTGTGGGAACGGGTCCCGCGCGGCGAGCCACCGCTGCGCGGCGTCCGGCTGCTGGAGATCGGCTCCTACACGGCCGGACCGCTCGCGGGCAGACTGCTGGCCCAGCTCGGCGCCGATGTCCTGAAGGTGGAGCCTCCGCACGGCGAGGGGTCCCGGCGGCTCGCCCAGCCGGTGGGCGGGATCGGCTACCTCTACTACGTCAACAACGCGGGCAAGCGCTCCTGCCGGCTCGACCTCGCCGACGCCGAGGACCGGGAGAGGTTCGACCGGCTGCTCGCCGGATCCGACATCGTCCTCACCAACCTCGCCGCCGACACCCTCGCCGCCCAAGGCATCACTCCCGCGCAGGTCCTCTCGCGGTACGGCACCGTGCACTGCGCGGTCACCGGTCACGGCCTGGCCGCCGCCGACCGCAGCGTCGACACCGTGATCCAGGCCGAATCGGGCATCATGCACCTCGTCGGCGGGCAGGGAAGCGGACTCCGCACGCCGGTGTCCAGCGCCGACGTGCTCGGCGCCTTCCTCGCCGCCGCCGCCACCGTCGTCTCCACCTGGGTGCGGCTGCGCACCGGACGCGGATGCGCCGCCGACGTCGCCCTGTTCGACAGCGCCGTGTGGACCACGCAGGAACGCTGGTACGACGACGGCCCCGCACCGGCCCCGCGGCTCGTCGACGCCCCGGACGGCACCGTCCTGGCCGACACGGACCGAACGCTACCGGGGGCCGACACATCCGTCGCCGCCCTGCTCGACGCGGCGCACACGTTCGGCGTGCCCGCCGCCCCCCTGCACGACCTGACACGTGCGGTGCGCCACCCGCAGGTGCGGGCCCGGCACATGGTCCTCACCCACAGGTGCGCGGACACCGACGTGCTCGTGACCGGTGACCATCTGCGTTCGCTGGTCCGGGACAATCCACCGCTCGCGTGTGCGCCCGCCCACCAGAACGACCCCGCCTGGCTCTTGCCCGTACCGACCGAAGGACAGCGATGAAGGTCTTCCACGTGCTCGCCGACGCCTTGGCCGCACACGGTGTCGACACCGTCTTCGGGCTGATGGGCAACGCCAACCTGCTCTACTTGCCCGCGTTCGCCGAAGGGGGCGGACGCTTCGTCCCGGTCGTCCACGAGGCGGGCGCCGTCGCCATGGCCGACGGCTACGCCCGGATGTCCGGCGGCGTCGGCGTGGCCAGCGTGACCCACGGACCGGCGTTCACCAACACCCTGACGGCGTTGGTCGAGGGCGTCCGCAGCCGCAGCCGGATCCTCCTGATCACGGGGGACCCGCCGCCGGTGCCCACCCACTTCCATCAGTTCGACATCGCCACGGTCGCCACCGCCGCCGGGGCCGGATACGAACGCGTCTACGGACCCTCCTCCGTCGTGGCCGACCTGAACCGGGCCATGCAGCGCATCGTGGCCGAGCGGCGGCCCGTCGTGCTCAACCTGCCGATCGCCCTCACCCAGGCCGAAGCCGGCGAACAGACACCCGTCGCCCTGCCTGTGGCACCCGCCTCCCTGGCGGCCCCCGAAGCCGGGGCCCTGGACGTCGCCCTCGGCCTCCTCGGCTCGGCGAGGCGGCCCCTGGTCCTCGCCGGCCACGGCGCGGCACTCGCCGAGGCGCGCGACGCCCTGATCCAACTGGCCGACCGTACCGGCGCGGCACTCGCCACCACGGTGCTCGGCAAAGAACTGTTCGCCGGACACCCGCGCGACATCGGCATCTTCGGATCGCTCGCCCACGACGCCGCGGGCGCAGTCATCGCCGAGGCGGACTGCGTCGCCGCGTTCGGCGCCGGCCTCAACATGTGGACCGCGCTCAACGGCGATCTGTTCCGCGGCAAGAAGGTCGTACACGTGGACGCCGACCCCACCCAGATCGGCTCCTACACCCCCGCCGACGCGCCCGTCGCGGGGGACGCCCGCCGGACGGCCGAAGCCATGAACACGCTGCTGGAACAGGCGGGCGTCACGGCGGCCAACCCCACCTGGTCGCAGCGCGTCGCCGGACGCCTGGCGGGGTACGTGCCCGAGGACGACGTCGAGGACCGCAGCGGACCGGACACCGTCGACATCCGCACGGCCATGATCCGCCTGGACCGAGTGCTGCCCGCCGAGCGCCTCGTCGTCAGCGACATCGGCCGGTTCGACGTGGGTGTCTGGCCCTACCTGAAGGTGGCCGACCCGCTGCACTTCACCGTCATGGGCGGCTTCGGCTCGATCGGGCTCGGCCTGGCCGGGGCGATCGGCGCTGCCATGGCCGGTACCGGTCGGCCGGTGATCGCCGCCATAGGCGACGGAGGCTTCATGATGCACCTGTCGGAGTTCACGACGGCCGTGCGGCAACGGCTGCCGCTCGTCGTGGTCGTCCTGAACGACGGGGCCTACGGAGCCGAGCACTACAAGCTGCGCCACCACGGCTACGACCCGGCGTACTCCGCGTTCGCCTGGCCCGACCTCGCCGGGCTGGCCACCGCGATGGACGCTCGCGCCCTGACCGTCCGCAAGGCCGAGGAACTGGACGCCGTGGGCGACCTGTTGCCGGACCTGGACGGCCCGCTGCTCGTCGATGTCCGGCTGGACCCCGACGTCAACCTCGTCAGGTACTGAGGAGACCGGTCATGCACACCACCCACACGCTGACCGCCTCCGACGGCGTCGCACTGACCCTGCACGGCTGGACCGTGCCCGGCGCGGCCACCGCCCTCTTCTACTTCCACGGCATCCAGAGCCACGCCGGATGGCTGTGGGAGACGGGGCCCGAACTCAACGCCCGCGGCATCGATGTCTACGCCCTGGACCGCAGGGGGTCGGGTCGCAGCGCGGGACTGCGCGGCCACCTGCCGTCGGCCGACCTCGTCCTCAGCGACTACACGCGCGCGCTGGAGGCCGTGGCGGAGCGGGTCGGCGGAACCGGACCGGTCGCCCTGGGCCAGAGTCTGGGCGGCAGCCTGCTGGCCGCGCTGTGGTGCACCGGTGAGCTGCCGGTCGGTCGACTGGTCCTGTGCGCGCCCGCGCTGGGCCAGCAGAGGGCCCGTCACACACCCGCCGCGCTGGCCGAGCGACGCGCCCGCGCCGGGACGACACCGCAGCCCGTGGGGCTGGCCGACGGCGACTACACCGGCCTGGCGCGCTACCGGGAGTTCATGGCCTCGGACCCGCTGATGCTGCGGGAGGTGACCTCGGCGACGCAGGCGACGCTGGTGCGCCTGGAGGACCTCTACGCCACCGGGACCCCGCGCACCCCGCTCCGGGTCGACCTGGCCGTCCCGGAGCACGACCCGATCATCGACCTGCGGGCCGCACGGGCCACCCTGCGCCGGCTGACGTCCGACGTGCACGAGGAGGTCTTCGCCGCGAACCGGCACTACCTGGAGTTCACCGACGCCCGTACCGCGTACTGGGACTGGCTGGCCCTGCGGCTCAAGGAGGACGCATGATCCGCCGCGTACGGCTGTACACCGCCGCCGTGCCCATGGCCGCGGCCTTCGACCACGCCACCCGCTCCCGCCGCGCCGCGGAGTCACTCCTGGTCGAGGTGGAGCTGGACGGTGTCCGCGGATGGGGCGAAGGAGCGCCCCGCGGCTACGTGACGGGCGAGACCCTGGACAGCGCGGCCCGCGCCATAGAGAACTGCGACCCGGCGGCACTGGCCGAGCGGATCGACTGGCAAACCTTCGACCTTGCCGTCGCCTCGGTCGCCGCGCTGCCGCCGGGCGGACTGGCCGACGGTCCGTCGGCCGCGGCGGCGATGGAGATCGCGCTGCTCGACGCAGTGTGCCGGCACTTCGGCCGGCCGTTGGCCGACGTGCTGCGGGTGCTGGACCCGCCCGACCGCGTCCTGAGGAACGGGCCCACACACGTCAGCCTGGTGATCCACCTGACCCAGGACGTCGCGTCCGTCCTGGACGCCCTTCCGCCGGACACGGTGGCGGCACTGCGGCACGTGAAGGTCAAGGTCGCGGACCCGTCCGACGCCGTGCTGCGGCTGGCCCGGGCCCGTGAGCGGCTTCCGCGGGAGACGGCTGTCTCCCTGGACGCGAACGGCGCGTGGTCGATCACGGACACCGAGCGGATCGCGGGCGAACTCGCCGGTGCCGCCTGGGTGGAGGAGCCCCTCCCGCCGCGCTCCTGGACCGAACTGGCCCGGCTGCGGCAGGCCACCGGACTGCCTGTCATGCTCGACGAGTCCTGTACCGGGCCCGGCGACCTGCGGACCGCCGCCACCACCGGCGCCGCCAGCCACGTCAACGTCCGGCTGTCCAAGTGCGGCGGTTTCCTGGCCGCGGCCCGCCTGGCGCTGCGCGCCGACGCGCTCGGCCTCGGCTGCCAGCTCGGCGTGCACGTCGCCGAGGTGGGACCGCTGTGGGCGGCCGGGCGGGCGCTGGCCACCGCGTGGGGACTGTGGCGGACGGTGGAGGCGGGGCGGGCGGACGAATGGTTCCCCACACCGCTGACCCGGCCCGCGTTCGCCGCCGACCGGTCGCTGTACCGCGTGGAACCCCTGGCCGGACCGGGCACCGGCGTAGAACCGAGCGTCGAACTCCTGCGGCACACCCGCCGCCTGGCCACCTGGGAACCCCGCGGCGCATGGCGGGAGGCGGCATGAAGGCCCGACGTGATGTCGCCCTGGTGACCGGGGCGGGCGCGGGCATCTGCGCCGAGGTCGCCCGCCGGCTGGCCGCCCGCGGCGTGGGAGTCGTCCTGCTCGACAGGGACGCCGAGGCGGTGGCGCGGGTCGCCGGTGAACTCGGCGACCGCTGCCTCCGGGAGCCGCTGGTCGTCGACGTCACCGACACGGCCGCCGTCGAGGCCGCGGTGACCTCGCTCGCCCCGCGGCACCGACCGGGCATCCTGGTCAACGGTGTCGGCGGTGACACCCGGGCCCGCCCGGTGACCGAGCTGACGGAGGCGGACCTCACGTCCGCCGTCGCGCACAACCTGACCAGCGTGTTCACCATGACGCGGCTGTGCGCACCGGCGATGGTCGCGGCGGGCCGGGGCCGCATCGTCAACCTGGCGTCCGTTGCCGGACGCACCTACAGCCTCTTCAGCAACGCCGCCTACGTCGCCGCCAAGGCCGGTGTCATCGGGTTCACCAAGCAGTGCGCCTACGAGTTGGCTCCGCACGGCATCACGGTCAACGCGGTGGCCCACGGCGTCATCGGCACCGAGCGCATCCGCAGCGCCTGGGCGGACAACCCCCCGGAGTGGACCGCCGACAGGGTCGGCCGTATCCCCGCCGGCCGGTTCGGGACCGTGACCGAAGCCGCCGGCATGGTCTGCCAGTTGTGCGGCGAGGACGCGGGATACACCACCGGCACGGTCGTCGACGTCAACGGCGGACTGCACATCTAACAGGCACGAGCGGAAAGTTGGGCACACGCATGACTCTGCAACTCACCGACCGCGTGGTGATGGTCACCGGGGCGGGCAGCGGGATCGGCCGGGCCGCGGCACGGCTCCTGGCCGGGTACGGCGCACGCGTCGTCCTGGTGGGCCGCACCGAGTCGGCGCTGGCGGAGACCGCCGCCGGTCTGCCGCCGTCGCACCACTGGACGGCACCCGTCGACGTCGGCGACGACAAAGAGGTGGAAGCGTGCGTGGCGGAGACGGTCCGCCGGTTCGGGCGACTGGACGGAGCGTTCAACAA
Source organism: Streptomyces sp. NPDC005774 (assembly GCF_042871645.1). Classification (NCBI taxonomy): domain Bacteria; kingdom Bacillati; phylum Actinomycetota; class Actinomycetes; order Kitasatosporales; family Streptomycetaceae; genus Streptomyces; species Streptomyces sp. NPDC005774. Next base: position 23,496 of record NZ_JBIAIV010000061.1, on the reverse strand, counting down.
CGCCGGCATCTTCGGGGAGTTCGGTGCGCTGCACGAGGACACCGCCGACAACTTCGACCGTGTTCTCGCCACCAACCTGCGCGGGGTCTGGTCGTGCATGCGCGGCCAGATCGGCGCGATGCTGGCGGCCGGAGGCGGCTCGATCGTCAACTGTGCCTCGGTGGCCGGCCACATCGGACACGCCCAGAGTCCGCTCTACTCGGCCACCAAGCACGCCGTCATCGGTCTGAGCAAGTCGGCCGCCCTGCAGTACGCGGGCGACGGCATCCGCGTCAACGTCGTCAGCCCCGGCTCGACCGACACCCCCATGCTGCGCAGCCTGTACACCGAGCCCGGCGCTCTGGAGCAGCGGGCGCGCCGGGCCCCGCTGGGCCGACTGGGCACCTGCGAGGAGGTGGCCGAGGCCGCCGCCTGGCTGCTCGGCCCGCTCTCGTCGTACGTCACCGGACAGACGATCGGGGTCGACGGGGGTGTCACGGCCGGGTCGGCTGTTCCCCGCAGCGGCCGCAACCCGTCCTGAACACGGTGCGCCCCGGGCCGCCCCGGTCCCTCCGTCCGTAACCGTGGCGCCCCGAGGCGCCGATCCCGACTGATCGTCGAGCCGAGGAAGGTCTGGCCCTGATGAAACCGACACTTCTGGTGTCCTTCCCGCACGCAGGTGCGGGTCCATCGTTCTTCGCGGGGTGGTGGAACCTCGCCTCGCCCGGTCTGGACGTGGCACCCGTGGGGCTGCCGGGCCGGGAGAAGCGCTTCGCCGAGGAGCCCCTGGAGTACGTGTCCGACGCCGTCGAGGACGCGCTGCCGCAGATCCGCGCGCAGGCCGGCGGCTACCGCGGGGTGATCCTCTTCGGACACAGTCTGGGGGCGGTCCTCGCCTACGAGACGGCCTGCCGGCTGGCGGCGGACACCGACGTGCCCGTCGTGGCTCTCGTCGTCAGCGGGTCGGCAGGCCCCGCGCACCGTCACGACCTCGGCGCCACGGGCCTGCCCGAGGACGCCTTCCTGAACGCCGTCGAGCGGGCCACCGGTTACCGGCACGAGGCCCTCGACGACCCCGACCTGCGCGAGCTGCTGCTGCCCGCCCTGCGCGCCGACATCGCCATGCACGAGCGGTACCGGTCCACCGGCCCCACCGTGCTGGATGTCCCCGTCCTCGCGGTGCGCGGCGCCGAGGACCACCTGATCGACGCGGAGATGCTCGGGCAGTGGCGCGAGGTGACCACCGCCGACTTCGACGCGAGGTCCCTGCCCGGCGGCCACATGTACCTCGCCGAATCCCCCGGCCCGCTGCTGCGCCTCATCGGCGTCAGCCTGGAGCGCGCCCTCCCGCCCGACGCGCCCCGCGCGTGACCCGCAGGCACTGTCCGATCCGCGGCACGAGAGAGAAGGGCCATGGAGCAAGAACGGCAGGAACAGACAACACCGCCGCAGGTGCCGACCGCACCGGCCGCGGCCGGCCGCACGGCTCCCGGCCCGTCCGCGGTGGCCGGGCCGCGGATCCCCGTGGAGTGCGACACCCGCATCGAGGACCTTCTGCGCGCAGCCGCCCGGACACACCCGGACCGGACAGCCGTGACCAGCGCGCACGGGCCGCTCACCTACTCCGAGATGGATCGCAGGGCCGACCGGCTCGCCCGCACGCTGCGGGCCGCGGGGGCGGCACCCGGCACACGGGTGGCGGTGGCGGTCGAACGCTCGCACGAGATGCTGGTGGCGGTCTTCGCCGTCCTCAGGGCGGGCGCCGCGTACGTGCCGGTGGACCCGGGCCATCCGCCCGCCCGCAACGCCTACGTCCTGCGCGACAGCGGAGCCGGGATCGTCGTCGCCGCCCCCGGCACGCTGGAGCGGCCGGACGGCACCGTGACCCTGGTGGACCCGTACGCGCCCGAGTCCTACGACGCGGACGACAGCCCCGTCGAGCACACCGGTGACGGCACCGACGTCGCCTACGTCATCTACACCTCCGGCTCGACCGGGGAGCCCAAGGGCGTGATGGTCGAGCACCGGTCGGTGCTCAACCGGCTGCGGTGGATGCAGCGCGCCTACCCGATCGGCGCCCAGGACGTGCTCCTCCAGAAGACCCCGATCGGCTTCGACGTCTCGGTGTGGGAGCTGTTCTGGTGGACCCTCGCCGGGGCGTCGGTCCATCTCCTGGAGCCAGGGGGCGAGCGCGACCCCGACACCATCGCGGCGGCGGTCGAGGAACATGGCGTCACCGTCGCGCACTTCGTGCCGTCGATGCTGCACGCGTTCATGGAACACACGGACAACCGCACGGACCGCGGGCACGACCTGTCCTCGCTGCGCCGGGTGTTCGCCAGCGGAGAGGCGCTGAGCCCCCACCACGTCCGCCGCTTCCACGAGGTGCTGGGCGGCGCGCCGGCCCGCCCGGAGCTGGTGAACCTTTACGGTCCGACCGAGGCGACGGTCGACGTCACCCATCACCCGTGCGCCGACCCGGCCCCTCGCACGGTGCCGATCGGCCGGCCCATCGACAACGTGCGTCTCTACGTCCTCGACGACACGCTGCGTCCGTGTTCCGCCGGGGAAGCGGGGGAGCTGTGCATCGCGGGAGTGAGCCTGGCCCGCGGCTACCTGGGGCGCGACCGCCTGACGGCCGAACGCTTCGTCGAGGACCCGTTCCCGGGGGAGCGGCGCGTCTACCGCACCGGCGACCTGGCGCGGCTGCTGCCGGACGGCTCCCTGGAGTACCTGGGCCGCAACGACCACCAGGTCAAGATCCGCGGCGTCCGCGTGGAGCCCGGCGAGGTCGAGAACACCCTGCTGGCCCATCCCGCCGTCGTCAACGCCGCGGTGATCGCCCGGCACACGCCGACCGGCGAGGCGTACCTGTGCGCCTACACCGTCTGTCGCCGGGAGTTACCGGCCGGTGAACTGCGTTCCCACTGCGCCCGGTTGCTGCCCGCCGCGCTGGTCCCCGCCCACGTGGTGCCACTGGCATCGCTTCCGCTCACGCCGAACGGGAAGCTGGACCGCGCCGCACTGCCGGCACCCCCGGCGCCCGCCTCCGGGCCGCCGGACCCGGACACACGCGGTGACACCGGCCGGCCCGCCGCACGGGCGGAACACCTGATCGCCTCGGCGTGGGCCAAGGTGCTCGGCATCCCCGCCGAGACGATCGGGCGCGCGGACAACTTCTACGACCTCGGCGGCACATCCCTCGCCGTCCTCGCGGTCGCCGCCGAACTCCGCGGCCACCTGGGGCTGAAAGACCTCATGAGACAGACCCAGCTCGGGCCGCTCGCCGACACGCTGGCACGGCACGCCTCCCAGGAGGAGCGGCGTCCGTGACACCCCCCGGGCGCGACCGGCACCCGACCTGCCGCGCACACCGGCCCGCCCCGGGCGACCGCCCCCACGCCCTGCCTTGGCCCCCTTCTCACGCCATCCGGAACGGAGACCCCGCACGATGAACGAGCGCCCGAGCAACCCCTGGTACAGCGACGAGACACCCAGCGTCCTGGAACACCTGTACCGCGGCGAGCTGCGGTGGGACCTGATCAGCCGGTTCCCACGCCAGGACCCGGAAGACCGGGAGGCCGGGGACAACGCCCTCGCCACCTTCGCGACCCTGCTGCGGGAGCAGGTGGACCCGGGCGAGGTCGACGCCACCGGGCAGTTGCCGTCCGGCCTGCTGAAGGCCCTGGCGAGCAGCGGATTCGACCGGCTCCAGGTCGATCCGTCCCTCGGCGGCCTCGGACTGTCCGCCCTGAACACCTTCCGCGTGGTCGAGACGGCGGCGAGCTGGTCGATGGCCACGGCCCAGATCCTCTCCGTCCAGAACACCATCGGGGTCGGCCCCTTCCTCCCGGCGCTGCCCCCAGGACCCCTGCGGGACACCGTCGAGGCGCGGACTCGCGCGGGCGTCTTCAGCGGCAACAGCGACACCGAACCGCAAGGAGCCTCCAACCATCGGCGCTATACCACCGCCACCCCCATCGAGGACGGCGACGCCTTCCTCCTCAACGGGGAGAAGGTCTTTTCGGGCAACGCCCCCATCGCCGACATGGTCAACGTGACCGCCACGGTGCGCGAGGGCGACTCCGAACGCGTACGGCTGTTCTTCGTCGACACCGACAGCCCCGGCGTCCGCATCAGCGCCCACCACGACTTCATGGGCCTGAAGGGCTTCCCCTCGGGAGCCGTCACCTTCGAGGACGTACGGGTGCCGGCCCACATGGTGATGGTCGAGGGCGAACACAACCGGCGCCTGACACCCGAGCTGTACCGCCGCCTGGTCGTGGGCCGCGTGCACACCATCGCCGCCCCCTCCCTCGCGATCAGCCGGCTCTGCCTGCGGTGGGCCCGCGAGTTCGTCGAGCGCAGGCAGATCGACGAACGCCCCCTGGCCTCCTACGACGAGATACGGCGCAACGCCGCCGACACCCTCAGCGAGGTCTTCGCCCTGGAGACGCTGGTCCAGTGGTGCCTGCTGTCCGGACGACAGGTGCCGGCCAACCCGAGCTTCGAGCAGGTCGCGGCGAAGAACCTCTCGTCCATGACCGCCTGGCGCGTCGTGGAGCGCACCATGTCCCTCTACGGCGCCGAGGGATACGAGACCGAGGACAGCAAGGCACGCCGCGGCGTGCCGCCGGTACCGCTGGAGCGGGTGTTCCGGGAGGCGCGCGGGCTGCGGATCTCCGGCGGCGTCGAATTCATGCTGGACATCTGGATGGCGCAGCGGGCCGTCTTCTGGTGCTACTACCCGCAGCCCGACAACATCGAGGCGATCGAGTCGGCCGAGCCCGACCTGGGCTGCCTCGACGAGGCCGACCTGACCGACGCCAACCTGGACCACCTCCGGTTCGCCGTGACCGAGACCAGGGCCCTCGCTCGCACCTGCGCGGAACTGGCGCGCCGTCACCCCGACCAGCGCGAGCTGTTCGAGCGGGAACGCCTGCTCATCCCCCTGACACAGATCGGCAACGAACTGCTGCTGATGTCCCTCGTCCTGGGCCGGACGTCCTCCCTGGGCACCGAGGGGGACGGGACCACCCAGGACCTCGCGGACATCTACTGCGCGGAAGCCCGGCTGCGGATCGCCGACGCGTGGCGCCGGCACCGCACGGCGGACTCACCGGCCGCGTCCAGGGCGGCCGACGACTGGTTCGGCGGCGAGCGATGGGCGGACCTCCTCCCGGACGCCGCGGTCGACTCGCTGACCGCCGGAAAGTGAAGGAGGAGCAGTGACGTCCACCACCCCGCCCCACACCCGCCACCAGACCGCGGTCGTCCCGGACGCGCCGCCCCCGGACGGCGAGCATGACAGCATGCCGCTGTCGGTGGGCCAGGAGGCCATGTGGGTCTCCTGGAAGATCGATCCCGAGCAACGCACCCATATCGTTCCCAGCCCGTTCCGCGTCGAAGGAGAACTGGACACGGCCCGGCTCGCGACAGCCGTCGACCAACTGGGCCGGCGCCATCCGACTCTGCGCGCCCGCGTCGTCCGCGACACCGACGGTACCCGGCTGACCTGGGCCGGGGCCCCGGCGATCCCGGTGGCCGAGCACAAGACGGACCAACCCCTGGACGCGTTCGTCCGGACTCTGTGGCAACGCCCCTTCGACCTCGACTCCGGTCCGCTCGCCCGCGCCGACGTGGTGCGCGGCGAGGACGGGACGGTGCTGCTCATCACGGTCCATCACATCGTCTTCGACGGGGCCTCGGTCCTGCTGCTGCTCGCCGATCTGCGCCGGGCCTACGCGGGAACCGACCTGGGCGGACCCGAGGACCCGCAACCGCTCGCCGCGCATGCCCGGCGCTCCCGCGCCTACGCGGACGGGCCGGAGGGCGAGGAACTGCGCTCCTTCTGGCGCGCCCACCTCGGCGACACCGTCCCCGCTCTCCGGCTGCCCACCAGCCTCGACCCGCCCGGCTACACCGTCCATCGCAGCGACCTGGACCCCGGGCTGTCCGCCGAGGTGAGCACATGCGCGGCCCGACTGGGCGTCAGCCGGTTCACCGTTCTGTACGGCGCCTACCTGGTGCTGCTGCGCCACTTCAGCGGGCAGGACGACCTGCTGGTCTCGGCACCCCACCACGGCCGGGACACCCCGGATCTGAAGGACCGCATCGGCTTCTTCGTCAACGCTCTGCCGATCAGGCAGCGCCTCGACGGCGACGACACCTACGCCTCCTTCCTGCGTCGGCTCCGCGCCGACCTGCGTGTCTGCCAGGAGCACGGCAACCTGCCGCTGCCCGCCATCCAACGGCAGGCCGGCCTCACCGGCCGCGCCGGGCGCGACCTGTCCCACCAGGCCGTGTTCGCCTTCTGGGACGCCTCGCGCACCCCGGACGTCGACGTCAAGGCGTTCCCGCTGGACGCCGACGGCACCTCGTGCACGCTGCGGCTGCTCGACATGGAAGGCGCGGCCGACTACACACTGACCACGATGGTCCGGGAGGACGGCGGCGCCACCAGCGTCCTGTGGAAGGACCCGCAGGGCGCGGTCGGCACCCAGCTGATCGCGGAGATGGCCGCACAGTACCTGCGCACCCTGGCGGAGATCGTCGCCGATCCACAGCGCCGCCTGGCGCCGTCGGCCGCCGCCCCGCCCGCCGGACGGGACGTGCCGATCGCCGAGGACGGCCCGACGACGGCGGAGGGCCTTGAACGCCCAGAGGAGCGGGGCGCCGGGCCGGGCGGGGGAGAACACCTCGACGCACTGGCCGGGATCTGGACCCGGACCCTCAACTGCGACCCGCCCGGCGAGGACGACGACTTCTTCGATCTCGGCGGCCACTCCCTGATCGCCAACACCCTGTTGGAAGCGGTCGACCAGCACTTCGGGGTCCAGATCCCCCTGCGCGACCTCTTCGAGTTCTCGCGCTTCGGCGACTTCGCCGCGTTACTGAACGGGCGTCTGCCACAGCCGGACCTCACCGCGGAGAGCTCCCCGACCGTGTTCCCGGCGTCCGGGTTCCAGGAACGCATCTGGTTCGCCGAACGCCTCGAACCCGGGACGACCCTCTACAACGTCCCGCTGTGCTGGACGGTCGACGGCCGACTGGACGCGGCCGTGCTGGAACGCGCACTGGCGCTGCTGGTGGAAAGGCACGAGATCCTCCGCACCCGGTTCGTCCAGGACGACGGACGGCTGCTGCAACACGTCGGCGAGCCCTGGACGCCGCACGTGGAGACGGTCGGCGCCGACGAGGGCGAGCCGGCGGACTGGGTCCAGCAGGCCGCGGGACGGCTGTTCGACCTGGAGTCCGGGCAGTTGCTGCGGGCGGCTCTGCTCGACCTGGGCACCCGGCACGCCCTCTTCCTCTGCTTCCACCACCTCGTCCTGGACGGCGAGTCCGCCGCGCCCCTGCTGCGCGAACTCGACCGCTGCTACGGCGAAGCCGCCGGCGTCGCCGCCCGCACCCTGCCGGCGACCCCCGCGGGAAACACGGACCCCAACCGGCCGCCCGTCTGGACGGAGCTGGCCCAGATGTGGTCAGAGGTGCTGCGGACGGACGGCCCGCCCCGGGCGGAGGACTCCTTCTTCCCCTCCGGCGGCACCTCGCTGCTGGTCACCAAACTGGTTCGCAGGATCAACGACCGGCTGGGCTCGGGCCTCTCCCTGCGTGACCTCTTCGAGCACCAGCGGTTCGCGGACCTGGTCCACCTGGTCGAGCACCGGCTCGGAGGGGATCCCGCCGCACCCGCGCGGTCACTGACGGAGGACGAACTGGCGGCGGCGTCACCGGCGTCCCGGTTCCAGGAACGCATCTGGTTCGCCGAACGCCTCGAACCCGACGCCCTCTACAGCGTCTCGATGTGCTGGGAGGCCGACGGCCGACTGGACGCGGCCGTACTGGAACGGGCACTGGCGCTGCTGGTGGAACGGCACGAGATCCTCCGCACCCGGTTCGTCGAGCACGACGGCAGACTCCTGCAACTGATCGGTGAACCGTGGACGCCCCACGTCGAGCGGGCCACCCTGACAGAGGCCGAACTGGCGGGCTGGGCCCGGCAGGCGGCCCGTCGGCGGTTCGACGCGGGCTCGGGGCGCCTGCTGCGGGCGGCCCTGCTCGACCTCGGCACCCGGCACGCCCTCTTGCTCTGCTTCCACCACCTCGTCCTGGACGGCGAGTCGACTCCCGTCCTCCTGGACGAGCTGAGCGCCTGCTACGCGGCCGCGGCCGGACGGAACACCGAGCTGCCCGAGCCCAAGCAGTACCGGACCTACGTACGGGAAGCCGCAGACGGCCACCGGACGTCCGGCGCGGCCTCGCTCGACCACTGGGCACAGGCCCTGGACGGCGCCCCCAGCACGCTGCCCCTCCAACTCCCCGCCCCCGCGGGGCCGCACGGAGCGGTGCGGGTGCCGCTGCCGCCCGACCTGCTGGAGCAACTGCGGGAAGTCCTCGCGCGGCGGAAGGTGTCCTGGTTCATGGTGGTGGCGACCGCCCTGGCCGTCCTGATGCACCGCAGGACCGGCCGGAACGACATCACCTTCGGCACGCTCGTCTCCGACCGCCGCACCGGCGACGCCGGCATGGTGGGCCCCACGGTGAACACCGTCGTGCTCCGTTCCCGGTACGCCCCCGGAGACACCCTCGCCGACCTCCTCGCGGCCATGCGCTCCACCGTGCTCGACGCCATGCAGTACCAGCGCGCGCCGTTCGAAGAGGTCGTCGAACGCCTCGCACCCCCACGCGAACCCGGGCGCACCCCGTACATCGACGTCACCCTGAACATGAACGTCACCTCGCGGTCCCGCCTCTCGCTGGACGGGACCGGACTGACTCCTGCGCCGATCGGCTCCCGATGGGAGGACGACCTCAAGTTCGGCCTCACGGCGAACGTGCACCTGGTGGACGGAAGGCTGGAGGCGGCCCTTTCCTACCGCGGCGACCGCCTGTCGCCGCAGGACGCACAAGACCTCGCGGCGGGCCTGGCCGAGGTGGTCGGACAGTTCCCGCACACCCTGGACCGTCCCGTGACGTCCCTGCTGCCCGACCTGAGGTCGGTGCGCGAGGAGCGGACCGCGCCCGCCCCGGCCGCGCCGCCGCAGTTCCGGGACACCCTCCCCGCGCCCGGAGCACCCGGCTCCCCGGCGGACGACCCCGGCCTGGACTTCTGGTCCCGCTACCTCCACGAGGCCCCCGTCTACCTCCCCATGCCCGTGCCGAAGGAGCCCGAGGCGCACCGGTCGCTGACCGTACCGCTCGGCGAGGGCGCGCTGACCGGCCTGCGGGCGCTCCAGGCCGAGCACGGAGTGACCCTCTACATGGTGGCCGCCGCCGCGCTGGCCACGACCCTGTACCGGTGGACCGGACAGAACGACATCGTTTTCGGCACCCCGGTCTCCACCCGTGAACAGGGCTTCGAGGACGTTCTCGGCCCCTGCCTGAACACGGTGGTCATCCGGTGCCGACGTGGTCGTCCGGACACCCCAGCGGCCGTGCTGCGCCAGGTCCGCGAGTGCGTACTCCAGGCGTTCGAGCACCAGCGGACCCCCTTCGAGAGGGTCGTCGACCGGCTCAACCCGCCCCGCAGGCCGAACCGGGCGCCGTACATCGACGTGACGCTCACCATGGAGTCCCCGCAAGACGGTGCCTCGCTGAACGGACACCGGCTGGACCGGCTGGAGATCGCCCAGACGCACGACACCCTCGGCAAGTTCGGACTCGCCGTCGCCGTCACACAGACCCGGGACCGGCTGTCGGTGACCCTCAATCACCGCGGCGACCGCGTCGGAGCCGAAGACGCCAACGCCTTCGCCGTCGGCCTCGGCCGGGTGTGGGACGCGTTCGCGTTCACGCCCGACCGGTCGCTCGCCACCCTGGACCTCGCCACCGCCGCCGTCACACCGGCCCACGACGACCATGGCGGACCGGTGGTCACGGTCACCGGCATGTCCGCGGCCCAGCTCGAACGCCGTATCGCCGAGGCCTGGTGCGACGTGCTGTCCGTCCCCGACGTGAGAACGACGGACAACTTCTTCGACCGGGGAGGAAACTCCATGCTGCTGTCCACCCTGCACCACCGACTGCGGACGGAGCTGCGTGCGGACCTGCCCATCAGGCACCTGTTCCAGTTCCCGACCGTGGGCTCCCTCGCCGCCGCCCTGGCCGGCGTGACCCCAAAATCCCAGGCCCCCACGGACGACGAGTTCCGGCAACGGGCCCGCCAGGGCCGGCGCGGCAGGCCGGGCGCCGGACGCGGCGAGAGGAACGGCCGATGAGCGACAACGAGGCGATCGCGATCGTCGGCATGTCCTGCCGCTTCCCCGGCGCGGCGGACACGGGCGCCTACTGGTCGGTGCTCCGCGACGGCAAGGACGGCATCAGCCGCTTCAGCACCGATCAGCTGCTGGCGGCCGGGGCACCCGCCGACCTCGTGCGGCGGCCGGACTACGTGCCCGCCCGCGGTGTGCTCGGCGACGGGGACCGCTTCGACTGGGCCTACTTCGGCTACAGCCGGGCCGACGCCGCGCGCATCGATCCGCAGCAGCGGGTCTTCCTCGAATGTGCCGCGACAGCCCTGGACGACGCCGCCCTCGACCCGCGCCGCTTCCCGGGATGGATCGGCGTCTTCGGCGGCGTCGACTCCGGCACCCCCCGGACGGAGGACGACGGCGGCGACGTGCTGGCCCGCATGATCGGCCGGGACAAGGACTACGCGACCACCCGCATCGCCTACAAGCTGGGGCTGCGCGGCCCGGCCGTCACTGTGCAGACGGCTTGCTCCACCTCCTTGGTGGCCGTGCACATGGCCTGCCAGAGCCTGCTGTCCTACGAGTGCGACGCCTCCCTGGCGGGCGGTGCCGCGCTGTGGCTGCCGCAGACCCGCGGCTACCTCTTCCGGGAGGGCCACGTCCTGTCCCGGGACGGCCGCTGCCGTCCGTTCGACGCGTCCGCCACCGGCATGCTCACCAGCAGCGGCGTCGGCGTCGTCGTCCTGAAACGGCTGTCCGACGCCCTGGAGCACGGGGACCGGGTCGTAGCGGTGATCCGCGGCTCGGCCGTCAACAACGACGGCGAGGAGAAGGTCGGGTTCACTACGCCCGCCTTCGCCGGACAGCGTGATGTCATCCGCATGGCCATGGCGCAGGCCGACGCCGATCCGGCCGACATCTCCTACGTGGAGGCGCACGGCACCGGCACACGGGTGGGCGACCCGGTCGAAGTGGCCGCGCTGGCCGCGGCCTTCGGAGACACCCCGCGTCCCGAGCGCTGCTGGATCGGCTCCGTGAAGAGCAACCTCGGCCACACCGGGGCGGCTTCCGGCGTGGCCGGACTGATCAAGACGGCGCTGATGCTGCGGGCCAGGGAACTGGTCCCGACCCTGCACTACCGCAACCCCAACCCCGAACTGCGCCTGGAGGAAACGCCCTTCCGCGTCTGCGCGCGGCGCAGCCCGCTCGCGCAGGACGGTCCGCTGCTCGCCTCCGTCAGCTCCTTCGGACTCGGCGGGACCAACGCCCACGCCGTCCTGGAGGCACCCGCCGTGGACACCCGGCGGCCCGCGCGGCCCGTCCCGCGATTGTTCGCCCTGTCCGCAGCCACCCCACAGGCACTCGAACGGCTCCGCGAGGACACCGCCCGCAGACTGGAGGACGCCGAGCCGCCACGCATGGACGACGTCGCGCGGACCCTGGCCGCGGGCCGCCGCGAGCACCCCCACCGCCTCGCCGTCCGCGCCACCGAGCCCGCCGGACTGGCGGCCGCGCTGCGCGACGCCGCCCCGTCCCCCGCCGCGAGGACGAGAGCCCGTACCGCGTTTCTGTTTCCTGGTCAGGGGACTTTGCGGCCGGGGGCCGGCCGGGCGGCCCACGCTCTGCTGCCACGGTTCCGGGAAGCCTTCGACGAGGTGGCGGGGCTGGCCGTGGCCCGCTTCGGCACCCGGCTGACCGTGCTCCTCGACCCGGACACCGACCCGGACCGCGTCCGTGACGTCGGTTTCCAGCAACTGGGACTGTTCGCCCTGGGCTACGCCCTGGCGGAGCAGCTGGGGGCCTGGGGTGTCGAGCCCCGGGGGATGCTGGGGCACAGCCTCGGCGAGTACGTGGCCGCCACCTGCGCCGGCGCCTGGACGGTGCCCGACGCCCTCGCTCTCGTCCATGAACGCGGCAGGGCCATGCGGGAGACCCCCGAGGGCCGGATGCTCGCCGTGATGGCGGAACGCGAGACCGTCGGGCGCCTGCTCGAACACGCCGCGGGCACCGGGGAGTACTGGGTCGCGACCGACAGCACCGACCACACCGTGCTGTCCGGGCGGCCGGACCACATCGCCGCCCTGCACCGCGCCCTGGAGGCCCAGGGCGCCACCACCCGCCTCCTGGACGTCGAATGCGCCGGGCACTCCCCGCTGCTGGGCTCCGCCGCCACCGCACTGCGTGCCGCAGTGGCCGCCACCCCCACCCGCGACGGCGCCCACCGGGTCGTCTCCAACCTCACGGGCACATGGGCCGGCCCGGCGGACCTCGGCGACCCGGAGTACTGGGCGCGCCACCTGTGCGGCACCGTGCGGCTGACCGACAGCTTCGGCACGCTGCTGGACGAGGGATGCGACGTGTTCGTCGAACTCGGCCCCGGGGTCTCCCTGTCACGCGGCGTGCGCCGGCACGGGAGATGGGACGCGGACGGGGCGGCCGTGACCCTGCTCGGCCCCACACCCCAGGACGAACGGGCGGCGCTGCTGCAAGCTCTCGGGACACTCTGGCAGCACGGCCTGCCGATCCCACTGGAGGAACTCGCGGCGGAACCCGAAGCGATGCGGGTGGCGCTGCCCCCGCATCCGCTGGAGCCCAGCCCGTGCGCGCAGCCGTCCACCGGCCCGGCGGCCCCGGGCCGCCGGGAGCGCGGCGAGGCGGTCGCGTCCGGAGCCGGGGAACCGCTGACGTACGAGCGGTGGGTGCAGACCCCGTCGGCCGCCGTCGGCGACCACGACCTGGTGGTCCTCGCGGACGCCTCCCAAGCACTCCCGGAGAGTTTCGTCGCGGCCCTGTGCGGCTCTGACCCGGTCGAGCCACCGGTCCGCCTGGAGGCCGGGGAGAAGGACGACGCACCCCGGGCGGTCGCCGAACGGGGCGCCACCACACCCCTGGTGGTCGTCGTCGCGAAGGGACCGGCCGACGAGGCGTACGTGGACGCTCTGGACGAGCTGGCCGACCGTACCGAGGCCGCCCTGCTGATCGTCGTCCCCGGGGCGGCCGGATTCCCCGCACCCTGCGGCGGCGCCCTGGCCGCGTGGGCCGGGCACCGCGCACGCCGTGACGGTTCACGGCCGGTGTACGTCCTGGACCCGGGCAGCGGCGGCGCCCCCGCTCTGCCGCCCGCGCTGTCGGCGGACGCCCACGTCTACGCCTACGACCGCGGCCACTGGTGGGCCTGGGCCCAAGCACCGCTGCCGCGGACCACCGGAGCACCGAGGACATCGCCGAGAGCGGCGGTCGTGGCCTGCGGGCGGGAGGGCGCACGGCACGCCTCCGACCTGGCCGCCGCGGGACTGCGGGTCGGCGCGTTCGCCGCGCTCCCGGGCGCCGCCGAGCCCCGGCCGGTCACCGCAGCGGCCGCGGACGAGGCGCCCTGGAGTCGCCAGGGGCCACGGCTGTCCCGGCGCCCGGATGTAAACCGCGACCTCGACGCCTACTGCGCCGCGCTCATCGCCCGCTTCGTCCTCGACCGGGCGGCACTGGAGCCCGGTTCAGCCATCACGGTGGACGAACTGCGACGACGGCTCGACCCGGACCACCGGCTCCCACCGGTAATGGACTTCTTCGTGCGCACCCTCGCCTCCCGCGGCTGGCTGCACCGCACCGGCACACGGATCACCGTCGACACCGCGGCGGAGGCTCTGACCCGGACGGCCCGGCAACGCCGGGAGGCACTCGGCGAGGTGCCCGGCCTGCGGCTGATGCTGGAGGAGGTCGCCGCGTCCTTCCCCGACGTCCTCGACGGGCGGCGCGAACCGGTCTCCGTGCTGTGGCCGGACGGGGAGGAGACCCTGCTGCAGGAGCGGCTGCGCGACAACACGCTGGCCGTGTACGACGCGTCGGCGGCCCTCGATGCCCTGGCCGACACCGTACGCGTCGCCGGCTCCAGGAGGGCCGCCGACGGCGACGCGCCGCTGCGGGTCCTGGAAGTCGGAGCGGGCCACGGCACCTTCACATGGCGGCTGCTGGAGCAGTGGCCGCAACGAGGAGCGGCCGAGTACCACGTCACCGACGTCAGCCCGCTGCAGGCACGCAGGGCCGAGGCCCGCGCCCGCGAACTCGGCCTCACCGGCATGCGGTTCGGCACCTTCGACATCACCGCGGACCCGGAGGAGCAAGGGCTCGCGTCCGGTACGTATGACCTCGTCGTCGGCTACAACGTCGTCCATGTCGCACCCCGGGTCCGGGACGCGCTACGGGGCCTGGGCAGACTGCTGCGGCCGGGCGGACTGCTCGGCCTGGTCGAGCTGACCGAGATGCCCCTGTGGAACGACATGCTCAACAGCCTGGCGCCCGGGTGGTGGGACTTCGACGACGACCTCCGCCAGGACTCGATCCACCTGGACCAGGCCGCCTGGCGGCGGGCGCTCCAGGAGACCGGCTTCACCGGCGTCCGCGTCCTGCCGGACGCCGGACAGGCCGACCACGCACTGCTGCTGGCCACCGCGCCCGACCGCCCGGCCCCGGCCGGAAAGCCGCACCCGGACGGCCCGCTCCCCGCCGAGACCGGTCGCGCGCTGCCGGACGACGCGGTGGACGCGATCGTCGTGCTGGCGGACAGCGTCGGCCCGCGACCGTCGACGGGCCTCCTGGCGGACCTGTGCGGCGCCCCGTTCCGCACGGGGGCCGAGGTCTGGTGGGTCAGCGAGGACCCGTCGGCCGGCGCCGACTGGCGCACGGAAGCCGCCCGGTACCGGCTCGACCCCCCGCACGACACGCTGCCCGCCCGTCACCACCACCTGCGGCTTCCCCGGCTGGACGCCCCGCACCTGCGCTGGCTGCCCTCGCTGATCGGCCGGGACGCGGTACCGGGCGTCGTCCGGGCGTCCGCCCCGCCCCACCCCGCAGACCCGGACACCCTCCGCGCACCCGGGACCAGCGGGAAGTCCCAGGACACGGCCCCTCCCGCAAAGGCCGTTCCCGATACCCAGGACGACCGTCCGGCGGCCCTCCTGGCAGAACTCTGGTGCGAAGTCCTGGGCGTCCCGCGCGCCGACCCGTCGGACGAGTTCTTCGCCCTGGGCGGCGAGTCCCTGATGGCCGTCTACTTCCTCACCCAGGTGCGCGAACGGCTCGGCGCGCAGGTGACCATGGCGGACTTCGTCGCCGCGACCACCTACGGGCACCTCCTCGAAGAGGTCCGCCGGGCCCTGCCCCGGCAACCGCGGTCCGCGGCAGCACAGCCCGCGTCGGCCCTACCCGCCCCGACCGGTCTCATCCCGTTCCGCACCACCGGGAACAGGACACCGGCGTTCTTCGTCGCCCCCGCAGCGGGCAGTTCCCTGTGCTACCGGGAACTGGCCGGGCTCCTCGACGACGAACAGCCCTTCTACGGCCTCGACTCGCCCGGCCTGGAAACCGGCACCCGCCCCCTGCACCGCTTCCAGGACCTGGCGACCCACCACATCGAGGCGATCCGACGGGTCAGTCCCCACGGTCCGTACGTCCTCGGCGGCTGGTCCATCGGGGCGATGGTCGCCCATGAGATGGCAAGAAGGCTCCAGGCCGCGGGCGAACAGGTCGAACTCCTCCTGCTGGTCGACGGGTTGCTGCCGCACACTCGCGGGTGGCCCGTCGCCACACGCCCCAGGCATCTGGCGCGCAATCTCTGGTATCACCTCCAGGCCAGCGCCGGAACCGTCCCCGGCCTGGGCCGGAACACCGGCCTGGGCCGGACCCTCGCCCTCACCGACGGCGGACAGGCGGGCGGCCCGCTCCGCCCGTCGGCCGGGCAGGGACTCGGCCCCGCGTTCGTGCGGGTCCACAACGCCAGCATCCGCGCAATGCTCCGCTACCGCCCCTACCCCGTCCGGTGCCGGACGGTCCTGTTCAAGACCGGCATGGACGCGCCCCGCCTGGCGCTGCTCCGCGACAGGCTGGCACCGCTCTACCCGGCTGGCCTGCAGGTCGAGCCCGCCGCCGGCGACCACTGGACGCTGCTCTCGCACGACCACGTCGGCAGCCTCGCGGCCGCGGTGGAACGCGAGTTGGCCGGCCCGCGAGACGAGCGCCGGTGACCGGCGGGCCCGGCCGCGGCCGGCGGGAGATGGCGGCCCTGCTCGCGGCCGAGGTCGCGTCCCTGACCGGGTCCCAGCTCAACACCGTCGCCCTGCCCTGGTTCGTGCTGACCACCACCGGTTCGGCGGTCCGGATGAGCTGGGTCATGGCCGCCTACTTCCTGCCGGCCGCACTGTTCGGCATCGTCGGCGGCGGCTGGGCGGGCCGCGTCGGGGCCCGGCGCTGGATGATCCTCTCCGACCTGTGCCGGTTCCCGCTGACCGCCGCGGTGCCGGTCCTGCACGCGCTGGGCTGCCTGTCGTTCCCGCTCCTGCTCCTGCTCGTCTTCCTCACCGGCGCCTTCTGGGCGCCCTACATGGCCAGCCAGCAGACCGTGCTCGCCACCGTGACTGGAGAGGACGAACAGGCCCTGGCCCGCTCCGGATCACTCCTGCACGGCGCGACCCGCACCGCCGTCGTCCTCGGCCCCCCGGCGGGTGCGGCACTGGTGGTGGTGCTCGGGGCGCCGACCGTCCTGCTGATCGACGCGGCGAGCTTCCTCGTCGCCGCGGCGCTGGTGGGCCGGATGGTGGCCGACCGCGGGAGTCCACCGGCGGACGCCCCCATGCGTTCCAAGGTCCGTGAGGCCGTCGGCGTCTTGCGGCGGGACCGGCTGCTGCTCCTCTGGTCCGTCGGCACGATGATCACCGAAGCCGCCGGACAGGCGCTCCTCGCGTCGTTCCCCCTACTGGTCACGCTCCACTTCCGGGCTGGTGTGGGCATGGTGGGCGCGCTGCTCGCGTGCTTCGGCGCAGGTGCCCTCGCCGGCAGTCTGCTGGCACCGCTGGTGCTGAGGCGCACCACAGCCGTAGGGCTCGCGACATGGGCCAAGGTCCTCCAGGTGGTGACGCTGATCCCGCTCGCCTTCGCCCTCCCGCCCCCGGCCTTCGGCGCGGTCCTCGCCGTATGGGGCGTATTCGTCGGACTGACCAACGGACCGGCAGCGGCGGTACGACTGCTGCGTCTGCCCGTCCGGCTGCGGACCGAGGCGATGGCGGTCGTCACCACGGTCACCCTGCTCGGCGGCACCGCGGGCCTGCTGCTGGTGGGGGTCTCCTTCGCACAGTTCGGCACCCGGGTGCCACTGATCATCATGATCGCCGTCCAGGCGGCCGGCGCCGCCCTGTTCCTCATCGGGACCGTCCGGTTCGGCACCGACCGACGCCCGCACGCGCCCCCAACGGACACCGGGCACGGCCCCAAAAAGACATCCGCCGGGAGAACCGGCTGACCCCGCGGGACGGCCGCGGCCCGCTCACCCCCTGCCGCCACCGGCACGGCGCCCGGTCGGCCTCCTCGCCGAAACGGCGCCCTCACCCCTTGCCGCCGTGACCTCCACACCCCGCCAACCGGACTGATCCCATGGCGGAAGCATCGAAAGGCACCGACCTTGCCCGATCCGAAACCCCACCTCCCGCCCGTCCCGGCCGGCCGTGCCGCCTTGCGCACCGCACATGGCCACCCGCTCCGCGACAGGACAGCCGCCGTCCCCGACCGTCCCGTCGCGGTCCTCGGCATCGTCCCGGCCCGCACCGCGACGGCCCCCGACGTCAGTGAGGCGGGCGCATGACCGGCAAGCCCTACACGTTCGGCGGCGCCGACCCGACCGCGGCGAAACTGCGCGTCCTGCTGGTCCCGCACGCCGGCGCCGGTGCGTCGAGCGCCCTCGCCTTCCGCCGGCACTCTCCCGAGACCTGGGCGGTGGCGGCCGTACGGCTGCCGGGCCGGGAATCACGCATCCGCGAGCCCGTACCCGATCTGTCCGGCCTGGTGGCAGACGTCGCCGCCAGCGCCCGCACCCTCCCGGGCAGCGGGCCGCTCCTCGTCGTCGGCGTCTGCTCCGGAGCCGTCATCGCCCTGGAAGCCGTCCGTGAGCTCCAGAGCACCGACCCCGCACTGGTCGGCGGCTTCGTCGCCGTGTCCCAATGGGCCCCCGACCAGGCATCGAACACCACCGCACGCCCGGGCGCCAGCCCCACCGACGAGGCCGACCTGCGGGAGGAACTGCGCGCCTATGGTGCCCTGCCCGACTCCATTGCCGACGACGACCTGCTGCGGACCTACCTGCCGGTCATTGCCGCCGACATGCGGGCCGTCCGGGACCACCGCGCCGACCCCGACCCCCCGCTGTCCTGCCCCGTGCTCGTGGTGGCGGGAGAACACGACCCGCTGTGCGGCGAGGACCGGCTCGCCGGGTGGTCGCTCTACAGCGGCACGACACGGCAGGTCCGGCTGCCCGGAGGCCACATGCTCCTGACCGAAGCCCCCGAGCAGCTCGCGCACCGCATCGCCGACAACCTCGATCTCTTCATCTGACGCGGAGGCGGAAAGAATGAGCATCACCAGTTCCCCGGGCCCCACGCGCACCCACCGCGAGCCCGCGCCCGACCGGCCCGAAGCGCCGTTCGGCAGCTCCCGGAGAGTCGATACGCTCTTGATGGAGAGCTGGGACCGCGAGCCCGACCGAGTGGCACTCATCGACCCCGCGACCGACATCGTGGTCACGGCCTCCGACCTCAAGGAACGCGTGCTGTGGACGGCCCGCGCCCTGCGGGAACGCGGCGTGCGCCCCGGCGATCTGGTCGTGGTCCACCAAGAGCGTTCCGCGGCCTTCGTGGTGTCGATCCTGGGCGTGCTCTTCGCGGGCGGCGCCCAAGTGGCCCTGGACGTCAACGATCCACCCGAACGGACCCTGGAGACCATCGCCGACTGTGCCCCCCGGGTCCTCATCACGGGGCCCGACTCCCGGCTCACCACCCCGGTGCCTGCGCTGGTCGTCACAGGAGAGGAACGCGACCGCGACGGACCACCGACCGAGGACGGACCGGATGGACCGGACGGCGCGGCGAGCGCCGCCCAGCCGGCCGTCGTGCTGTACACCTCAGGCTCCACCGGCCACCCCAAGGCATCGCTGATCAGCCACGATGCCCTGATCTCCCGGCTGAGCGCGCTCCAGGGCACCCATCCGATCGGGGCGCACGACCGGATCGTCCACCACACCACCTGCACGTTCGACATGTTTCTCGTCGAGACCTACTGGCCGCTGCTGGCGGGCGCCACGGTGGTGATCGCGGCTCCCGGTCGGCAGCGCGACACCGATTACCTGGCACGCCTGATCCGGGAGTACGGCATCACCACCTTCTACTGCGTGGTGTCCCTGCTGGAGCTGTTCCTGCTGACGCGCGACCCGGGCGAACGCTACGACGGCCTGCGACAGGTCCTGACCGGCGGTGAACCCCTCAGCCCCGAACTCGTCAAGCGGCTCCACTCCCGGTCCACCGCCTCCCTCACCAACCTCTACGGACCCAGCGAGTGCACGATCTACTGCACCGCCTGGGAGTGCCCGCGCGACCCGGAACTCGACACGGTGCTGATCGGCTCCGCCGTCGCGGATACCACCCTGCGGATC
The DNA here is from genome assembly GCF_042871645.1 of Streptomyces sp. NPDC005774. Lineage (NCBI taxonomy): Bacteria > Bacillati > Actinomycetota > Actinomycetes > Kitasatosporales > Streptomycetaceae > Streptomyces > Streptomyces sp. NPDC005774. The sequence goes on along the minus strand of NZ_JBIAIV010000061.1, from coordinate 3,858 downwards.
CTCGACCCGGACGGGAGAGAGGTCCCGGACGGGGAGGCGGGGGAGCTGTACATCGGCGGCGCCGGTCTCGCGCTCGGATACCTCAACCGGCCCGAGCTGACGCGGGAACGCTTCGTCGCCGACCACCTCGGAGAGCCGGGCGGCAGGCTGTACCGCTCGGGAGACCTGGTCCGCACCCGTCCCGGCGGCGCCCTGGAGTTCCTCGGCCGCGTCGACCGCCAGATCAAGGTACGCGGAGTACGGATCGAGCCGGGCGAGATCGAATCCGCCGCCTCCCGCTGCACGGGCGTACGGCAGGCCGCCGTCGTCGCACAGGGACAGGGCAGCGCGAAACGGCTGGTGGCCTTCGTGGTGGCCGAACCGGATACGGGCGACACCGAGCTGGTGCCGGCCTTACGAGCCCATCTGCGCTCCGCACTGCCGGGCCGACTGGTCCCCTCGGTGATCCGGGTGGTCGGACACCTGCCGCTGACGGCCAACGGCAAGCTGGACGGCGCCCTGCTCATACGGTGGGCGGCCGACGCCTCCGTCGGCACGGCGCCGGACCTCGGCGACATCGACACCGGCGGTCCGCTGGAGGACGTCGTCGCCCGGATCTGGCGGGCCGTCGTGGGGGCGGACGACATCGACCCGGACGCCGACTTCTTCGACATCGGCGGCGACTCTTTCAAGGCAGTGCGGATCGTGAAGGAGACGCAGCGCCTGCTGGCGGTGACCACCCCTCTGGAGACGCTGCTCCAGGAGCCGACGGTGCGCAGCTTCTCCACGGCACTTCGTCAACTGATCGAACAGGAGCAGGCATGCTGACCCCCATCACGTCCCCCGGCGGACACGGCACCGGGCCCTTCCTCAGCAGCGCCGTGCCCGTCAGGTCCTTTCACGACATAGAGTCCGGGTGCCTGGACCGGGACAGCCCCGTGGTCGTGCTCTTCAGCGGCGGTCTCGACAGCACCTACCTGCTGCACCGGCTGACCGCGGCGGGTTTCGAGAACATCCACGCGGTCTACGCCGACCTGGGCGCGGGCGAGGACATCGAGGAACAGAAGCAGGTGGCCGAACAGCTCTCGGTCCATCTGCACATCCTCGACGGACAGCGCGTGTTCGCCGAGGAATACGTCCGTCCTGCGGTGGCCGCGCAGTCGCTCTACCTCGGCACCCACCCCATCAGCTCGTCCCTGAGCCGTCCCCTCATCGCCGCGCTGGCCGTAGAGCAGGCCACCGCCCTGGGTGCGACGGGCATCCTGCACACCGCCAACCGTTCCCAGAACACGATGCGCAGGCTCAACGGCGCACTGCGCAACCGCGGCTGGACGGGCGCCTACGGCAGCCCCTACGACCTCGACCCCGTCGAGCGTGACCAGAAGGTCCGCGAACTGGAGTCCCGCGGCCTCGTGCACATGAGTAAGCGGTTGACCAGCGTCGACTCCAACCTGTGGTGCCGTGAGTTCGAGTCGGGCGTGCTGGAGGACCCCGAGGAGCACGCTGTCCCCGAACACCTCTACCGCTGGAGCGTGCTGCCCGCACGGGACGCCGGGACGGAGATGGAGATCAGGTTCGACCGCGGCGTGCCGTGCTCGGTGGACGGCACCGAACTGCCCCTGCGCGAGCTGATCGACACCCTCAACCACCGGGTCGGAGCCTGCGGCATCGGCCGCTACAGCGGGCTGGAGCACCTGGAGGGCGGCCAGAAGGTCCTGGAACTGCGCGAAATGCCGGCCGCGTGGATTTTGCTGCGGACCTACCGCCACCTGGAGACCGCGACGCTCGACGCGGAGAGCATCCGGGAGAAGATGCACATCGAGCAGATCTGGGTCCGCGAGGCCCTGGAGGGACGCTGGTTCGCGAACCTCCGCCGGGCCAGCCAGTCCTTCATCGAGGTCTGTGCGGCGCAGGTGACGGGGGTGGTCCGCTGGCGCCTGCGGAACGGCACGGCCGACACGCTGTCCATCCGCGCGGCACACCCCCTCTACCTCAGGGACCGGGAGGAGTGGGAACGCCGGACGACAGCGGATGCCGCGACGTCTACGACCGGGAGGCGCGTGGCGCACCCGCCGGTCTCGGACGGCTGACGGGAGGCCGCGGGGCGTTCACGAGGGCCGTTTCCCGGGCTCCGGACCGGTGGGGCGCCGGTCCGGAGCGGGTACGGCTGCGCGAGCGCAGTGCGCGTCCCGGACCGGGGGGTGCCTGTTGAGCCGGCACGGAGCGCGGTGCCGGTGTTGCCACCGGTCCGTTTCTCCGTGCCGCTCGCCGAACCCGGCGTACCCGTCTCCGAGTACCGGGCTCTCCACGGACTCAGCCGTTCAGGCGTGATTGAGGCGGGTCCAGGGGATGGGGATCGTGTTGCCTCTGTAGCGGTAGCGGGTGACCGCCACCGCCTGGAGGTCTAAGAGGACGTTCCGCTTGAAGAAGGATAGTTCATGGTTTATGCCAGGTTATGGGTGTTTCTCCGGTGGCTCGTTTCGCGAGGTTGGAGATCATCGCGAGGCGGATCATGCTCTCGGAGTGGGTGGGCTTGGTCTCGTAGTCGCGGGCGAGGCGGCGGTGCATCATGATCCATCCGAAACTCCGCTCTACCACCCAGCGCCTCGGTGTCACGGAGAAGCCTTTGACCTGCGTGTTTCGCGGGACGACGTCGACGTCGATACCGAGAGTGGCGCCGTGCTCGATCGCCTTCTTCTTGTAGCCGGTGTCGACCCATGCCTTGCTGATAGTGGGGCGGTCGGCGGCGATCTGGGTGAGGAGCTGGATGCCGGCCTCGTTGTCGGAGACGCTGGTCGCGGTCACCACGACCAGCAGTAACAGGCCGAGCGTGTCGACCACGATGCTGCGTTTGCGGCCCACGATCTTCTTGCCGGCGTCGGTGCCCTGGGTGTCGGTGGGCACGCTGGGCGCGGTTTTCACGCTCTGGGCGTCGATGACGCAGGCGGTGGGCTCGGCGGCGCGCCCTTCCTGCTTGCGGACGATCCCGTGCAGGTGGACGCCCAGCTTCTCGGTCGTGCCGTCCGCAGTCCAGGCGCTGAAGTACCCGAAGACCGTAGTGTGCGGCGGGAAGTCATGGGGCAGGTACCGCCACGGGACCCCGGTCCGGTTGAGGAAAAGGATCGCGTTCATGACTTCCCGCAGGTCGGCGACCTTGCCGCCGAGGTTGAGCGACGTCTTCTGCCGCTCGACCCGCCAGGCGGTCAAGATCGGCTCCATCAACGCCCAGCGGGCATCGGACAGATCGCTGAGATAGGGCAGTCGCGCGGCCATAGAGACACTGACTCACACGGTCCGCACGGCCGCTATCGCTCGAACGAGCGAGGCAAAACGGCAGCTAGCGGGTCATCTTCGAACCGGACAGGAGTTGTCGGGCGGATGCGTGATGAAGTGCGCATTCGAATTCACCGTGAAAGCTGGGCGATTTTGACAAATGCCCTGCGCCGAGGCGACTTTGGTGCGCGGTGAACCAGCTCATAATGGTCCATTAACGACGCGAACGTCCTCTAAGTGGACGGTTCGTGAGTCTTTGAGTGGATCTGCTGTCGCCTGATCGTGTGGCGGCGGGGCGGACTCTACCGGTTCGCGGTTGGTGATCTGGTGATGTGACCGGGTGAGTGAACGCAAGCCGTACCCGAGTGACTTATCGGACGAGCAGTGGTCGTTGATCGAGCCGGTGATCACCGCGTGGAAGGACCGGCACCGCTCGGTCAGCGGTCATCAGGGCGCCTACGGCATGCGGGAAATCGTCAACTCGATCCTCTACCAGGGGCGGACCGGTCGCCAGTGAGGCTGCGCCAAGCTCGTTTCCGCAGTTCAGTGAGGCTGGCGTGATCCACCGGTGAGGTCCTCACGCTGGTAGGCGGCATGATCGTCGGG
>NZ_JBIAIV010000060.1:0-38823 GCF_042871645.1 Streptomyces sp. NPDC005774 | reverse complement strand
CATGGGATCGGTCCTCTGGTCACGCTCGTACTTCGCGGGCTCCTGCGGCGGCGCCCCGCTGACCGTGATCCGGCAGTACATCGAAGATCAGAAGCGCCCCGTCTGACCGTCACTCCAAGGCGCAGAGAACTCCGGCGCTTCGCGCCTCCGTGCCAAGGATGCTTTTCCCTCCCCGGCTGAAGCCGGGGATACCCACGCAAGATCAGGGATGGCCTGGGCCGTCCGGCGTTCCCGGCGTCGCGGCTCCTGCGCAGGGGCCGCGGGTGCGGCCGCTCGCCGCGTCCTGCGCTTCTTCGACCGCGGGTACGACACCGGGAGCCGGGCGGACGGGTCCGGGACCGCGCCCTGAGCGTCGGTCCGAGCACCCGCCCGCCCCGCTGCGAAGCCCCGGCACCGGACACGGGTTCCCGTTCACCTGCTCAGTGACCCGGCGTCCCCCATGACGATCACCGGATGCTGCTCGGGGTCGAGGGCCAGCAGGAGTTGCCTCATGTACCGCTCCTCAAGGCTCACGCAGCCCTGGGTGGGCCCGTCGTGGTCCACGTGCAGCCAGATGCCACCGCCCCGGTCGGCGCCGAGCGGGCGGGTCCGGTCGAGCGGGGAGGTGCCCGGGACGCGGTTGTAGTCGATCGCCACGACGTAGCCGAAGGACCCGTCGAGCGGCTCCCCCTGGAAGCCCGTGCCGCTGATGGAGAACCCGGGCGATTCGTCGTACGGCAGCAGAGTGCCCGGGTCCGGCAGCAGACCCCCCGCGTCGCTGAGGGTGAACACACCGATGGGCGAGCGGAGATCGCCCGCCAGGTGGTCGTCGGTCCAGCCCTTGAGGGCGTTGCGGGCGGGCCAGGCCGTGCCCGCTTCCCAGCCCGATGCGGTACGCCGGTACAGCACGGCCTCGGAGCGGTTCGCGTCCCGCCCCCTGCCGGTGACAACGACGGCCTGGCGGGCGTTCCCGGGGATCAGTGCCAGCGTGCGGGGACCGAGGCCGCCGAGCGGGGCGGGGGTGTCGGGGTGTGCTCCGGCGTCGGTCCGGCTCTGTGTGGTGCTCGCCACGCCGGGTGCTCCGGTACCCGGCACTCCGTTTCCTGCCGCTCCGTTTCCTGCTGTTTCGCTCCCCGGTACTCCGGCTGCCGGTGGGGCGGCGGCCGTGGGGGTGACCGTTGCGGGGGTGGCAGCCGTGGGGGACGACTCCCCCGCCGTGCTGCCGGCGGTCGCCGCGCAGCCGGTGAGGAGCGCCGCCGTCAGGAGGGCGAGGACCGGCATCGGCAGCCGGCCGCGGCCCCGGGCGGAGGCGGCGGGCCGCCGGTCGCCCGGGGACGGAGCTCGGGGACGCCCGCGGCGCGGACCTTCGATCGATGAAGCCATGGGGTCAGCCTGACTTCGGCTCAGCCGAAACGCCGCGCTCCCCGCGCGAGTCCGGGCAACGTCCCCCATCTGCCCGCCGGGGCACCGGCCTCCGGTGGCCCCGGCGGGGCGGCGGGCCGTCATCCCCCGACGAGGAAAGCGAGAACGACGGTGCCCGCACCACTCGCCATGCCCACGACCGCGGCGGCCACGCACCGCACCCGGAGCCGTTGATAGCGCTGGGCGTACATGTCGCGGAGCTCGGCCGCCCGGTCGCAGATCCGGACCAGCGTCACGCGGGAGGCCTCGATGCGGTCGGCGGTGTAGACGCGTTCCACGTCCTCGCGCTGCGCGGTCGTCAGCCACGGCAGCTGCTCGGTGAACCGCTCGGCCTGACGCCGGGCGTCCTCGACTTCGGCAGCCCACAACAGGTACCCCTCGAACTGGTCGAGGCCGCGGGCGCTGTCCTGGCTCGGATTCACATGCTCCTCCACGCTGGGCTGCGGAATCACTCTGTCAGGCCTGGTCCCCGGGAGCCTGGATCACGGAGCGCTCGGGGCGGTTCTCCTCCCGGTCGTACGCCGCGACCGCCGGGTGGTGCAGGTCGAAGGCCGGGGACTCGGAGCGGACCCGCGGCAGGGTGAGGAAGTTGTGGCGCGGCGGCGGGCAGGAGGTGGCCCACTCGAGCGAACGGCCGTAACCCCACGGGTCGTCGACCTCGATCTTCTTGCCGTACTTGGCCGTCTTCCAGATGTTGTAGAAGAACGGCAGCATCGACATGCCGAGCAGGAACGACGCGATGCTGGAGAAGGTGTTCAGCCCGGTGAAGCCGTCGGCCGCCAGGTAGTCCACATACCGGCGGGGCATGCCCTCGGCGCCCAGCCAGTGCTGGATGAGGAACGTGCCGTGGAAGCCGGCGAACAGCGTCCAGAAGGTGATCTTCCCGAGCCGCTCGTCGAGCATCTTGCCGGTGAACTTCGGCCACCAGAAGTGGAAGCCGGCGAACATCGCGAAGACGACGGTGCCGAACACCACGTAGTGGAAGTGCGCCACCACGAAGTACGAGTCCGTGACGTGGAAGTCCAGCGGCGGCGAGGCCAGGATGACACCCGTCAGACCACCGAAGAGGAAGGTCACCAGGAAGCCCGCCGACCAGAGCATCGGTGTCTCGAAGCTCAGCGACCCCTTCCACATGGTGCCCAGCCAGTTGAAGAACTTCACCCCGGTCGGGATCGCGATCAGGAAGGTCATGAACGAGAAGAACGGCAGCAGCACAGCCCCGGTGGCGAACATGTGGTGCGCCCACACCGTCACCGACAGACCCGCGATCGCGATGGTCGCGCCGATCAGACCCAGATACCCGAAGATCGGCTTGCGGGAGAAGACCGGGATGATCTCGGAGACGATGCCGAAGAACGGCAGCGCGATGATGTACACCTCGGGGTGACCGAAGAACCAGAACAGGTGCTGCCACAGCAGCGCCCCGCCGTTGGCCGCCTCGAAGATGCGGCCCCCGAACTTCCGGTCGTATTCGAGGGCCAGCAGTGCGGCAGCCAGTACCGGGAAGGCGAGCAGGACCAGCACAGCGGTCAGCAGCACGTTCCAGGTGAAGATCGGCATGCGGAACATCGTCATGCCGGGAGCGCGCATGCAGATGATCGTGGTGATGAAGTTGACCGAGCCGAGAATGGTGCCGAACCCCTGGAAGGCCAGGCCCATGATCCACAGATCACCGCCGAGCCCCGGCGTGCGGACCGAGTCCGTCAGCGGGGAGTAGCCGGTCCAGCCGAAGCTGGCCGGGCCGTCCGGGGTGAGGAAGCCGCTGAGCGCGATCAGTGAGCCGAACAGGAACAGCCAGTAGGAGAGCATGTTCAGCCGGGGGAACGCCACATCCGGCGCGCCGATCTGGAGCGGCATGATCCAGTTCGCGAAACCGACGAACAGCGGGGTCGCGAACATCAGCAGCATGACCGTGCCGTGCATGGTGAACGCCTGGTTGTACTGCTCGTTAGACACGATCTGCAGACCGGGCCGGGCCAGCTCGGCGCGGATGACCAGCGCGAGGATGCCGCCGAGGATGAAGAACGCGAACGATGTCGTGAGATACAGCGTGCCGATGGTCTTGTGATCGGTCGTGGTCAGCCATGCGACGACGACTTTGCCGGGACGCCTGCGCCGGACCGGCAGCTCGTCCTCGTAGGAGTCCGACTCGACCGAGTCCGGCGCACTGTGAACCGCCACTGTTCCGCTCTCTTTCTATGGGTCCGGTATCTCTACCCTCGGGAAGGATGTCGCACATGCGCCCGCTCGCGTGAGACCCGGGCCCGGCCCGGCGTGTCACCTTACGCGTCCGTCCGCTCGCACATTGTGACGCACGGGGTGGGGGTGTCGCGCCCGACGGGGAGGCCGTCCGGACGCATCGGGGCCCGCACCCGGGTGGGGTACGGGCCCGTCGCCCGGCGCGGTGCGCAGGGTTGTGGTGCGGTGGGGCTACCGGTTGATCACGAACTGCGAGCCGGGTTCGATCAGCACATCGCCCTCGGCCGAACCGGTGATGGTGACGTCCGTCAGAGTGGCGCTGCCCCGGGCGCCGCCCATGGCGAGGATGCCGGACCCGTTGTTGGACCTGTCGATCGTGACGTTGCTGATCCGGACGTCCGGCATGGCGCCGCCGCCCGTCTTGAACTGGATGCCGTCGTACGTCGAGTCGTGGATGTCGGTGTCGCGGATCACCACTCCCGGGATGTCCGGCCCCTGTGCGAACAGGGTGATGGCACCGAACTCCTGGTCCTCGTTCCAGAAGGCTCCGCCGGTACGGTGCAGTTCGTTGTTGGCGATGAGGGTCCGTCCGGAGAAGGGCAGCGGGTCGTGGTCGGTCGCCAGCATGATGCCCGGGTAGTTCATCGTGTCGTGGATCAGGTTGTTCTCGATGGTGTTGCCGTAACCGCCGTAGACCGCGATGCCGTTGGCGCGCCAGGGCAGTTGGACGGTGTTGTTGCGGAAGTGGTTGTCGTGGCCGATGTCGACGGACGGGTCCTTGACGTACTTGCTCGCCCAGACGGCCAGCGCGTCGTCGCCGGTGTTGCGCAGCGACGAGTTCTCCACGAGTGAGTTGCGGGTGCCGTTGGCGAAGTTGACGCCGTCCGCGTAGGTGTTGCGGATCCTCATCCCGGTGAACTCCAGCCCGTCGGCGGGGCCCCACAGCTCGGGGATGTTGCTGTGGTCGCGGCCCACCCAGGCTCCCACGTTGGCGTGCTCGATCCACACGTTGCTGATCTTCGTGTTCTCGCCGAACCGGCCGTTCAGACCCACCCCGCCCTCGGCTCCGCCGTCGCCGCCGCGGATGGTGCCCGAGCCGAAGATGGCGATGTCCGAGATTTGGGTGTTGTCGTCGATGTCGAAGCCGAAGTTGCCCTCGTGCGGATGGTTGATGCCGCCCGACTGGTGCGGCGGGGTGAGGGTGTGGAACTGGGAGTGCCACATGCCGGCGCCCCGCACGGTGACGTCGCGGATGCCGACCTGGTTGTGCTGCCCGCGGTCGAGCGGGTCGTCGGTGAGGATCTTCTGCTCCTGCCGCCACTGGCCCGGCGGGATCCACACGCAGTCGATCTGCCCGTTCTGGTCGGCGGCCACGGCCCGCTGAAGGGCGTCCGTGTCGTCGATCCCGTCGCCCGGGATCGCGCCGTACTCGGTGATGGAGACACAGCCCGCAGGCCGGTCGGTGGGCGGTGCGACCTGCTCCAGGTCGATCAGGTCGACGATGTAGAACGCGGCAGTGTCGTCGTTGTCGCGTTGGAGCCGGAAGGTGGTGCCCTTCGGGAAGCTCCGGCCGAGCAGGGCGTGGGACTCGTCGAACAGCCTGCGGGCGTCGGTCTGCGGGGTGTTGGTGAGCCCTTCGGGCTGGTCGGTGTTGCCGTACAGCCAGCTGTGCTTGGAGCTGAGGCCGATCTTCTGAACGAACTCGCCGTCCGCGTACAGGCTCAGGGTGGCCTCGGTGCCGCCGCCGCCCGGGGCGTCCGGGATCGAGTTGCGTACGACGATTGAGTTGGTCGGCCCCGAAGAGGTGAACTGCACATATTGGCCAGTGGAGTTGAGGCGGACGGACTTGCGGCCGGAGGACTCGGTGGCGAAGTTGGTGTGGCCGAACGTCCGCTTGGGGTCGGCTGTCAGGAGCGTTCCCTGGTAGGTACCGTCCTCCGCCTCGTACTCGGTGTACGGCACGGCGGCACCGCGGCCGACGACGAGGGAGCGGGTGAGGATGTTGTTGTTCTCGTTGGTCTCGACGACTCTGTCGGTGGCGTCCGCGGTCGCGGTGAGGATGCTCGACCCGCCGGTGGCGGTCCAGGTTCCGTCGACGGTGACCGGGACACTCGCGCCCGCGGCGACCGCCCCGGTCGTGCCGTCGAGGGTACGGCCTCCCACCTCCAGCCGGGTGACGGAGCCGGCGGGTACGGCCGAGGTGCCCCGGTTGTGCACGGTGACCGTGAAGGAGACGGCGGCACCGGTGGCAGGGCTCGCCGGGTCGCTCGCGATCGCGCGGACCTCCAGGTCGGGTCCGGGGCTCTGGGCCACGGTCAGTCTGTCCGTGGCGGTGCGGCTGTTGTTGGTGTCGTCCAGCTCGAAAACGGTGTCCGTGGGGTCGACCACGGCGGACACCGTGTAGGTGCCCCGGGCCCGCTTGCCCACGTCCACGGAGACAGTCGCGGAGGCGCCGGCGGCGAGCGCGCCGACCGGGGCACTGCCGGCGACGGTGCCCTCGAGGTTGACGTCCAGCCTGGAGGCGGGGGACGCGGCGGTGCCGGCGTTGCGTACGGTCGCGCGGACGGTGACGGCGTCGGACTCGGTGGGGGTCGCGGGCGTCCAGGTGAGGTCGGTGACGACGAGATCGGGGTGGGGAGCGGCGGTCCCCATGACCTCCAGTTCGGCGATCTGGGCGCCGTATCCGGCGGAGTTGTGGGTGAATCTCAGCTGTACGTCGGCATGGCGGCCGGTGACCGGGATGGTGACCGTGTTGCCGCCTGAGGCGGGGTTGAACGTGTAGTCGGCGCGGGCCTTGATCGAGGTGAAGCCGCTCGCCGTCTGCTCGCGTCCGAGGACTTCGATGCTCTGTGTCCGGGTTTCCCAGGCCGTGGCGGGGTTGAGCTTCACGACGACGCCGGAGAGATCTGCGTTCGCGCCCAACTGGACCGTGAGTGTGGCGGGATGGCCCGATGACTCCCAATAGGTTTCCGTCTGACCGTCGTTGGCGTTCCTCGCCACGAACTGGTGCACGGTGGAGGAAGCCTGGACGGGCTTGTTCAGCGCCAGGTTGGTTCCATTGGCCGGGGGTTGCTCGGGGTCGGTGCCGGCGTCACTGTCGTAGACCTCGATCTCGGACAACTGGGCTGCGTTCCAGCCGGTGTTGGCGGTCACCCTTACACGGATGTGGCGCAGGTCGCGGGAGGCGAAATCCACGGTGACCGTGTTGCCGTCGTCGGGGTCGAAGCCGCGGGCGGCGGAGGCGGACAGGGTGGTGAAGGAGGTGCCGTCGGTGCTGCTCTCGACGGTGAGGGTCTGGGTACGGGCCTCCCAGCCGGTGGGCAGTTTCAGGACCACCTGGTCGGCCTCGACGGTGCCGCCGAGGTCGACGCGTACCGGCTGCGGGAAGGACCCCGCGGGGCCCTCCCAGTAGGTCTGCTGGCTGCCGTCGGTCACGTTGGTGACGGGATGGCCGGGGTGGGAGCCACCGGCTGTGACGCTTTTGCCGAGCGCCAGGTTGGGCCCGCGGACGGCCGGCTGCGCGGCGATGGCCGGTGCGGGGTGGAGACCGACGGCGACCAGACCGGCCAGGAGCAGGCCGGTGATCGTCCGGGGGCCGAATCGCTTCCGTCTCATGAAGTCCTCGTTCCACGGCGGGTGCTGGGGCGTGGTCGGGCGAGTGCGGGACGTACGGCGGAGCAGGGCGTGCACAGGAGCAGCACGTACACAACAGGAGCAGGACGGAGCCGGCCGGGTGCGGACGGGCGACGGGGCAGGCGGGCATCCGGGCAGACAGGGGCGCCTGCTACAGAATGCCGACCAGCCGTACGTCTTTTGCGGCTACTCATTCATTTCTTGCGGCTCCTGGAGTGAGAGTTTCGGTCTCCTGCCTCACTTGTCAATGGCATGGACACAACGGCCCTCGACGGACCAGGGTCCGGACACGCCGGAGGCGCCGCCCTTCCGGACGGCGCCCCTGCCCTGCACCGGTTCGACACGGACCCGAAGCCCGCCCTCAGTCACTGATCCGTGTGGCGGACCCCCACCGGGTCGAACGTAACCCGGGTGCGGGCTCCGCACCCGGCCCACACGACCTCGACCGTGCTCCCCCCGTCCACCCGGACCTCCTGGACCGCGTCCGTCAGGGGCCGTGGGTCGGGTTCGGCGGTCAGGCTCGCCAGGCTGGCGTGCACGGTCGTGCCGTGGGAGCGGCCGCTGAGCCGGGGCACCCGGGCCCAGCGGGTGAAGGCCGTGCCCTGGGGGGCGCGGATCGGGTCGGCGGCGGGATCGTCCCATCCGTGCAGGCCGTGCAGGGCCGAGACCAGCGGCTCGTCGGGTCCGGTGGCCCAGCCGGTGTGCGTGACGAGGGAGTCCGCCGGTGCCCCCACCACCCGGTGCACCCGCAGTTCGTGACGGCCGTGGACCACCGTGACGCTCTCCACCCGCAGGCCCGGCACCATCGGCGGGCCGCCGGCGAACACCGGCCGGTGCCAGGAGGCCGCCCAGCCCCACCCGTCGCCCTGTCCGGCCCCCAACGGGTGGACGCGGCGGCGGACGCTGGGCCGGCCGCCGACCACCACGGACAGGTGGTTGTCGGCGACGTTCCCGGTCGCGGTCGGGCCGGTGCGGGTCGAGTAGGCCTGGCGCCCGTAGTGCGGGTCGTCCTCGGCGGCCGACTCTGCCTGGTAGGGGCTCACATGGTGGCTGCCGTGGTTGTGCAGACGGACGACTCCGTCGGCCCGGGTCGCCTGGAGGAGCAGTCCGGGCGCGGGCAGGGCGAGCACCCGGTCGGCCACTTCCACCGGCGCGGGCTCCTCGCGGTCCGTCCACAGGGCGTGGCCGGCGGGGGCGAGCAGGGCGACGAAGGCCTTCGACGCCCAGTAGGGGGACGCGGGGCCCGAGTAGGTCTGCAGTACGGCGTCGTGCGGACCGTGCCAGCCCAGGCTCAGCAGTCCGTCGTCGGTCAGCGCACCCCGGTCGAGGAAGTAACGCAGGCTGCCGTCGGCGATGCGGCGCGAGGCTCCGGGGGTCAGCGGGCTGTGACCGGTCACCGCGCCCAGCGCGACGGCCGACGCGGCGGCGAAACGGTAGGTGAGGGACCGCCCGTAGTGCATCGGCGCCCCGTCCGCGCCGAACATCAGGGCTAAGCCCTCCAGATGGGCGCGCAGCCGGGCGCCGTAGTGGGCCAGTGCGTCGGCGTCGCCGCAGAGGTGGGCGTCGAGGACCGGGTAGAGGTGCAGGGCCCATCCGTTGTAGTGGTCGAAGGCCGGCATCTCCCCGTCGGTGTACCAGCCGTCGCCCCGGTACCAGTTCTCGAGATGTTCCACCGCGCGCTGCCGGGCCTCGGCCGTCTCGCGGTCGCCGCGGCCGACGGACTCGAGGAACCCGGCGACGGTGTACGGGAAGAGGTACCAGTTGTTCGGCGCGGGGGTGTGCCGCAGCGCGCCCCGCAGCCATTCCTCGGCGCGGTCCTGCACACCCGGGTCGAGGTTCTTCCACAGCCAGGGGACGGTCAGGCGCAGGCCGAGGGCGATCGACGCGGACTCGACCATGGGCTGGCCCTGCACCATGAAGTCCAGGATCAGCGGCCAGGACTCGGTGTCGTCACGACCCGGGGTACGGGTGCCGGCGGCGAGTCCGCTCGCGTAGCGCTCCAGCAGGTCCTGCGGGTCGTCCCCGTCCGCGCCGGCCACCCGGAAGGCGGCGGCGAGGAACGTCCTCGCGTACCCCTCGAGGCCGTCGGAGCGCACGCCCGAGCGGGAGGGGCGTCCCGGCAGGTCCAGCAGGGCGTGGCCGGGGGTGCTCCAGCGCCAGGCCGCGCTGAGGAGCCCGTCCGCGGCGGCCTCCCAGTGGGCGCGGGTGTAGCCGGTGTGCGGGCTCAGGTCGTGGTTCTCCGGGGGCAGTTCAAAGGGGATGCTCATGCGAGGAAGGCCAGCCTTTCGCGTCGTACGGGGTGGAGGAAGCCGTCGCCGGCGGCCCAGCTCGCGATCTCGGCGAGCGCGAGATCGGCCAGGCGGCGCAGCTCGTTGCCCTGGGAACCGGCGAGGTGGGGGGTGAGCAGGACGTTCTCGCAACTCCACAACGGGTGCTCGGGCGGCAGGACTTCGGGTTCGGTGACGTCGAGCACGGCACGGATGCGGCCGGCCAGCGCCGCGTCGGTGAGCGCGTCCTGGTCGACGACGGCGCCGCGGGCCGTGTTGACGAGTACGGCGTCGGGCCGCATGGAGTCGATCAGTTCGCGGCTGACCAGGCCACGGGTCTCGGGCAGCAGCGGGGTGTGCACGCTGACCGTGTCGGAGTGCCGGAACAGCTCCGCCAACTCCACCCGGCGCACGCCGAGTTCTACCGCTCCCCTCTCGTCGACGTACGGGTCGTGGAGCAGGACGTCGATGTCGTGCGGGCGCAGCAGGTCGATGACGCGGCGGCCGATGAGGGAGGCCGACAGGATGCCCACGGTGCGGCGGTGGTTGCCGGTGGAGCGGTCGGGGCGCAGCCAGTCGGGCCGGGCGCGGGCGCTGCGGTAGTCGCGCGCGCTCTCCAGTGCCCGCTTTCCGGTGAGGAGGATCATGGCGAGGGTGTACTCGGCGACCGGCACGGCGTTGGCCGCGGCGGCGGAGGAGACCTCGATGCCGCGCTCCCAGCAGGCGTCGGTGACATGGCCGCGTACGCTGCCCGCGGCGTGCACGACGGCGCGCAGGCGGGGCGCGGCCCGCAGGACCTCGGCGTCCAGGGGCGGGCAGCCCCAGCCGGTGACCAGCAGGTCGACGTCGGCGAGCACGGCGCGCGCCCGGGGTGTGGTGAAGTCGTCCAGCACCGGGAGGGGTACTGGATCGCACAGCGCGGCGAGGGCCGCGTGCGACTCGGCGTCGAGGACGGCCGAGGCGACGTCCGGGTACATGGCCAGTGCGGCACGGGGTCGGAGGACGGGGCCGGACAGGTGCTCGGTCATGGTGGGGGCGGAACTCCTTCTGTGAGCGGGTCACTTCACGGCGCCGGCGGTCAGACCGCTGCGCCAGAAGCGCTGGAGCAGGGCGAAGGCGGGGACGAGGGCCCCGGCGACCATCAGCGGGAGGCGGATCAGGCAGTACAGGCCCACGGTGTCGAGTCCGCCGAGGAAGGCCGGGTCGGTCAGCACGGCCGCGTAGCTGCGCAGGCCGACGAAGACGGTGCGTTCGGGGCCGAAGCCGAGGCCGAGCTGGTCGTCGCTGTAGAAGCTGAGGTACACGGCGGTGCCGACGGGGATCAGGAAAACGATGAGCAGGAGAGCGAAGAAGGGCGTCATCAGCACGCCGCAGGCACTCAGTCGGCGGCGCCGGGCGGTCCTGCGGACACGGCCGGCGGTGGGGGCACCGGGTGCGGGGCCCGCACGGGTTGCTCGGTGATCGCGGTCATGAGGGTGTCGCCTGCCTTTCGGCGGCTCAGGTGATGTGCGTGGCTTTGCGGCTCTTCGCCGTGCTGCTGCGCGACGGTGCGTCCGCTTCCCCGGTGCAGGCGCTCAGGGCTCCTGTCAGCGGTACGGCGGCCATCGCGGCGAGCACGGATCGACGGGGACGTCGATCGGGCATGGTGCCTCCCGCGGCTCCTGCGTGTCGGGGACACTTCTGTTCGAGACAGCGACTGTTCGGGACAGTGGAATCGTCAATGCCCGACCGGCAAACGGTCAATAGATCGACCAGAAGAAAGCAAAACGCTTAAACACTCATTCGGTGTGACTCGTGTTCTCCGGCCCTGCTCCTGGAGGCCGCCCGCAGGGGCGGACGTACGGGCCGGACCACCGGGGCGGGACCCTGCGGTCCGGCCCGTACGGTCAGCCCGAGTTCGCCGTGACGACGCGGGTCGATCCGCGCACGGTCAGCGTCGGCAGGAGTTCGATGCGCCGGACCACCGGGGCGAACTCGCCACGCGGCCCGTCGAGGCGCTGGAGCAGCAGCTCCGCCGCGGCCCGGCCCACCTCCGCCTTGGGCGGGGCGACCGCGGTCAGGGGTGTGGTGCCGAGTCCGGCCACCACGTCGTCGTACGCCACGACGGAGCAGTCCTCGGGCACCCGCACTCCGTTGTCCGCCAGGTGGTGCACGAGCATCAGCGCGTCCACGTCGCCGTGCAGCACCGCCGCGGTGGCCTCCAGCGCGCGCAGCCGCGCGTACAGGTCTCCGGGCGTGTCGGCGCGGTACGGCCCTCCGGGGCCGGCGTCCGGGGCGCTCAGCGTCCACGCCGCGGCCTCCACCAGCGGATGCTCCTGGGCGATCCGGGCGAAGGCGGATCGCAGGGTACGCGCGGTGGGGCTGTCCTCCCGGGTGGCGAACACGATTCTGCGGTGGCCGAGGCCCACCAGGTGCTCCACGGCGAGGCGGGCGCCGTACTCGTGATCGGAGCAGACCGAGTCCATCGCATGCAGGACGCTGCCCGGCCGCGGCCGCCGTTCCATCAGTACCGCGGGCACGTCCAGTGCGGCCAGCCAGTCCTGGTCGGCCTCCTCGTCGGCCCGGGTGCGCCAGCGCGGGGCCAGCAGGAGGCCGGCGACGCCGTCCGCGAGCGCCCGCTCCACCAACGGCCTTTCCGCGCCCGGCACATGGGGCGCGATGTGCAGCGCGATGCGGCGGCCGGCCGCCTCGAGCGCGCTGCGGGCACCGTACAGGGCCTCGTACAGGTACGAGTGCCGCTCCGGGACCACCACGGCCACCGCGTGCCCGTCCGGCGGGGCCAACGGGGAGAGTTCGCCCCCCGGCAGGCCCCGGGCCGGGAACTCCTGGGCCGGCAAAGCGGACCGGACGACGCCGTGGCCGCGGCGCAGCCGGCCCTCGCGCGCCAGTTCCTCGACGTCCCGCCGGACCGTCACGACCGACACCTGGAGTTCTGAGGCCAGGTCGGTCACCCGGGCCGATCCCCTGGCCTCGATCGCAGCGAGGATCCGCTGTCTGCGCAGATCGACCGGCTCCCGCATGGGGCCTCCCCGAGCCTGAATGTTCGTTTGAACGATACCGGCCATCATAACGATCGCTCGGGGCGTGGGGACGTGCCTCGTGAGGGTCGGTACGGTGAGGGCGCAAGGGCCGCGGGGCTGTGGGGGCATGGCCCGGACCGGCGGCGTGCGCCGGTCCGCTGCGGCCGGCGGGAAGACCGTGGGAGCCGGGAAAGTCTGGAAGAGACAGACCCGTTTGGTCCCCGCCGCCTCCTTCGACCACCACCATGAAGAGTCCGAGAGAGTGATCCACGGGGTGAGCGGGCACCCCGAGTTCGTGTTCCCGGACGGGACGGAGGAGGTGCGGCTGCGCACCTCGCCCGGCGACTACATCTTCGTACTCCCGTTCGTGCCGCACCGCGAGGAGAACCCCGACCCCTCCGAGGAGGCCGCGGTCGTCATCGCCCGCAGCGCCCGGGAGGCCATCATGGTCAACCCGCCGAAGCTGTACGCCCTTCCTGCCGACGACGGTGACCTGCACCGGCGCGTACGACTCGTCACACGGCCGGTACGGGATCTGTTCAGTGCACGGCGGTCACCTCGACGGCGAGGTCGTTGTCGACGGTGTAGTACGGGCGCACGGCGGCTTCGCCTACGGTGAGCGCCGGGTACACGCATACCTTCTTGCGGTCGGCCATGTCGTCGAGGAGCCGGCTGATCCGGACCGGCGGGGCACCGGCGGCGGGCCGGAGGAAGGCGTCCCAGATCTGGTCGCCGGGCTCTCCACCGGTCAGCTCCCCGAAGGGCGCGGTGAAGGAGAAGGCGCTGCCCTCGGTCCGCAGCGGGAAGCAGCGCGTGGTGCTCCTGTCGCTGCGCAACCGGAGCACCACGGTGGCGTCGTCGGACAGTTCGGCGCCGTGCAGGCGTGCGTGGACCGTCATCGCCCCGTCCGCGAGGTCGAGGCGGCCGGCCTCGGCGTGGGCGGGGCGCAGCCAGGCCCGGACAGCCAGGAACCCGTCCTTCGTGGCGTAGGGGACCCGGACGGCCACCGGGGACGGCCGCTCCCGCAGACTTCCGTCGACGAGGGCGCGCAGGTCCCGCAGCCCTGGGCGCAGCCGTTCCCGTACGGCGTCCGGTTCCCTCATCAGGTACGCGTCCCAGCGGCCCTCGGCGAGGGCCGGCAGCGGTTCGAGCACCGCGCGGAGGTCGCCGTCGGCGCCGTGGGATTCGAGGTCGAGGAGGCGCGTCGGCTGCTGCGGCGCGTTCTTCTTCGGTCTCGGCACCAGGGCCAGCAGGGGGCGCCCGGCCGAGCGGAGCGCGACGCGGAAGGTGGTCCGGCCGTCGGCGTCGACCGTGCAGTGGGCGCGCGGTGCGCTCGTGTCCTGGGCGGTGCTCATCGGCGTCCCTTCCGTAAGGTGCGCAGCGCCTCGGAGGCGGCGGTGAGGGCGAGGTCTGCGGCGGCGTGGCCCTGGCCGGACAGGGCCAGGTGGACCCGGCCGCCGTCCGGTCCGGGGCGCCGGCCGGTGCTTCGGGCCGCCACGGCCTCCCCGGCGAGGCGTTCGGCCTGTGCCACGACGGGTCCGGGGGCGTACCGGCGGGCGTTGTCGAGGGCGGCCCTGCCCATGCGGCGGCGCCGTTCGTCGTCGCGGACGAGGTCCAGCAGGGCCTCGCCGAGGGCGTCGGCGTCATCGACGGGCACCAGCCGGCCGTCGACGCCGTCCTTGATGATCTCACCGGGCCCGTAGGGGCAGTCGGTGCTCACGACGGGCAGTCCGCAGCGCATCGCCTCGACGATGGTCATGCCGAACGGTTCGAAGTTGGACGCGGCCACGCCGATGGAGCCCTTGACCCACTCGGCCTCCATCGGAGTCGTCGCGCCCATGAGGAAGACGTTGTTCCACAGGCCGAGCGACTCGATCAGGCTGCGCAGCGCGGCCTGTTCCTCACCTTTGCCGTAAATGCGCAGCTGCCAGTCCGGATGGGCGGCCACGACCCGGGCGAATGCCCTGATGATCAGGTCGTAGCGCTTGACCCGGACCAGCCGGCCCGCCGCGACAACCACCTTGGCAGTGCCGTCCGCGGCGGGCAGTACGGGGTCGGGGACGCTGTTCGGGAGGGCCTCCACACGCACCCCGGGCAGCCTCATCTTGCGCCGGTAGGAGTCGGCGTCCGCCTCCGTGACGGTGGTGAGCACGTCGAGGCGGCGGTAGGCGCGGCGCAGCGTGGTACGCAGCCGGGGCGGGTGGTTGTTCAGGGTGAGGTGCTCCTGGCCGACGCGTACGACGTGCTCAGGGGCCTGGAGCGCGAGGTGCACGTTGAGCCCCGGCCGGGTCCCGATGACCACGTCGGCGTCGATGGACTCCAGGCATTCGGCGATCCGCTGATCCGTCAACTCGCTGTACTGGTGGTAGCGGTACTCGGCCGACGGGAACACTTTGGCCGGTCTTCCGTGCCGGGGATCGTCCTTCTCCCTCCTGAGATCCACCAGGGGCCGCAGTCGCACGTCGAGGTGCGGGGTGAGGTTGGGCCGCTCCCTGTGCCGCAACACGGAGACGATCTCCACGTCGTGCCGTTCGGCCAGCGCGGCGGCGAGATTG
Organism: Streptomyces sp. NPDC005774; assembly: GCF_042871645.1. Taxonomy (NCBI): domain Bacteria; kingdom Bacillati; phylum Actinomycetota; class Actinomycetes; order Kitasatosporales; family Streptomycetaceae; genus Streptomyces; species Streptomyces sp. NPDC005774. Next base: position 23,748 of record NZ_JBIAIV010000060.1, on the reverse strand, counting down.
AACGTGGTGGTGATCGTGCCTCCGATGCCATAGGCGTTGTGGATCAGGAAAGAGATCTTCATGGCGGACTAGACCGCTCAAAGCGTTCAGAAGTTGTCCGCTGTTATCACTTTGTTGGCTCGAGTTACGCCTTCCGGGTGAAAGTTCCGCCTGGTCACCGCTACTGGGTCCGGTCGGCCGAAGGCGCCGTCGTACCCGACGACTTGATCTGCATGCCGGGGCGGCGGCGGTGCACGGTCAAGTAGGTCAGCCCTTGCTCGCCGGCGGCGAGAGCGCGTGTGGAACCGTGCGGAAGCCAGGTCAGGATGCCCGCACGCAGGGGCTGCGTTCCGTCGGGCGCGGTCAGCGAGCCCTCACCGGCCAGAACCAGGAGGAGTACGTCGAGGTCGGGCTCGCGGTGGGTGTCGACCTGTCGGCCGGGCGGAATGCGTACGACGTTGGCGTCGAGTTGCCGGCCGGACTCCGCGAGCCGCCACAGAGCGCCGGCCGACGCACCCTCGAGCGCCGCCAGCGCGGCCGTGTCGCACAGCATTCGGGGCAGCGGGACGTCGCCCCCGCGCCCGGTGGTGGCGTCGCCGTCGTCTGCCGTCATCGGGTGTCACCGTCCTGTGCGTCCTGTGCGTCCTGTGCGTCCTGTGCACAGGATCTCTCAAATAGGAAGTTAGCATGCATATTTGAAGCCCGGCCGCTCGCTCCGGTGTGCTGCGGCGAACCCCCGCTCTCAGCGGGCGGGCAGTGCCGCGAGCCAGTCCGTGAGGATCGTGTTGGTCTCCTCGGGCCGCTCCTACTGGATCCAGTGGCCACAGCCGTCGAGGATGCGGGAGGACCACAGTCCTGGGAGCGTGCCATGGATCCTGTGTACCTCGCCCCGGTCCTCGTCCGGCCCGTGCGCCGCCGAAGCCGCGGCTCGGCCGCCGGGCGGGGGCGGGTTCCCGTCGCCGTGCCGTCGGTGGCGCAGCAGGAGCATCGCGGCGTCGTCACCGGGCGGCCCGCCGGTATGCCGGACCAGGTCCTCGCGCAGGGCATCGAGGGCGCGGTGCGTGTCGGGCTCCTTCAACAGATGCGTGCGCTCGCCCAGCGGATAGAAGCGGCCGTCCACGTCACGCGCCTCGGTGACACCGTCGGTGTACAGCAGCAGTTGTTCACCGGGCTCGAACCCCACCGTGAAGGGCTCCGGCCCTTCGGTGCCGTGCGCGGTCAGGCCCAGCGGCAGGGCGTACGACGGCGGCTCCGGGAAGTCGATGCCGCCGTCGCACCGTACGAGCAGGGGAGGTGGGTGCCCGTAGTTCAGAAGGACGAGGTCTTGGCCCACGTCGATCTCGGCGAGGACGGCGGTGACGAACCGCTCGCCCTCCAGTTCCCGGGCCACGCTGCGTTCCACCCGCTCGCCGACTCCTGCCAGCTCCTGCTCGTCGTAGGCGGCCTCCCGGAAGGCACCGAGCACCACGGCGGCCGTCTCCACCGCGGCCAGCCCTTTGCCCTGGACATCGCCGACGATCACCCGGACCCCGTGCGGCGAGGCCACCACCTCGTAGAGGTCGCCGCCGATACGGGCCTCGGCGACGGCGGACGTGTAGGAGACCGCCACCTGGAACGCTCCCGCGTTCAGCGGCACCGGCCGCAGCAGCACGCGCTGCGCGACCTCCGCGATCGACCGCATGCTCGCCAGTTCCGCCTCCCGGCGGGAGCGCATGACCGCGGCCGCGATGCCGACGCCGGTGACCCCTGCCACGGACACCATGGCGGTGTACCCGCGACGCTCCGCGAACAGCCCGTTGTACAGGCCCAGTCCCACGCACAGCAGCAGGGCCAGTGCGCCGATCACCACGGTACGGCGCCAGCCGCCGACGAGTCCGGCGAAGGCGGGGCCGACCGCCACCAGGGGCAGCAGGCCCACCCCCGGTCCGACCAGGACGTCCATGATCGTGACCACTGCCATCACCACGAACGGCATCCAGAGCAGCGCCGTCTGACTCGATGGCGGCTTCTCGTCGGTCATGACCTGCTCCAGTGGTGTCGAGGCACTCGAGAGCCGTCCGATTCCTCCGCAGACGCCCCTCCCCCACCGTTAGACTATGCAGTGGTCGTGGGCGCGCTCCGGCCCCCACCTCGGACCTTTACGCAATCGAGTCCCCCGGTCCGGGCGGCGGCATCCGGGGCGCCGGCCCCTGGCCCGACGCTTTCGTGCTGTGGGATGATCCTGCCCAGGATCCTGGTGCGAGTGAGCTGAGGTGTGTTCGACGGGCTCCTCACCGGAGAGGAACGGACGTGACCGCGCAGCGACCTGACGGCGAGACGCCGGAGGACGGGGACAGGACGCCGTCGGTGCCGAACGAGGTCTGGCAGCGGTTCCTCACGGACAACGAACACGCCATTCGTACCACCGCCCCCGTCGAACCCTCCGCCCTGCAGCGTGCGTCGGGATGGCAGCCGCGGCCGGCCGTCAGGGACGCACGCGACCGGACGGAGCGTCAGGCCACCGATGACACGGACGCCGTCGGCGATCTGTGGCATCCCGACGACCCGTGGGAGGGTCCGTCGTGGCGGAACCTGGACGGGCGGGCCAGGGTGCGCCGGGTCTGCCGGGTCGTCGGCACGGCCGCCGCGATCGCGCTGGCCCTGGGCGCCTGGTCCCAGCTGTCCACCGGTGCGGGCGGCTCGGACCAGGGGCCCGGCGACACGGTGCTGCAGCAGTCGGAGGACGTCCCCGCGGAGCTGCCCACGGCGACGTCCGTCCCGTCCGGCTTCGCCTCCCCCTCCCCGACCGCCTCGGCGGTGCGGGCGGGCTGACGCACCGCCGGGCCCCGCACGCCGAGCGGCGACACTCGGCCCGGCTGCGGCACACGGCCGACGGCGAACCCCCGCCGGGTACGAGCGGCAGCCGGGCGGTACGGAGCCGGTCAGCCGCCCAGCGCCGACAGCACCACGGCCCTGGCCTCCTCCTGCACCCGGCGGAGGTGACCGGGCCCCTGGAAGGACTCGGCGTAGATCTTGTACACGTCCTCGGTGCCCGAAGGGCGGGCCGCGAACCAGGCGTTGGCCGTGGTCACCTTGATGCCGCCGATGGACGCGCCGTTGCCGGGAGCCTCGGTGAGCACCGCGGTGACCGCCTCCCCGGCGAGGGTGTCGGCGGTGACCTGTGCGGGAGAGAGCTTCGCCAGGCGGGCCTTCTCCTCCCGGGTCGCCGGGGCGTCGATCCGCTCGTAGGCGGGCTCGCCGAAGCGTGCGGTGAGCGCGGCGTAGTGCTCGGAAGGCGTCTTGCCGGTGACCGCGGTGATCTCGGAGGCGAGCAGCGCGAGAAGGATGCCGTCCTTGTCGGTGGTCCACACCGAGCCGTCGCGGCGCAGGAAAGAGGCGCCGGCGGACTCCTCACCGCCGAAGCCGAGGGTGCCGCCCGCCAGTCCGTCGACGAACCACTTGAAGCCGACGGGCACCTCGACCAGTTCGCGCTTCAGGTCGGCGGCGACCCGGTCGATCATCGCGGAGGACACCAGCGTCTTGCCGACACCGGCCCCGGCGGGCCACTGCTCGCGGTGCGCGTAGAGGTACTGGATGGCCGTGGCGAGGTAGTGGTTCGGGTTCATCAGGCCGGCGTCCGGGGTGACGATGCCGTGCCGGTCGGCGTCCGCGTCGTTGCCGGTGGCGATGTCGAAGCGGTCGCGCTGCGCGATGAGAGACGCCATGGCGTGCGGCGACGAGCAGTCCATACGGATTTTGCCGTCCCAGTCCAGGGTCATGAACCGCCAGGTGGGATCGGCGAGGGGGTTGACCACCGTGAGGTCGATGCCGTGCTGTTCGGCGATCCGGCCCCAGTAGGCGACGGACGCCCCGCCCAGCGGGTCGGCCCCGATACGGACGCCTGCCGTCCGGATCGCCTCCAGGTCCAGCACGCTCGGCAGGTCGGCGACGTAGGTGCCGAGGAAGTCGTAGCGGCCGGTGCCGGGGGCGGTGAGGGCGCGGGCGTAGGGGACGCGCCGGATGTCCTTGAGGCCGCCCTGGATGATGTCGTTGGCCCGCTCCTGGATCCAGCCGGTCGCTTTCGAGTCCGCGGGGCCGCCGCTGGGCGGGTTGTACTTGAAGCCGCCGTCGGCGGGTGGATTGTGGGACGGGGTGACGACGACGCCGTCCGCGAGGCCGGTGGTGCGGCCTCGGTTGTGGTTGAGGATCGCGTGCGAGACCGCGGGGGTCGGCGTGTAGCCGTCGGCGCTGTCGATGAGCACCGTGACCCCGTTGGCCGCGAACACCTCCAGGGCGGTGACCCGCGCGGGCTCGGACAGCGCGTGGGTGTCGGCGCCCAGGAAGAGCGGGCCGTCGGTGCCCCGGTCGGCGCGGTACTCGCAGATGGCCTGGCTGGTCGCGGCGATGTGGTCCTCATTGAACGCGCCCGCCAGGGACGAACCGCGGTGCCCCGACGTCCCGAACGCGACACGTTGTCCCGCGTCCTGGGGGTCCGGGTGCACCGCGTAGTACGCCGTGACCAGCCGAGCGACGTCGACGAGGTCCTCGGGGCGGGCCGGGCCGCCCGCTCGCTCGTGCTGCATGTGCCCACTCCTTGACAGGGATTGATTCTGCGCTTGCGAACACATCCTTCCTCTTCGAGGCCGCACCGCGCGAGTGGAGCCGTCCGCCCCGCCCCGCCCCTGGGTCAGATGCGTCCGCCGGTCATGCGCGTGAGAGGACCGTGGGTGTGGCGTTCCGCACGGCGCCCCACCGCGTAGGACGCGGCGCTCAGCACGATCAGGCCCGCACCGACACCGGCGGCGACGAGCTTGCGGTTGGTGAGGACCGTCCAGGCGGTCACGGCGGTGGCAGCGACCTGGCCCGAGGTCGTGACGACCGCCCGGCGGCCCGCCTCGACGCCCTTGGCCGCGCTCTGCACGGCACCGTTCGCCGCTCCGGCCGCGCGCTCGGCACCCGACTTGGCCGCTGACGCGACGTCAGCCGCCTTGCCGACGGCGCCGCCGGCCGCCTGCTCGGCGGGAGCGGTCGCCTTCTCCGTGGCGTTGCGGGCCTTGGAGGCGGCGGCCCGGGTGGAAGTGGTCTTCTGATTCGCGCTCTTGTTCTGTTCACTCATGGACACCGACTTGCCGCTGAGTTCGGAGACAAACCCACCCGGTCGCGCGATCAGTGCCACACGGGCGCCGCGGGGACACGTTCCAGGACACCGCCCGCGAACACGTCGTACAGCGGCAGCGTCTCCAGGTGGACATAGCCGATGTGGCAGTCGCAGCTGCTGAGAGGGCAGACTCTCGGCCCCAGGGCCGCCCGGTAGCTGCCGTCGTAGAGGTTGCCCAGCTCGTCGGGGACGAAATGGCAGCGGCGGACCGTGCCCTCGCCGTCGACGGAGATCACGGACTCTCCGGTGCGGCAGGGCGCACCCGCACTGGCGTGGGGACGGCGGCTGTAGGGGAAGAGCGGGTCCAGCCCGGTCCACACCTCGGCCTCCGCGTCGTCGTAGGTGTGGCCCTCGGCTGCGTTGACCCACAGGTACACCTGGTCCGGCAGTCCGGCACGCAGCCGCCGGGCCGCTTCCAGATGCTCGGGCAGGCCGACGATGCCGACGCTGAACCGGACACCGAGGCGGGCCAGTTCGTGGCACTTGGCCGAAAAGCGGTCGTACGGGGTCTGCCCCGGATGGTAGGTGCACCACAGGGCGAGGGTGTCGAGGTCGGCGTCGGCGAGCCAGTCGGTGCGGCAGCTGAGGTTGGTCTGGATGGCGACCCGCCGGATGTGCGGCCGGTGGGAGAGTTCCGTCAGGGCACGCCGGTACCAGGAGCGGACCAGCCCCTCGCCCCAGGGGGTGAAGAGGAGGGAGAGGCGGTCGCCGTTCTGCGCGGTGGCCCAGTGGGTGAACCGCTCCAGGGCGGCGCGGTCGGCGCGCAGTTGCTCCCGGCTGTCGCGGCGCTTGGCGAAGGGGCAGTACGGGCAGTCGTAGTCGCACGAGGCGAGCGGGCCTCGGTAGAGCACGGTCAGGTCCATGGGGCTGGTCATGGGGCGGTTCACTGGACGGTTCACTGGACGGGTCTCACTTCCGCTCGTAGGCGGCCATGGCGGCCCGGACAGCCGGGGAGAACAGCTCCGGACCGATGGCGTCGGAGTGGGCGAGCCCTTCCTGGGTCAGCCGCAGCAGCGGGGCGTGCGGGCCGTCGTCCGCCAGCAGGCCGCGCCCGGTGAACCGGGACAGTTCGGTGCCGAAGTCGTCCTGGGGCGTGCTGCCGAACCGGGCCCGGTAGTCGGCGGTGTCGAGGCCGTCCGCCTGGAGCAGTGACTGGATGAGGTGACGGCGGCGGGCCTCGCCCGTGTCGATGCGGCGGCCGTACTCGGCGTGGGCGAAGTCGGCGGCCGGGCGGGAGACGTAGTCGTCGATGATGCCGCGGATCTCGTGCATGCCGACGGCGTAGTCGAAGGAGTAGTGCAGGCCGGCGGTGTACGAGCGGGCGCCGCAGCCGAGGCCGATCATGCCGTCGGTCTGGCAGGCGTAGTCGTCGGCGCCCTGCGGCGGGGCGTCGGCCCGGCGGAACATGCGCATGGACTGCTGGGTGTAGCCGCGGGCGAGGAGGTGGTCGCGGCCCAGCCGGTACAGGCGCAGCCGCTGCTCGTCCCAGGCCGGGTCGGTGTCCGGTGCACGGCGGCCGAGGCCGGTCAGGGGGCGTATGTAGAGCGGGTAGAGGTAGAGCTCCTCGGGGTGCCAGGCCAGGGCTGCGTCCAGGGAGCGCAGCCAGGTCCGCTCGGTCTGGCCGTCGATGCCGTAGATCAGGTCGATGTTGAGGACGGGGATCCGGGCGTCGCGGACACGTCCGAGGGCCGCCTCGACGTCGGCGCGGCGCTGCGGCCGGACGGCGGCGCGGGCCTCGGTGTCGTCGAAGCTCTGGACACCGAGGCTGAGACGGGTGGTGCCGCGCGCGGCGAGGACCTCCAGCCGGTCGGCGGTGACCGTGGCGGGCGAGGCCTCCACGGACAGGGGGACGGCACGCAGGTCGGCGCCCATGCGGTGTTCGGCGATGTCGCACAGCCGCTCGAGTTCGGCGGCGGTGAGGAAGGTCGGGGTGCCGCCGCCGAAGGCCGCCGTGGCGAACCGTACGCCGTCCTGCTCGCCCAGGGCCTCCCGCACGGTGCCCGCCTGCCGGTCCAGGGCGTCCAGGTAGGCGCCGGTGAGGCCGTCCGGGGCGCCGATGCGGGTGAAGAGGTTGCAGAAGCCACAGCGGACCTCGCAGAACGGGATGTGGAGATAGAGGGAGAGGGCGTCCTTGGGTTCGGCGGCCCACAGGTCGCGCAGGAGCGGGCGGTCGGGGAGCTGCCGGTAGGCGGTCTTGTGCGGGTAGGCGTAGACGTAGCTCTGGTAGGGGCTCGCCGGGTGCGTTCCGGCGGTGCGGGGGTGGGGGCTGGTGACGATGGTCATCGGGCGGCCTCGGCGGGGGTGTGGTCCAGGAGGAAGTGGGCGTAGGGCACGGTCCACACGGACGGGTGGCCGATGCGGTGGCCGGTGTAGCCGTCATCGCCGTACGCGGTGCCGTGGTCGGAGCAGACGACGGCGAAGCAGCGGCGCCTGCTGCTCGCGACGGCGAAGAGGCGGCCGATGTGCCGGTCGACGTACTCCAGGGCGGCGCCGTGCGTCGCGCGGCTGTCGCCGTCGGCCGGGGTGGCGCCGGGCAGGTGGAACCAGTTGGGCTGGTGCAGGGCGGCCACGTTGACGAAGAGGAACAGGCGCTGCTCCTCGGGCAGCTCCCGTACGACGTCCTCCGCACGGGTCACCTGGGCCTCGAAGGAGGTGGGCGAGGCGACCCCGAACTCCGGTTCCCAGTGGGACTCCTGGAACATGCCGGGGAGTACCGAGCCCAAGGGGCCCCGCCGGTTGAAGAAACCGACTCCGCCGATGCACACCGTGCGGTAGCCCTCCTTCGCCAGGCCCGACACCAGGTCCGGGGTGTCGTACACGAAGGTGCCGTCGGCCGTGGTCTCGCTGCCGGCGAAGCGGGCCGCGAACAGGCGGGGGTGCGGGCCGGGGGTGGCGGGCGTCGGCAGGAAGCCGGCGAAGATCGCCTGGTGCGAGGCGTAGGTGAAGCTGCCCGGGGCGTGCCGCTCCTCCCAGCGGCCGCCGGGCAGCAGGCGGGCGAGGTTCGGGGTGCGGCCGGTGGCGGCGAGTTCGGCGGCGACGTCGTGGCGGAGGGTGTCGAGGGTGACGAGCAGGATGTCGTGGCTGCCGACGATCTCGTTCATGTCCGGTCGATGGGACGCCGGAGGCCCGGTGAGGGCGCCGGGGCCGGCAGTCCGCGGCGGGGGTGCGGGAGACCTCGGGTCAGGCGCGTGCATCGGTGGTTCCTGTTCCGTGCGGGGGGCGCTGGTGGCTCGGGAGGTGGCGGTCGTCCGGGGTGCCGGCGCGGTGCAGGACCGCGGCGATCTGGGCCGTGTAGGTGTCGAGGCCCTCCGCACCGCTGCCCGGCAGGCCCGTGAGCCCGGGCAGCAGGTCGCCGAAGGCGTTGACCTCGCCGACGGCGAACCGGCGCCAGCCGATGGCCGGAAGCAGGTCGACGCCCACGCACAGGGTGCGAGGGAAGCAGGCCGCCGCCCGTTCGCACACGGCGAGGACGTCGGACCACTGCCTCCCCGCCGCCTGGACGGCCTCGCGGACCGCCCCCAGGTCACCGCGCCTTCCGCCGAGGTGGAGGTTGGTCAGTGGTGAGGTGCTGGTCCGCACCACGGCGTGGGTCGCGCGGCCGGCCACCACCAAGATCCTCAGATCGGCGACGCGGCCCCGCAGCGAGGCCTTGGGCAGCCAGCGTTCGAGGTGCAGGCCGTCGGGGGCCAGCGTGTCGACGATCGCGGCGATGTCCCGCTCCCGTTCGTAGCGGCGCAGTGTGAGGGAGTTGAACAGGGCTCCGTCCGAGGTGAGTTCGACGGACGTGGTGGCCCGGATGCGGCCGCCGGACGCCGACTCGACGGCGAGTACGCCGGAGGCCGAGGAGCCGTGTGCGAGCTTGACGAAGAGCCTCGGCATCCGGTGCTCACGCATGACCGCGCGGATGTCGTTCCAGCCCCGGACCGGAACCGCGTCGGCACCCGAAGTGGGCGATCGGGGCACGGGGACGCCCGCCGCCGCGAGGACCGCGTGGCAGCGCCTCTTGTCGAACAGGACGGCCAGGTCGTCGGCGTCGTCGAGCCGGACACCGCCCCGCAGTTCCCGGACCACCTGGGTGAACCGCGCGTACCAGCGTGTTGAGCCCTCGACCCGCGTGGGGTCCTGGACGTCCCGCAGCAACCGGTCGACCTCCGGGTTCTCGCCGGGCGAGTCGAGCCGGACGGTCTCTCCGGGCGCGAAGTCGGCTCCGCCCGCACGCAGGACCTCGGCCCAGGACACGACGCGCGGTGCGGGCAGCCCGGCCGCGCGTACGCCGTCGGCGAAGAGGGTGACCCTGCGGTTCTCCGGGTTTCCCACCACGGCAAAGCGCACGGGCGGGCCGGCCGTCGGGGTGGTCGGCCCGGTCCGGGCGGGCACCGGGACCGGAGCCGGCGGCTGGGCCTGCATCACGCGGTCGTCACTCCCCGACGGACACGTAGCGGTTGACGGTGCCGTCGTCCTCGTCCTCCTCGGCGTCGTCCGGGTCCAGGTCGATCTCGACGCCCGCGGTCACGAGGGTCTCGGTCAGGCGCTGCCGGACGGGTTCGCTGAGGTAGTTGTGGTGCAGGTCGAGCTTCTTCAGGTGGGTCAGCGGCTGACCGCCCAGGAGAGCAACGGCGCCCTCGTCACTGAGGGTGCCCATGGACAGGTCGAGCACGTCGAGGCGGGCGACCACCGGGGCGGACGCCACGGCGGCGGCGACCTCGTCCTGGATCTCGCTGTTGCGCAGGGCGAGGTGACGCAGGCGCGGGAAGCGGTCACCGGACAGGATCGGTCCCAGGTCGGCGACTTCGCTGTCGGCGCCGTACCACGAGGTGCCGAGCCACAGGTCGAGATGCTCCAGCGCGGGCAGTTCGCTGGCCCCGACGCCCCGGACGACCTCCACCGGGAGACCACCGCTCTGCATGGTCAGCGAGCGCAGCGCGTCATGACGTACTGCGGGGAACTTCAGCCCCTGGCTGCCCCGCACTCCGAACTCCTCCAGGGCGGGGAAGCCGACCAGCAGGGGGGAGACGTCGGCATGGGTGATCCAGGAGATCTCGGCCTCCTCGTAGATCATGTCCCCGAGGAACAGTGCCCGCAGGGCGGGCAGGCGGTCACGCACGGCCAGCAGCGCCTCTATGACCTTGGACGAGGCCGAGTCGTACGCGCCTTCCCAGGGGCCCACGATCAGGGCCCGCACCTTCGTCGTGTCGACCATGGCACAGAACCGGGCGAAAACCTCCTCCCACGTCTCCTCGGCGTCGTACGTCTCGGTGGCGATCCGCCAGGCCACGGTCTCGGGCCGGGGCAGGTCAGCCGCCGTGTCGGACGCTCCGGGGGAGTGGAAGACGCGCAGGCCGTACAACTCCTCGAGGTGAGCGACGTGGGTCATGCGGACTGCTCCTGACAGGTGATGAACGAACGGATGGCATTCCAGGTCCGGCGCCGCCGCGGAACCCGGGATGTGAGCCGTCCGGCGGTACGTGCAGCAGTTCTACCAACAGCCACTGACAACACCCCACGGCGGGTCCGACCAGGGGCTGTTGTCCGTGGGGGCCCGTACGGTCCTCCCACTGACCCCGGAGCACCGTGCGCCGGGGTGGAGGGGAAATCCATGTACCGGCAGGGAGACGTGCTGATCGTGCCCGTCACGGACGAGGCGGTGCCCGCGCACGTCCCGGACGCGCCCAAGGAGCCGCGTGACGTCCGGGGCCGGCTCGTGCTGGCCCTGGGAGAGGTCACCGGGCATGCGCACGCGGTCGTCGGCAAGGGCGAGCTGGTGAGCGAGTCGGGCCCCTTCGGGCCGCTGCTGCTGCATCTGTCCGAGGGCGGCCGGGTGGTGCACGAGGAACACGCGACGATCCCGCTGCCCAAGGGTGGTACCGCGTGATCCGACAGCGCGAGTACGTCCCCGGTTCCGTACGGATCGTCGCCGACTGAGCAGAGCGGGCGAAAAGCACCACGAGGGACACCAGTGCGTGGGGAACACGAAGTGCACCCAGAGCACGAGCAGCATGAAGAGCACGGACCGGACGAACGGCGCGGACAGGGGACGTTGACGATGACGACGGCGACGGCGACGGCGACGGCGACGGCGACAAAGCGGGCGAACGGTACGGCGGCCGGGACCGGCGCCTTCGTATGGCGGGTCGAACTCGACGGCGACGAGGCGGTCGTGATGGTGGAGGTCGTCAACTCCACACCGGAGCCCGACGGCACCCACCGCACGTACTGGCTGCGGGTGCCGCCGACGACGCGGACCGCCCGGGAGGGGGTGGCCTGGACGTTCGGGCTGGAGCCCGGGGTGTACGAGTCGTTGCGGCAGACGTGAGGCGGCCGTTCCGCCGGTCGCAGGGCTGAGTTCGCCTGCAGGGGGTAAGCGGAGGACGTACCGGCAAGGACGATATGCGGTGACCGACGAGTGAGCACCGGGCCGACCGGGTCGCCGGCACACGGTCCCGTGGAAAGGAGCCCCTCATGGCCGGAATCGTGGAGCGCATCAAGCGGTTCGCCGGCAGCCCTCAGGGACGGCGCGCGACGGAGCAGGTGCGACGTGCCGCGGCCGACCCCCGGCGCCGGGCGCAGGCCCAACGGATGCTGGGCAGGCTCCGCGGCGGCCGCCGCTGACCGTTTCCGCCGCCCGCCGAAGCGGTCCGGGGTCCGTGAAGCCCCGGGCCGCACAGTTGTGACCAGGAAGGAGCCTCATGGATGAGCCGTCGGTCCGCGCTGTGGGCTGGGCGCGTTCCCTGCCGATGGGCGGGCAGGTGAAGGCTGCCCGGGACTGGGCCCGGGAGCACCTCGACGCCCTGGGATGGACCACCACGGCGCCCGAGACGGCGGACGCCGTACTGCTGACCGTGTCGGAGCTGGTCACCAACGCCCACAAGCACGCCCACAGCAACGCCCAGTTGACCCTGTCCCGCGACGACAACTGTCTGCACATCTCCGTCCACGACACGTCGGCCGAGCTGCCGGCCCGCCGCAGCCCGGGGACCGAGGGGACCGGCGGACGCGGCATGCTCCTCGTGGACGCACTGGCCGACGAGTGGGAGAGCCGCCCCTGTCCCCACGGCAAGTCGGTCACCGCCTGCTTCCGCGGACCGCGGGCCGCGAAGGCGCCGGGGGCGGAAGCGGAGCACTGACCGGGCCGCTGTCCGCGGGGCGGCCGCACCGGAATACGATCGGTCGACCCCGATCTCCGAGGAGTCCCGTCCGGTGACCGCCGTCCTCCCCCCGCCCCGTGCCTCCGTCGGGCTGCTGCGCCCGCGCCGTCTGACCCGTATCGAGGACGGTGGACGCCTGCACGCCCTGCTGTGGACTCCCGGACCGGGTATGCGGATGATCAGCAGCGCGGTACTGGGGGGCGGCATCGGCGAACGGTGCTGGGTCCTCAACGCCCAGGTCTCCCACGGGTACGGGCGCACCGACCCGGACCGGCACCTCGCCGAACTCGCCGCGAACGCGGGCGCGCGCGGCCCGGGGGTCGGTCTGATGACGGCCGCCGACGTCTCGGCGTACGCCCACGCGCACGACAACGGCGCGGAGGCGATCGTCACCTCGGGCATCGACGTACGCGGCTGGGCGGCGGTCCCCGAGGCCCAGGAGGCGGCCTCGGGGGGCGGTGCGCGGGTGCCTGGCACGATCAACATCGTGGTGGCGCTGCCGGTACCGCTCACCGACGCTGCTCTGGTCAACGCGGTGGCCACCGCGACGGAGGCGAAGACGCAGGCCCTGTTGGAGGCCGGTCACGACTGTTCCGGCACCCCCACCGACGCGGTGTGCGTCGCTGCCCGCGCCCCCTCCTCCGGTGAGACGCCGCACGCCTTCGCCGGGCCACGCTCCCTCTGGGGGGCACGGCTGGCACGCGTCGTGCACCGCGCGGTGCACGACGCGACCCCCTCACCGTCACCGTCCTCGCTCTGAGCGGTGGCGGCCCGGCGACCCGGGCCGTGTCCTCGGTCCGGCCGGCCAGGCAGGACTCCGAGACGCCGGGACGTCAAGGCGCGTCTCCGAGTCGGGCGCGGGTGCCGTTGTGGCCGGGCTCCGGCGCGACGACCTGGCCGAGTGGGCGGCGGCGTTCCCACTCGGCGGCCTCGGTCTCGCAAAGCTCCGTCAGCCTGGCGAGCATGGCACGGTGGCGGACCTGGAGCAGCGCCTCCACGACCAGATTGTGCAGTCGGCCGCCGAGGCCCCGCAGGGGGTGTTCGTCCACGATCACCAGGCACTCCTCCCCCCAGGGCCGCAGCTCGACGGCGATCCGCGCCGTGCCGAAAGCGCCCGCCCAGGCCTCGAGTTCCAGGGTCTCCCCCCACTCGCAGCGACGGACGACCGTTTCGTTGGACAGGCGAACGGGCCCCAGCCGCGCCTCGTACCGGATCGCCGCTCCGAGCCGGGGCCACTGCCCGCGCACCGGCTTCGACGACGAGGTCCCCATCACCCAGTCCGCATAGCGGCTGCCGTCCGCGAGGACGTCCCAGACCGTCTGCGGGCTCGTTCTGATCAGATGCTGCCGAACCGCCACTACGACCTCCCGTGTCCGGAACTGTACGAGCGCACCAGCCGGCACCGGGTGCCCGTCCGCGGACGGGCCGACACATGTCAGCCGTCGGCGCCTCACCCGGGTACGGGCGGGCGCGCGCGCTGCCCGTGCCGTGCGGGTTCGCCCGGCGCCAGGGCCCAGCGGATGCCTGCGGTGACGGCGGTGCCGAGCGGGCGGACGAACACACCCTCGGCGGGCGGCACCCTGGGCAGCCGCAGCGCGCGCGAGGCCCAGAGGGGCAGCAGCGACACCGCGCCGGCGGCGAGGGCACCGTACGGCAGCCGGGCGAGAACCGGTATGGGCGGGTGGAGCAGCAGGAAGCGCGCCACGCTGCGCGCCTCGGGCGTGGAGCGCAGCTCGCCCCGGTAGGCGGCGAGACGGTCGGTGAGCTCGGCACGGTTCGCCGGCGGGTCGGGCACACCGAGCGCGGTGGCGATGCGCGCCATGTCCTCGACGTACGCGTCGCAGCCGGCGGCATCCAGTGGCCGGGCGCCGAAGCGCTGGTGGGCGCGGAGGAAGCAGTCGACCTCCGCGATGTGCACCCAGCACAGCAGATGGGGGTCGACGGCGCGGTACTCCTGACCGTCGGGGGTGGTGCCGTGCACCGTCGCGTGCACGGCCCGCACCCGGTCGACCGCCCGCTGGGCGCTGTCGGCCGGGCCGTAGGTGGTCATGGCGAGGAAGGTGCTGGTCCGCTGGAGGCGCCCCCAGGGGTCGCCACGGAACCCCGAGTGCCCCGCGACGGCGGCCATGGCCAGCGGATGGAGTGACTGGAGCAGCAGCGCCGACAGCCCGCCGATGAACATCGAGGCGTCCCCGTGCACCTGCCGGACGGGGCGCTCGGGGCCGAACCAGCGCGGGCCGGGCGCGCTGTGGATACGGGCACGGTTGTCGGGGCCGTCCGGTCCCGCCACCCGGGAGAAGATCGCGTCGCCTACCCGGTCGCGCAACAACCGGCCGTTGTCCGAGAGGAGTCCCATGGCTCGTACCGCCTCCTTACGTCCGCGACGACCGGCCGGCACCCCACCGCTGTGCCTGCTCCTACGCCTGTCCGCTCCCCGTCCAGTACCCGCGATCCGCCGGGTCACGGCACCCGCTTCGGTCCCTCCCGGCACGCCTCACGGAACGTCCCCCCTCCACTCGAACACCCTCCCGTCCCCGGTACGGGGCACGTACACGGCGCGGCCGCCCGTGCCGTAGCGGCCTATCTCGGTGGGCAGTCCGACACCGTCTCGCAGTTCCGTCCCGGAACGGTCGGTGATGTCCAGCAGCAGACCGTCCAGCGGCCCGCCGGCCAGTTCCACGTACGACCGCCCGTCACGCGGTCCCGGATCGTCGTGGTCCGCCCCGTAGACCCGGCCGCGCATGAACTCCAGCTCGTCCATACCGGCAGGGTGGCATCCACCACTGACAATCGCCGCCCCGTACCGGAGCGGAGCCGGGGTTCCGGGCCTGTCCCGCGTCCGCTCCGGCCGGGTGGTGCAGGAGGTCAGCGGGCGCCCGTCCAGCTGTGGGCGACGTCGATGACGAGGCGGTCCTGGAGCTGGAGCACCCGGAACGGCAGCCGGGCGCGCAGGCCGAGCCCGAGCTGGGTGTCGCCCTCGAAGCTGGCGGCGAACCGGGTGTCCCTGAAGGTGCGGTATCCGGCCGGGTTCACACCCGGCAGCGGCTGTCCGGCGCGGGCGGGATAGGTGGGCTCGCCGGTCTCGGGGGCGTAGGAGGGTGCGGCCACCCGTACTTCGAGGACGGCGCCGCCGGCGACGGGGAGGTGCGTGCCCGAGCCGTCCTGGTACAGCCGGTCGACGTACCGGACCGTGTACCCGACCGCTCCGGCACTGCCGCCGCCGCCCGCGCCCGGCAGATCGACGACCATCCGGTCGTAGCAGTCGTGGCGGCCGGTCCTGACGTCGCGGACCGGTGTGGTCGTGGCGGTGTCGGCCGTGTCGCTCTTGGCCAGGCTGCCCCAGCCGGTGGGGCAGGCCGTGGACGGGGCCGGCGCCGCCGGAGCGGCGGACGGGGCGGCGACGGCTGGGGCCACCGCCGTGCTCAGCGCGGCGCCTACGAGCGCCAGGGTCGCGTAGACAGTTCTGGTTTGCATGATTTTCTGCCCCCAGGGTTGCATCCTGCTGATATCGGGTGAGACGAGCGGGTTCACCCAAAGGTTGCGTTCTTCCGGGCAGATCCCGTTTCACGCCCGGAGCACGTCCACAGCATGTCCGGTTCAAGCCCGGGGCGCCTCCGGGCCGGGCACGGGGCCGTCCGCCGTCGCGCGCGGTCTACAGGAAGGGCTGCTGCCCCACCGGCTGCCCGCGATCGAGGGACTGGTCAGTACCGGCCGCTATCTGCCGGGGACCCAGGGCATGGCCATCGGCGGTGACTGGTACGACGTGATCAGGACCGAGCGCGGGGTGGCGATGGTGATCGGGGACGTGGAGGGGAACAGCGTCGGAGCCGCGGCCGTCATGGGACAGCTGCGCAGCGTCGTGCACGCCTTCGCCGCCAGCGGGCACCCACCGCAGGAAGTCATCACGCACACCAACCGGCTGCTGGCCGATCTGGAGGCGGACGCCTTCGCCACCTGCTGCTACATCGAACTCGATCCGGACACCGGCCGCGCTTTCGCGGTCCGGGCCGGCCATCCCCCGTCGCTGCTGCGCCACCTCGACGGCCGTACCGAGGCCCTGGATCTCCTCGGCGGCGTGATGCCGGGCGTCGAGGCGAACGCCCTCTACCCGGTCACGGCGCTCACCCTGGCGCCCGGCAGCGTCCTCGCGCTGTACACCCACGGGCTGGTCGAGCAGCCCGGCAACGACATCGAGACCGGGATCGAGGCGGTTCGCCGCACCCTCGCGCACAGCGGTACGGACTCGGTGGAGGAACTCGCCGACCAGTTGGCCAGGACGGCCCGCAGGACCGAGCACCGGCCGGACGACGTGGCGCTGCTGCTCACGGCGTACCGCCGGGCGACGAGGGCCTGACTTTCCGTCTGCCACCCACCGCGCTCCCCGCCTTCTCCGGCCTGCCCGCCCGTCCCTGAGCCCGTTCCCCGGCCCCTCCCCGCTCCGGGATGCCGGGGTGATCCGGTCCGCATGTAATGGAGGTGAGGCCGGGAGCGACTCGGCCTCGGTTGACGACCGGGGCAGAGGAGATCACGTCCATGCCTTCGACGCGCGGCGGGAACGAAGGGGCGGGCGGGCCGAGGGACGGGGTGCTGCGGCGGCTGGGCGAGTGGTGCGCCCGGCACTTCGTGATCGTCGTCGTGGCCTGGCTGGTGGCCCTGGTGGCACTCCAGGTGACGAGCCGCTCCGTCGGCGGCACGTACTCGGACAACTTCACGCTGCCGGACTCCCAGTCCCAGCAGGGCGTCGAGATCCTCCAGCGGCACGATCCGCAGGCCGGCGGGTACAGCAGCCAGATCGTGCTGCACGAAGGGCAGCAGCAGCTCACCGCGTTCGGCTCGCAGATGTCCACCACGGTGGCCGATCTGGAGAAGCTGCCGCATGTGCTGTCGGCGCAGAACCCGCTGTCCGCCGCCGGGTCGGCCACGTCGTCCTCGTCGTCCACGGGTTCCGGCTCCTCGCAGCCGGACGTCGGCCCTCTGTCCTCCGACGGGAGGACGGGCTACATCACGGTCCGCTTCGACGTCCAGCCCTCCACCCTCGGCGACGACTACCTCGACGGGGTCGACGACGCCGTGCAGCCGCTGCGGGCGGCCGGGGTGCAGGTCGAGTACGGCGGGCCGCTCGGCGAGCTGGCCAGGCCCGAACCCAACGACCGGGTGAGCGAGCTGATCGGCTTCGCCGTGGCGATCGTCGTCCTGCTGATCGGGTTCGGCAGCGTGATCGCCGCGGTCGTTCCCCTGCTGACTGCGCTGATCGCGGTCGTCGGCGGTCTCGCCCTGCTCGGCCTGCTGGCGGCGGCGTTCACCTTCGCAACGGTCTCACCGACACTGGCCACGATGATCGGCCTCGGCGTCGGCATCGACTACGCGCTCTTCCTGATCACCCGCTACCGGCAGGACCTCATGGACGGCCGGGATCCGGTGTCGGCCGCCGGTCACGCCGCCGCCACCAGCGGGCGGGCCGTCGTCGTCTCCGGCTGCACGGTGATCATCGCGCTCGCCGGTCTGTCCGCGTCGGGCGTCTCCTTCATCTCGAAGCTGGGGTTCGCCGCCGCCGTGACGGTCGTCTCCGCCGTCGTCGGCGCGCTGACTCTGGTGCCCGCTCTCCTGGGGCTGATCGGCCGGCGGATCGACCGCTACCGGGTACGCCGGCCCGTGGCCGAGACCGATGCCGAGCCGGGCACCGAACCGCGGGGCGTCTGGCACCGGTACGCACGGCGGGTGGAACGCCGGCCCTGGTGGTTCCTGGCCGCGGGCGTCGCCACGATCGCCGTTCTCGCGGTCCCGGTGTTCTCGATCCAGCTGGGCCACATCGGTGACGGCGCCGGCCCCACCTCCTTCACCGACCGCCGGGCCTACGACCTGATGACCGACGCCTTCGAGCCCGGCTCCAACGGTCCGCTCACGGTCGTCATCGACCGGTCCTCGGTACCGGACTCCGACCGGGCCGACCTCGCCTCGCAGGCCCAGAAGACCCTGGACGGTGCCGGTGACACGGCGGCGGTCACGCCGCTGACGGCCACGCAGGACGGCGATGTGCTGGTCGGCACGGTGTACTCGGCCGCCTCCCCGCAGAGCGCCACGACCACGGACCTGACCAACCGCCTGGTGCACGACACGCTGCCGGACGCCGTGCGGGGTACGGCCGCCGACACGTACGTCACCGGTACGACGGCGGCTCAGGTCGACTTCCGTGACATCGTCACCGACCGGCTGCCGCTGATCATCGGCGTGGTGGTCGCGCTGGCCTTCCTGATCATCCTGGCCGTGTTCCGCGGGCTGCTCGTCGCCGTCAAGGCCGCCGTTCTCAACGTCCTGTCCATCACCGCGTCCTACGGCGTCGTCGTCGCCGTCTTCCAGTGGGGCTGGGGCGGGCCCGCGCTCGGCGTGTCCGGCACGGTGCCGATCGAGAGCTATGTGCCGATGATGATGTTCGCGATCATCTTCGGCCTCAGCATGGACTACGAGATCTTCCTGCTCTCCCGCGTCCACGAGGCCTGGCTGCGCACCGGCGACGCCAAGGCCTCGGTCGCCCACGCCCTGGAGATCACCGCGCGGGTCATCACCTGCGCCGCGCTGATCATGGTGAGTGTGTTCGCCGCGTTCATCATCAGCGACAACGTCGTGGTCAAGATGCTCGGTCTGGGGCTCGCCGTCAGCGTCCTGATCGACGCCACCGTCGTACGGCTGCTGCTGGTCCCGGCCGTCATGACACTGCTCGACCGGCACGCCTGGTGGACACCCCGGTGGCTGGACCGGGTCCTGCCGCACATCGACACGGAGGGGGAGGCCGCGCCGGCGCCGTCCCGGACTCCCGGGTAGCGCGTAGAGCCGGGTGGCCACGGACGCCCGAGGCGCGCGGACGCCTGCATGGCACGGACACCGCGGGTGCCGGGCATACGACGGCGGCAGGTCCCGAGGGACCTGCCGCCGTCGTATCTCGCCCGCACCTCACCCGGCGGGACGTCTCGGTTCAGACGCGCCGTGCCGGATCGGCCGAGCCGTGGGGAATCAGGCGCGTCGCACGCGGCGCAGGAGCACGACGCCCGCGACGAGCAGGACGGCGCCCACCGCCGCCGGCCAGAGCTGGGCTCCGGTCTCGGCCAGACCGCCGTTCACCGCCTGCGGCTCGGTGGAATCCGCGGCAGCGGCCTGCTGTCCGCCGTCGTTGGTCGCCGTGCCCACGTCCGGCGTCACCTGGCCGGCTCCGCCGTCGCTCTGACCCGCACCTGCCACGTTGTCACCCTTGGTCGAGGCCTGGACCTCGGGCTGCTCGTCCCCGGGCGGTGTGGTGGCCTCGTCGCCCGCGGGCTCCTCGGTGGCCGGGGCGTCGGCCGGAGGCTCCGAGGGGTTCTCCTGCTGGTCGTCGCCGGGCTTGCCGCCGTTGCCGCCCGGCTGCTCGGCACCGTTGTCGTTGCCGCCGTTGTCGCCCGGCTGCTCGCCGCCGTTGTCGTTGCCGCCCTCGTCGGGCGCCTCGATGGGCTCCTCCTGGGGGTCCTCACCCGGCTGCTCGCCGCCGCCGGCGCCGGAACCGCAGGTGCGGCCGCCGTTGATGCAGTCGACCATCTCCTGCATCAAGTCCTCTTCGAAGACGTTGATGAAGTCACCGTGGTCGGTGCCCGGCTTGTGCAACTGCTCCGGGAAGGAGTCCACGGCGAACAGTGGGGTCGTCGCGCCGCCGTCGTTCAGGCTGGGCGCGTCGACGTCGTAGACGATGCGCTGGACCAGCTGTGGCACGGGCGTGAAGCCGGACGGGCAGTTGCCCTGGGCGTCCATGAACGCCATGTGCGTACGGTGGTTGGCGCTGTCGATGTTGCGGCCGTCCCAGCAGCTCTGGAAGTCGAAGGTGCGGACCACGTCACTGCCCTGCGGGCACAGCGGGTACTTGTCCGCCAGCTGCCGGTCCTCGAAGCCGGTGCAGCTCCAGGACGCGTTGGCGTTGGCGGGGCCGTTGACGAAGGACTTGGCGTCACCGGTGATGATGCGCAGCAGCCTCGGCATGGCCGTGACCTCGCCCTGCGGGTTGCCCACGAAGTTCAGCGTGACCTCCTTGGGGGTCACGATCTCACCGGCGTTGCCCTCGATGCCGCCGCCGGGGGAATTGGCGTCCTGCTCCTCGGTGCCGTTCTGCAGCCGCAGCACGGGCCAGTAGTACGACGACTTGTCGCCCTGGTCCTCACAGGTGGTGTCGGCCGCCGCCAGCTCCTCGTCGCTGGAGAAGGCATTGGTGGCCTGGTTGCCGATGTAGTCGTGGAAGTGGTGCGCGCCGTTGGCCACACCCGGGGCGGCGATCACGTTGTCCGAGTTGAACAGGCCGTTCTCGTTGACGCCGCAGCTGCTGACGAAGGTGCCCTTCGAGGCGTCGCCCGACTCGGCGGGCTTGGCCGCGTTGGGCTGGATGCTCTTGATGTCCACGAAGTCCGCGGCGACGGGCCCGTTGCCCGCCTGGCCGCCGTTTCCGCCGCCCTGCTCCTGGCCTGCGCCCTCTTCGCCCCCTGCGCCTTCTTCTCCCTGTCCGCCCTCCTGGCCGTTCCCGTCCTGGCCCTCGCCGGGCTGGGCGGACGCGTTGCCGGAGTCGACCACGGAGCAGTCGGCGAGTTCGCCGAGGCCCTCGGGGCGGTCGCCCTCCTGCTCCATGGCGCCCGAGATGCGGTCGAGGGTCGCGGTGCGCTCCTCCTCGAGCGGGCCCACGACCTTCTCGTCGGCGACGCCGGGGTCCTGCTGAATGGCCGGGGCGGACTCCGCCAGGCGCTGGTAGGCCTGGGCGATCTGCTCGTCCAGCGCCGCGAGTTCCTTGTCGACGGCCGGCCGCGCCTTCTCGGGGACCGTGGTCAGATTGGTCCCTACATCGGGGCAGTTGATGGTGGCGCCGCCGAGAACCCGCGCCTGGCCGGCTCCGTCGGCGTCGTCCTCCGTCGCGGAAGCATAGACATTGGCCGCCATCAACCCCCCTCCGCCCAGGATCAGCGCGACCGCTGCGAAGGTCGCGCGCTGTGGCCCTCGGGGGCGTCTGCGTGTGTTGCGTGCCAAGGCAGTACTCCTACGCTTCTGTCACGGGGGGGACATGAAATTCCCACGCCTCATACGTAGGTGCTCCGCGGTGTGTTCAAGTGCCTCACGGTTTCTTCGAAGAATCTCAGGAAGCCCCGGGCACACCCGGGCCCCCGGGCCCCGTCCGACTCGGCGTGCACGGCGGGGACTTAGGGGCCGGGCAGTGCAAGCGACGTCCGGTCAGCCGAAGTTCACGTCACTGCACAGGAAGTACGTCTGGTCCATGTGCGAGGCCTGCCGGATCGTTGAAGTGCTCTCCCGGCTGAGGCCGGGAGATTCCCGCCTACCTTGCGGTAGCGGGCTTGACGCGCTTCGCGCGCCTGACGACTGCCCTCCCGGCAGCCGGGACGAGCGCGTGGCCCATCCGGTACAGGTGCAGGACGTTGCGGGCCGCGTTGTGGTCGGCGTTGCCCGACCAGCCACAGCCTTCGTTCTTGCACACGAACACGGCCTGGGACTCCCGGCTGCCGGGCGTGGTGCGACCGCAGCCGGAGCAGCGCCGGGAGGTGCCGGGGGCGGGAACCTTGACCAGGGTGCCGCCGTAGCGGTCGGTCTTGTACACCAGCATGGTCACGGTGCGGCCCCACGCCTCTTGGCTGATGGCGCGGTTCAGCCCGGACTTTTGGGCGATGTTCCTGCCCGGCTCCTCGATGGTGCCCCTGGCCGACGTGACCATGTTCGTGATGGTGAGTGCTTCGACCACGACCGTGCCGTAGGTGCGGGCGATGGCGGTGGTCGTCCGATGCTGCCGGTCCAGGGCCCGGCGCTTGGCTTTCGCGCGCAGTCCCGCGATCCGGTCGTAGGTGCGGTGCAGCCGGCCGCTGGTGCGTTCGCCGGGCCTGCGATGCTGCTTGCGCTGCGCGGCGCGCTGCTCCCAGTGCAGGAGCCTGGCCTTCTCCTTGCCGGTCAGCCACTCGCCGTGCCCGTACGTCTCGCCGTCCGAGCAGGCGAGGGGCACGGTGACCCCCACGTCGATGCCGACGTCCGGCCCCCGGTGGGGCTCGGGCCTGGCCCGAAGGGTCTGGACGCGGAAGGCGATGTGCCGGCCGAGCGCGTCCTTGGTCAGCCGGGCCCCGGTGATCCGGTTCTCCGGGCCTGCGTGCCTGCCCACGGGCAGGTCCTTGGTCCACCGGAACCGGACCCGGCCCACCTTGGGAAGGTTGACCTGCCCCCACCGGCGGTGCACCCGGACGATGTTCAGGTCGCGGCCCTGCGGGATGTCCACGGACATCACCGTGCGGAGACGGCCCTTGAAGTTCGGGGCGTCGGCGCGGTGCTCCCAGCAGTTCTGCCACGCCCGGACGTACGTCTTGAGCACCGCCTGCGCGGCCTGCGCGGGCAAAACGGCCAGGAAGTCGATGTCCTGGCGGGCCTGGCGGATCGCGGCGTCCGCGTTCGTGAGAGTCCGCTCCTGTTTCGGCATCATCTGCCACCAGGCGTGCAGCAGGTTCCACAGGGTGCGGGCCGCGTGCGCCTGGCCATCGGTCTTCAACACCTCGGCAGGCGACAGCGCAAGCCGGGCGCGGTGCCCGAACTGCCGCTTGACCAGAGCGCCCTGACTCATAAGCGGGAACCCAGCATTGGTTTATGTCACCGCGCTGGAACCCTCATCCCGAGGTCAGAACCGGTCGCCATGTTGTCTGCAACCTGCACGTTCACTTGGTTTTCGTCACTAAGTACCGGCGGAAAGCGTTCACCGACGCATGCCGGCCCGTACCGAAGAAATCATGCGGGAGGTCTGCGCCGACGTCGAGGCTGAGCTGAAACAGCTCAACGGAGAACAGGACCACGTGCACCTGCTCGTGCACTGCCCGCCGAAAGTCCAGCTCTCCAAGCTGGTCAACTCCCTCAAGGGCGTCACCTCCCGGCCGAAGGCTGGGGGAGAGTACGACAGCCATGTCCGCCGCTACCTGTGGGGCGGACACTTCTGGTCCGGTTCCTACTTCACCGGATCGTGCGGCGGGGTACCCCTGACCGTTGCCAAACGGTACATCGAGAACCAGCGACGCCCCGGCTGACCGTCACCACGCAGGCGCAGAGCCCTCCGGCGCTCCGCGCCTCCGATCCGAGGATGGCCTTCACCCCCGCCCTGAAGGGCGGAGCACCAGCCAAGAACAGAGGTAGACCTGGTCGAAGAAGTGCTTGAGCGCCCCCGACATGCAGCCGAGGTTCGCCGGGGTGCCGAGGAGATGGCCGTCGGCTTCCAGGACGTCGCCCGCGGTGGCGGCCAGGGCCGCCCTCCGGACCACGCGGACGTCCTCGATCTCCGGGGCCGTGGCGCCGGAGAGGCCGCTTCGAACATCGCCTGGCAGTTGGGCGAGGGCGTGTGTTGACTTCCTCCCCCTCCTGAAGGAGGGGGATTCCTACGGCTCGCGCCGTGGGGTTTCCTGCTTCACTGCCGACTGCCCGCCCGGAGTTCTCCGTTGAGGTCTTACACCG
>NZ_JBIAIV010000059.1:0-39842 GCF_042871645.1 Streptomyces sp. NPDC005774 | reverse complement strand
CGACCGGCTCACCACCAGCCTGGCCGGCGGCTACGGCATCAACCTCTACCTACCGCCATAGGCTCCGACCCGATCACAACGGACCACCGCTAACCGGCGTCCCCGGGCCGGATGCGCCCTCGCCAGGCGCCCGGTCTCACCGGCGGCTTCCTCCCGGACGCATGGCGGCGTCGTACACGGTGCGGTAATCCGGGACGACGATCCGCGTCGCCGGAGACGCCTTCTCGACCTGGGTGAGGAACGCTTCCAGGTCCATCGACGGGTCTCGTACGAGGGAGCCGCTCAGTGGCACCTCGAAGTTGTCCCAGTGGACGGGGACGACGACGCCCGGGCTGTCCAGCGCGCGCAGCAGCCGGGGTACGTACCGGTGGGTGGCGGTGCCCGCGGGTACGGCGATCATCGCGAGGTCGGGGCGCAGGCCCCTCACCGCCCGTTCGGAGAAGTCGCTGGCGCCCATGAGGAACGCCGACGGACCGCTGTCCCCGGCCGTCACTCGGAAGGCGAGGGTGTCGCCCTCCGGCAGGTCCGAGATGGTTTCCGGGGCCGTCACGGGCGGGGCGTTCAGCGTGCCCGGGGCGAAGTAGGCGCACTTCTTGTTGCGGCTGTGCAGGCTCGGCACGACCTCCACGGTGATCCCCCCGCCGAAGTCCAGCACCTCGCCGCCCTTCACCACGGAGATCTGTCCCGGGTCGACCCCCAGGGAAACCAGCAGGTGGTAGGTGGTCTCGGTGCCGACGACGCGGGCGCCGGTGGTTCTGGCGATGTGCGGCACGTCGCCGAGGTGGTCCCAGTGGGAGTGGCTGACCAGGACGAGTTCGGGGCGGCCGATGTGCGCGTCCACGACCTCCGGCCGGGTGCGCAGACGGGTCCCCGGGTCGAAGGCGCCGTCGAAGAGGCCCGTGGGGAAGCGGGTGAGATACGGATCGAAGAGTACGGTCCGGTCGCCGACGTCGATGCGCCAGCCGGCGGTGCCGAGCCAGCGCCATGATGCCGAACCGGCGGCTCGGCCACTGCCACGGGCGGGGGCGGCCGTGGCAGCAGCGGTGGCAGTGGCGGCCGTGGCCGGGATCAGCGGGGAGGCCGCGCCGAGCGCGGCGCCGCGCAGCACCGTACGACGGTCGAAGCCCCGTCGAAAAGGCGCGTCCGGTCGGTCCGTTCGGTCTGTGACACGTGTGTCCTGGGTCATGGCGTCAGAAGATCAGGACGCCAACTACCTTGTCCAAGACCGTAATTCGGCTACACCGATATGCGAACGCATATGCGCTCCGGTCACCGGCCCGCACCGCGCAGGAAGCCGACCGCGATTCCGGCCGCCCTGCCCGCCGCGGCGTCCACCGTGGGGCGTGAAGCGGCCAGGGCGTGCGTGCGGGCGAAGACGGCGACCGCGTAGCACCCGCCGTCGGGGTAGCGGACGACGCCCGCCTCCATGTGCAGTCCCGGCAGGGTTCCGGTCTTGGCCGCGACCGTGACGTCGTCCGGGAAGCCCGACACCAACCGGTGCCGGAAGACTTGACGCGCCATCAAGTCACGTACGAGCGAGCAGGCTTCGGGCGGGCCGGCGGCGTCGGTCCAGATGAGCCGGAGCAGCCGCGTGATCTCGCGGGGCGTGCTCGCCGTGGTGCGGCGGGGATCCAGCACGGCCAGCCGTCTCTTGCGGTCGTCCGGCAGGGCGGGGTAGCGGACGGCGAAGTCCCGCTCGTCGCGCGCCCCGACCTCCGCGAGCATCGACTCCAGCAGGTCTCGCGGTCCGCCCACGATCCGGGTCCGCTCCAGGCCGAGTTCCGCCGCGAGCAGCCGTACGGTGTCCAGGCCCACGCGGGCCAGCAGCAGGTCGGCCGCCGAGTTGTCGCTGACCGACATCGCGAAGTGGGCCAGGTCGCGCAGCGACAGCTCGACGTCGTCCAGACAGCCGGCGGTCCCCCAGCCGCCGAGCCGGTCGGCCGCGGTCACCCGCACCCGCTCCCGCGGGTCCAACTGGCCGGCGGCGACCTGCCGGGCGAACTCCAGGACCAGCAGCACCTTGAAGATCGAGGCGATCACGACAGGGTCGTCGGCCCCGATGCCGACCTCGCACCCACCCGGCTCCTCCGCGCCGGCCGCCGCGCCGGCCCCTGCCGCGGACTTCGCACCCGCCCCGGCACCCGTCTCCCCGAGCGCCCCCGCAGGCTCGTGGACCGGTACCGCGTGCAGCCGGCCTTCGGCCCCCGCCTCGGCGAAGACCTGTCGGATCCGCTCCTCGATCACTGTTTCTCCTCGGTCCTCGGTCCCGGTCCTCGGTCCTCGGTCCTCGGTCCTCGACCATCGGCCCCGCCCCTCGCCCTCGGTCACCTGCCCCCGGTCACCGGCCCCCCGGCACCTGATCATCGGCCCGTCCCGGTCGGTGGTTCCGTCCGGTCGTCAACGCGTCGCGGCCGACGGTCCTTCGGACCCGGCCACCGTCCGGGGGACCCGGCCACGGATGCGTCATCCTCACCACGGCCTTCCCGTAAGGTCATCGACCGTGGATCTCTTGCGCCACCTGCGCCTTTTCGTCACCGTAGCCGACGAGTTGCACTTCAGTCGGGCCGCCGAGCGGCTGGGCATGGCACAGCCGCCCCTCAGCCAGGCGATCCGCAGGCTGGAGAGGGAACTCGGTGCGGAGTTGTTCGACCGCTCGCAGCGTGGCGTCCGCTTGAGCGCCGCGGGGGCGGTGCTGCTGGACGAGGCCCATGAACTGCTCGCCCGGGAACAGCGGTTGCGCACCCTGGCCCACCGCGCCGCCGACGGTGGCCTCGGCACGCTCCGCACGGGCGTACCGCCCGACACCACGGCCGCCGTGCTGTCCGCCCTGCTCGCCTCCTGCACGCACCACGCCCCCGGGCTGTCCGTGGACCTCCAGGAGGTCACCACCGAGGAGCAGGTACGGCTGCTCTCCTCCGGCGGGCTGGACGTCGGACTCGTGCACCATCCGGTCGACACCACCGAACTGCGGCTCGGCCCCGAGATCTCGCTCGATCTGGGTGTCGTCCTGCCGCGTACGTCGCCTCTGGCAAGGTTGCCGGAAGTGGCGCTCGGCGAGCTCTCCGGCCACGACCTGGTGCTCTTCCCACGGGCCCACGCGCCCGGCTGGTACGACCGGATCCTCGACGTGTGCCGCGCGGAGGGCTTCGTACCCGGCCGGGTACGGCACGCGTCGAACCCCGAGTTCCTGCTCGCGCTGGTGACGGCGGGACACGGCGTCGCCTTCGACCAGGGGCCGGTGGCCCGCAAAGAGCCCCGCGTCGCCTGGCGGCCCCTGGCCGGCCGCCCCCTCACCCTGCGCATCAGCGGCGCCTGGCCCTCCGGCCGCGGCGCTCACCCGGCCGCCCGCCGCTTCGCGGAACTCGCGGCCGACGTCCTGGCCCGCGACCACACCGCGACCCCGTGGCGCGACGGTGTTCCCCGCCCACCGGACGATTCCCCGCGCCCGTGGTCGGTGGTCTACGGATAGGATCTTTTGTTTGAATCAGTCCGGATCAGAGAATATTCAGCCCGATTCGGCCTGATTCAGCCTGATCAAGGAGCGGGGGCCGGTGCCGTGCCCGTGCGTCGCACGGCTGATCGAGCGCGCAGGAGCGCGTCTGCGGAGACGGGCCATCGTCCCGGGACGTCATGTCGTTCGCTCCCCTGCCGTGCGGGCCGGGGCGCCGTGCTCGCGGTGGTGGGTTCTGCGGGTGGCCGTGAGGGCGAGGGCGGCGGCGAGGGACAGGGCGGCAAGGGTGAGGGGAGTGGCGGCGGCCGGCCAGAGCGGGGCCGTGTCCTGGCCGTGGGCCCAGAGGACGCCTGCGGCCGTGGCCGTGGCCGCGACCAGGCCCCCGGTCAGGACGACGGCGACGAAGACGGTGCGGGAACGTTCGGGAGGACCGGACCACCCCAGTTGTGCCCAGATGCGGGCTGCTTCGCGTGCGCCGCGTCGGCGGTGGACGGCCGCGCGGGTCCACAGGCCGGTCGTGGCGGTCGCGCCCGCCAGGGCCGCCGCGCAGGGCGGCCACCAGCTGTCGGTCAGGAGGAGGAGTACGGCGACGGCGGCGGCCGTGCTCCAGCCGCTGAGGCAGGCCACCGCCCCGGTGCGGCGGGAAGCGGGCCGGTCGGCCCCGGCCCGCAGATCGGCGAGGGCCGGCAGGTACCAGACGGAGCCGGCCGCGGTCACCACCGCCGCACCGAGGGCCAGGACGGAATGGGCCATGGTTCAGTTCACCGCCTCGAGGGCGGTGATCTCCGGGTGGTGGAGGTCGAAGGCGGGGGATTCGGAGCGGATGCGGGGCAGGGAGGTGAAGTTGTGGCGCGGGGGTGGGCAGGAGGTGGCCCATTCGAGCGAACGGCCGTAGCCCCAGGGGTCGTCGACCTCGACCTTCTTGCCGTACTTGGCCGTCTTCCAGATGTTGTAGAGGAACGGCAGGACCGATATGCCCAGCATGAACGACCCGATGGACGACAGGGTGTTGAGGGCGGTGAAGCCGTCGGCGGCCAGGTAGTCGGCGTAGCGGCGGGGCATGCCCTCGACGCCCACCCAGTGCTGGACCAGGAAGGTGAGATGGAAGCCCACCGTGAGCGTCCAGAAGGTGATCTTCCCGAGGCGCTCGTCGAGCATCTTGCCGGTGAACTTCGGCCACCAGAAGTGGAAGCCGGCGAACATCGCGTACACGACGGTGCCGAAGAGCGTGTAGTGGAAGTGCGCCACCACGAAGTAGGAGTCGGTGAGGTGGAAGTCCAGCGGCGGCGAGGCCAGGATGACGCCCGTCAGACCGCCGAAGAGGAAGGTCACCAGGAAGCCCGTGGCCCAGAGCATCGGTGTCTCGAAGGAGAGGCTGCCCTTCCACATCGTGCCGATCCAGTTGAAGAACTTCACTCCGGTCGGAATCGCGATCAGGAAGGTCATGAAGGAGAAGAACGGCAGCAGCACACCGCCCGTGGCGTACATGTGGTGCGCCCACACCGTCACCGACAGGCCCGCGATCGCGATCGTCGCGCCGATCAGGCCCATGTAGCCGAACATCGGCTTGCG
This sequence comes from Streptomyces sp. NPDC005774, assembly GCF_042871645.1. Lineage (NCBI taxonomy): Bacteria > Bacillati > Actinomycetota > Actinomycetes > Kitasatosporales > Streptomycetaceae > Streptomyces > Streptomyces sp. NPDC005774. The sequence goes on along the minus strand of NZ_JBIAIV010000059.1, from coordinate 34,819 downwards.
GGAGAAGACCGGGAGCACCTCGGAGACGATGCCGAAGAACGGCAGGGCCAGGACGTAGACCTCCGGATGCCCGAAGAACCAGAACAGGTGCTGCCACAGCAGGGCGCCGCCGTTCGCGGCGTCGAAGATGTGCCCGCCGAACTTCCGGTCGTACTCGAGCGCGAAGAGCGCCGCCGCGAGCACCGGGAACACCATCAGGACCAGCAGAGCGGTCAGCAGGACGTTCCAGGTGAAGATCGGCATGCGGAACATCGTCATGCCGGGAGCGCGCATGCAGATGATCGTGGTGATGAAGTTGACCGCGCCCAGGATCGAGCCGAAGCCGGACAGGGCCACGCCCATGATCCACAGGTCGGAGCCGATGCCCGGGGAGTAGAGCTCGCTGGACAGCGGGGCGTACAGGAACCAGCCGAAGCTGGCGGCTCCGTCCGGGGTGAGGAAGCCGCCGGCCGCGATCAGTGAGCCGAGCAGGAACAGCCAGAAGGCCAGCATGTTCAGCCGCGGGAACGCCACGTCCGGTGCGCCGATCTGGAGCGGCATGATCCAGTTCGCGAACCCGGTGAACAGCGGCATCGCGAACATCAGCAGCATGATCGAACCGTGCATCGTGAACGCCTGGTTGAACTGCTCGTTCGACATGACCTGCAGACCGGGCCGGGCCAGCTCGGCGCGCATCAGCAGCGCCAGCACACCGCCGACGGCGAAGAACACGAACGCGGAGACCAGGTAGAGCGTCCCGATCCGCTTGTGGTCGGTGGTCGTCAGCCAGTCCACCCACGACGCGCGCGTTGTCTCCGGCGCGGTGTTCCCGGGGCGCCCGAGCGCCTCGCCCGCGCCGGGGGCCACGGCGTGCGCCCCCGCGGTCCCCACCTCTTGTATCTGCCCCTCGGCCACCGCCGGTGCCCTCTCCTTCTGCTCACGCTCCGCTCCTGTCCGTAGGTGTTCGGACAGGCGTCGGCGAGCCGGGAGATGCCGAGTGGACGGGAGTGGACGCGACGCTTCCCGGCCGCTGCCACATGATCGCCGCCGGGGCAGGGGGGTCGGACAGGGCCGAACAGTCCCCACTGTCCGCCGGGCGGAGGGACCAACGGCCCTGATGTGCCCGGCGGTGCGGAACGCGCTCTCGTCGCCGGGCCGTCCGTCCGCGCCGGCCGGTGCGGCCTGTGACGGCGTTGGCGCCGTGACCGGTCCGAGGTCTCCGCGGTAACGGCTTACGCCCGGACATCTCCCGGCCGCGGACGCCCATCGCGGCGCCCACCCACCCCTGACGGTCGGCTCGTGCGGCAGGCAGCACCGAGGCGCGCGGCCGGCGCGCACAGAGGTTCCGTCCTCGTCCGCGCCTTCCCCCGCAGCACACGACCGCCGTCCGACGCCAGTGCGCCACGCTTCGGATCATCTGGCCGTGTTCGCGCACACCGCCATGCCACGTACGGACGCAACCTCGTGGCTGGCCCCGCGGAATCGAGCGACCGGCACGGGTCAGGCCAGGTCAGGTCAGGTCAGGTCGGGTCAGGTCAGGTCAGGTCAGGTCAGGTCAGGTCAGGTCAGCTTGCGGCAGTGCAGCGCGTCCGGGGTACGGGAGGAGCCGAGACGGCCGGTGTAGGCGATGCCGGCCGCGTACTCGTCGGCGGCGCACTGGCCCTTGTAGTGGCCGTGGGCGAAGTCGCCGCCCTGGGGGGACGGGCCCCTGTTGTCGCCGCGGTCGAACCAGACCGTACGGCCGCTCGTGCCGGTGATCGCGCCGGTCCGGGCGGCCGCGCACAGGACGGCGGAGACGGCGGCGCCGCGGACGCTGTAGCCGGTGAGGAAGTGGCCGTCGGGGCACTGGAGTTTGGTGTATCCGGAGGCCCAGTCGCCGCTGGATCCGACGTGCCGTTCGTCGACGACCACCTCGTGCCCGCCGGTCGGAGCCCACAGGGGTCCGGCGGTCACGTCGGAGCACAGGCCGCGGTTTCCGGTGTGACCGAGGCCGAGAAGGCGCTGCCCGTCGGGGCAGACAGCCTTGCGGGCGCCGGAGTTCCAGTCGGGGAGCGCGCGCATGCGCCGCGAGGCGATGAAGTCGGCGTGATCGGGGCTGAGCATCGACCAGTCGGCCACCGGGGCGATGCGTCCGGTGCGGCCCGGGGCCCCGATGAGCCGGGTCCAGGCGGCGGCCCGCCAGTCGTCGCCGTCGTACGGGCCCATGCGGTGGCCCGCGGCGTCCCAGTGCAGCAGCGCCCAGCCGTTGCCCCTGCGGTTGTCGTGCCGGCCGACGAGCGGCCAGTACGCGAAGTCGGCGTCGGTGCGGATCAGGTGGTCGACGAAGTTCTCGAACCAGGCGCGTTGCTTCGCGCCCGTCTCCTCACGGCCACCGACGCCGAACTCGCTGATCCAGACGGGGGCGGTGAAGTGCTGTTCCCCCTCGGCGGTGACGTAGAGGGCCTGCCGGTTCAGGACGTCGGTCAGCTCGGCGGGGCTCAGGTCCTGGTAGCGGGGGTCGGTGGTCTCGCCGATTCCGGTGGCGCCGCTGTGGTTCGGGCCGGTGTAGCCGTAGAAGTGGGCGGAGTACACGAGTTTGCCGGAGTCGACGAGCGTGTGCGAGAGATGGCGTACGGGCTCCAGGGTGGGGCGTCCGTGCGCGAACCCGTCGACGGGGATGCCGGTCCAGTTGATGCCCTCGACGATGATGAGAAGGTCGGGGTCGGCTTCCGTCAGGATGCGGTCGCCCACGCGCTGGGACGCGGTGAACCAGTCGTGGTGGTCGCCGAGGCCCCAGTTGGGGTCGTCCCAGACGGTCCGGCGTACCTCGTTGTAGAGGTCGGCGCCCACGACGCGCTGGTTGTCCCGGTAGCGGCGGGCCATGAACAGCCAGTCGCTCTCCCAGGCCTCGGTGGACCGGCTCGCGTTCCAGCGTTCGTTGCCGTCGACACCGCAGCACCAACGGGTGGTGTTGGTGTGGTTGTTGAGGATCACCGCGAGTCCGGAGGCGGTGAGTTCGCGGACCACGAAGTCGTAGACCTCGAGCGGGGTCTTCCCCCGCAGGGTGGGGTTGGCGGCGACGGCGCCGTCCGTCACGGTACGGGTGTCGTGGATCATCTCGTTGGAGAAGGGCAGCCGGATGCTGTTGATCCCGATCTCGTGGAAGCCGGAGATGATCTCGGCCATGGGGGCACGGTCCAGGCCGAGGGGGATCCGGCCGGCGTTCTCGCCCGCGTGCTGGTTGGCGTCGTCGTCCACGCTGCCCGAACCGTTCCATGTGCCGCTGGCACCATGCCAGTTGCCGGAACGCAGCTTGAAGCGGTCACCGTCCGCGTCGACGATCCAGCGGCCGCGCGTGCTGAGCGGCGCGGACCAGTCGGGGGCGGAGACTGCGGGCGCGCCGGCCGCGGCAGACGCAGCGGCCGTGGCGGACGCAGCGGCCGCGGCAGACGCAGCGGCCGCGGCAGACGCAGCGGCCGTGGCGGCCGTGGCAGACGCAGCGGCCGTGGCGCTCGTGCCGGCCGTCGTCGCGGGGTCGGAGACGGAGGGGGGTCCGCCTGCGGACTCCGGTGTCGTCGCGGTGGCGGCGGCAGCGGGCGTCACGGGCGCCAGCAGGAGTACGGCGGCCAGGGTCGCCCTGCAGAAGGATCCGCGCACGGTCACCGTCCCGAGGACTGAGTTGTCATGGCGACGTCATCATGACGGACAGGGCGCCATGGGTCCAGGCCTACGGAGGAGGCCTGCGGGACCGGCCACCCGCACGGTCACGCCGGGGCGGGCTCGGCGAACGCCCGTCGACTGTGGTGCAGCAACTCCCTTACCGCGGAATTGCTTTGGCCGCCCTTCCAGACCAGGGCGAGCATCACCGGTGTGTCGACGTCGTCGACGAGGCGGGCGGTGAGCCGGTCGCCGTGGCCCGCGGCCATCGACTCGCTGAGGACGGCGACACCGAGTCCGCGGGCGGCGAGGTCCGCGACGGCGTCCGCCGCGCCGGCCTGCAGCGCGATCACGGGCCGGAGGTCCTGTGCGGCACAGGCCAGGTCGAACGCCGTGCGCAGCCCTGTGCCGGAGGGCATGCAGACGATCGGGTGGGCGGCCAGGTCGCGCAGCGTGACCCGCCGCTGTCGCGCCAGGGGATGCCCGGCCGGGACCGCTGCCACGAGCCGCTCGCTGATGATCGTCAGCGCCTCCAGCCCGTCCGGGGCGGTGGTCGCGGTTCCGACGAGGGCCAGGTCGACGGTGCCGGCGCGTACGCCCTCGACGAGCCGGTCGGAGTTGTCCTCCAGCAGAGCGATCTCCACACCGGGATGTGCCCGGTGGAAGGCGGCGAGGGCGTCGAACAGCGGGGTGACCGTGCAGCCCAGGACCATCCCGACCGTGAGCCGGCCCCGGAGCAGGCCGGTGACCTCACCCACCGCCCGGCCCACCGCCCCGGCCGCGGCGAGCGCGGCGCGGGCGGGTCCGAGCGCGGCCTTTCCCGCGACGGTGAGGGTGACGGCACGCGACGACCGGTCGAACAGCTCGGCGCCGAGTTCCCGTTCCAGCCGGCGGATCTGGGCGCTGACCCCGGACTGGCTGATGCGGACCCGCTCGGCCGCCCGCGTGAAGTTCCGCTCCTCGGCGACCGCGACGAAGTACTCCAGCTGCCTCAGTTCCATGACTGTGGATTCTAGTTCCCAGCAGAACCATCTGTTGGACTTCTGGCCGGTGGGCGACCACGCTGGAGGCATCGAAGTCCGAGCGAGGTCGGGAGGCAGCCATGCCGGGAACACCGGGGCACCAGCACGAGGACGGGTCCGCGTACGAGAAGGCCATGCGGCCCGAGGACATCACCCGCCTGTTCGTCGAACGGTCCAACGCCGGTGACGCGGCCGGAGTCGCCGCGCTCTACGAAGAGGACGCGGTGATGGCGTACCCGCCCGGCGACCGGACCGTGGGCCGGGAGGCGATCCGCGCACTGTGGGAGAAGGTGCTGGCCCACCGCCCCCGCTTCGAGCCGGAGCAGCCGCTTCCGACCCTGGTCAGCGGCGACATCGCCCTCACCTCGACGCCGCCGGGGGACGGGGCGGGTGCCCGCGCGCAGGTCGTCCGGCGCCAGCCCGACGGAAGCTGGCTGCGCCTGCTCGACCAGCCCGAGTTCGTGTCGCCCGCCCGCTGACCCCTTCGGCCGCGTGACCTCGTCGCCCGGCCGCCGCCCGGCCGCCGACGGACGCGGTTCTCGGACCTACGCCGCCAGCCCCGTGTCGACGACGCAGCCGATCTCGACGATCTGACCGGGGAACGTCAACTCGCTGACGCCGACGACGGTGCCGACCGGGTGGTGGCCGCCGAAATGCGCCCGGTTGCCCGCCGCCACCGCATCGGCGTTCCGCAGCAGGTTCACCACGTACAGCGTCTGCGAGACGATCCGGTGGCGGGTGACGCCGTAGTGGTCCAGAGCCCTGTCGATGGTGGCGCAGGTCAGCCGGAGCCGGGCCGCGAGGTCCTCGGGGTGACGGAACGCGCCCTCCTCGTCGAGGGAGAGCTGACCGACACATGGATCAGGTCGCCGGACCTGATCGCCTGCGCATGGCCGAAGCCGCTCTCGGCCGGGACATCGTGGCGGAGGACATCGGTGGTGGCCATCGTGCGCGTCCTTTCGGTGCGGTGCGCACTCGTGCTCTCTTGTGGTTACTCAGGCACTGTAGGAGAGTCAGCACTGACCTGGAAGAACGCACTTTTCGGTGACGGGGGAACCGTATGGGAACCAAGCAGTACACGGGCTCGCCCGAGGACGCGGACCTGAGGCGCGCGGACTCCCTGGCGCGGGAGATCTTCTCGGACGTCGCCAACAAATGGGCACTGCTGATCATCGAAGGGCTCGGTGACCGGACCCTGCGCTTCAGCGAGTTGCGGAACGCGGTCGAGGGCATCAGCCACAAGATGCTCACCCAGAACCTGCGCATGCTGGAGCGCTACGGCCTGATCGAGCGCACGGTGTACCCCACCGTGCCGCCCCGGGTCGAGTACACCCTCACCGGGCCGGGCCGCGGTCTGCTCGCCACGGTCGACGGCATGTGCGAGTGGACGCACCGGAACCTCGGCCACATCGACGCCGCCCGCCACCGCTTCGACAACTGACGACACCTGCCGGCGCCTGCCGGGATCGTGACGCCAGGGGGTGGCGCGCGGGACCCCGCCGCTCAGTCGGCGGGGTCCCGACGGCCGCCGCGGCGCAGTGTGCGGGCGCACCAGCAGATGACCGCGGCGTTGACCAGCGCGCCGCCGGCCACCGCGCCGATGAACGTCATGGCACCACCCGGCAGCCCGAACAACACCAGGCTGACCGGGGCCGTGGCCAGCAGCGGGATGACTCCGGCGAAGGAGGCGTCCTCCCCGGCGCCGACGACAGCCACCGTGATCGCCCACACGAGCAGGGCGGCACAGAGCCCGAGGTAGACGAGGGCGAGGACATCACCGAAGAAGACGCGGCGCAGCCAGTGGAAAAGGGATCCGACAGGCCGCCCAGGTCTGGCGGATCGGCCGGAATCGGTCATGGCGGTGGGTCTTTCGATATCAGAGGTGTCGGAGATGATCGGGGTGGGTCAGAGGTGCGCGCCCGGCGGGTTCGGGTGGGCGAGGCCGACGTCGTACGCGAGGATCGTCGCCTGCACCCGGTCGCGCAGCCCGAGCTTGCGCAGCAGCGCGTTCACATGGGACTTCACCGTGCCGACGGTGATGCCGAGTTCGGCACCGATCTCCATGTTGGTGAGCCCGGACGCCACGAGGGTGAGGACGAACCGCTCACGCGCGGTCAGGCTGTCCAGCTCGTGGTGGTCGCTCGCGTCCTGGATCCGGGTGGGCTCACCGGACGCGTAGTGGCCGATGAGCCGGCGGGTCGCGGACGGGGAGAGCACGCTCTCGCCCGAGGCCACCACCCGGATGCCCTGGAGCAGTTCGGAGGGGTGCACGTCCTTGAGCAGGAAGCCGGAGGCGCCGGCGCGCAGCGCGTCGAAGACGTACACGTCGAGGTCGAAGGTGGTCAGCACCAGGACACGGGGCGCGTTCTCCCTGCCGGTGATGATCCGGGTGGCGGCGATGCCGTCCAGTTCGGGCATCCGTACGTCCATCACCACCACATCGGGGGCCAGTTCCTCCGCGAGCCGTACCGCGGCGGCACCGTCGGCGGCCTCGCCGACGACGGTCATGTCCTCCTCGGCGCCGATCACGGCGGCGAACCCCGCCCTTACGATGCCCTGGTCGTCGACGACCAGCACCTTGAGGCTCATCGTTCCCCCATCTCCTCGTCCCCCTGCTCGGCGACCGGCGCACCTGCGGCCTCCGGGCCCGGAGTGAGGGGCATCTGGAGGCGGACGGTGTCCGCCGGGCCGGTGGTCACCGTACCGTCGAGTGCCGCGACCCGTGCCGCCAGCCGCTCCCGTACGAGGCCGCGGGTGGCGCCCGGCACCCCGGTGACCGTGAGCGTCAACGAGCCCTCGTGCGCGTCGAATTCCAGGAGCGCCGGTCCCTCACCGCTCGCCGCGAGCACGGTCTCCGCCGCATGGTACGCGGTCAGGTCCACGGCGGTGGGCAGCCGTCCGGGCACCCGGTCGGTCAGCCGTATCTCCACGTCACGGCCGGTGGCCCGGCACTGGTGGGCGAGCAGGTCGAGGGCCTGGAGGGTGGGCTGCGGCCGCCGCGCGGCCTCCGTCCCGCCCTCCCGGACCGTGTCCAGGAGGGAGCGCATCGCGGCCAGGGCCTCACGGGCACGTTCCACGGTCCCTCGAGCCGACCCGCCTCCGCCTCCGCGACCATGTCTGCGGTGCGTGCCAGCACGGTGCTCTCCAGCCCGGCGGCGATCCGGCGGCGCTCGGCCCACGCGTCCCGGACAGCCTCCTCGGTCCAGGCGGCGAGACGTTCGTCGCGCGTGCCCCGCGCGGCCCGGTCGCGCCGGCCCCGCAGGATCCCGCCCCGGCGGGCCGCGCCGACCGCCACGGACGCCCCGGCCGTCGCCAGCACGGCGACCGTCCAGACGGGGGCCGTCGTGCCCCGGTCCAGGACGGCGGCGGTCGCCGCCGCCGCGTGCACCGTCACCGCCACGACCGAAGCGACCACCGCGGTCACCGCGGTCACCGCGGCGGGCCCGCTCCCCACAGCCACCGGGGCGGGCGCGGACGGCCCCCGGAGGGGGACGGGCCGACGGCCGTACGGGCCGCATGCGCGGCGTGGGCGGCGAGCGCCCCTCAGGTGGCGAGCATGCTCAGCGCGGGCGGCAGGACGACCGGCCCGGTGTAGTCGCCGACCGCCATCGCCACCGGCCACAGCGGGGCCGACGCGATCAGGGCGCCCGTGGCCGCGCGGGGCGCCCGGCGCAGCCACAGCAGCGCGACCGCCTGTGCCGCGGCGAGCAGTGCGAAGAACGCGCCGGCGGACACCGTCGATCCGCTCGGCACGTCCTCCGACCTGATGATCATTACGGGGAGGAGCGGTTGGAGGATAAGGCCGGCCGCGGCCGTCAGCTGCGCCAGGCGGTAGCCGCGCGGGACGGACCGCTTGACCGGGGCCGCGGTCCGGCCGGGCAGGACCGCCGCCACCTCCCAGCCGCCGTCCGCGGTCGGGCCGCTGGTCAGCGTGCCTCCCGTCTCCCGCGCACGGGACCGCAGGAAGGCCGCGCCGCGTCCCCCGCCGAGGTTCGCACCGTGCGCCGTCGCCCCGGTCGGCGGTGCCGAGCTCGTGACCACGATGTCCGTCCGCGTGTCGCCGTACTGGCACCGCACCCTCGTGTGCGCGCCGGGGGCGTGCCTGGCCACGTTCGTCAGCGCCTCGCGCACGATGCCGAAAGCCGCGTCGGCGATGGTGCCGTTCGGCAAGGGGCCGATCTCGTGGTCCACGTGCCGTCCCAGTCCACGGAACCCTTCGACCAGGTCCCTCAACCGTTCCTCCGGTGAGGGCACTTCCCCGCGCAAGGGTGAAGGCGCCCGTACCGAGCCGAGCGCGCGGGTGACCTCGTGACCGGTTCCGACGGCGAACCGGAGCGCCTCGTCGGCCAGTTCGGGACGACTGTCCCGAAGCCCGAGCGCCGCCCCCGCCGTGACCACCACGGCCGTCAGATGGCGACGGCCAAGGACGGTGACACCCTGTTCGTGCCCTCCGCCGCCACCTTCGAGGTCGAGCACTGACCCCTCGAGCACTGACCCGTCGAGCACTGATCCGTCACGCGCTGATCCGTCACGCGACGGCCGGGCACCTGACCTCCGACAGGGCCCGGCCGCGCACGGAACACGGCGGCGACGGGCCGGCCGGGCTCAGTCCAGGACGTGCCGCAGGTAGGACCGCGGGTCGGCCAGGTAGCGGCGCCAGTGCTCGACCAGGGCGAGCTCGTCCCAGGCCGCCCGGCGCATGCCGTGGTCGCCGACCTCGATGATGTCCGCGCCGGGCAGGGCGGTCAGCAGCGGAGAGTGCGTGGCGCAGATGACCTGGCCCCCGCTCTTCACCAGCCGGCCGATGTGGCCGAGCAGTTCCAGGCACGAGGTGAAAGACAGCGCCGCCTCCGGCTCGTCCATCACATACAGTCCGGGATGGGAGAACCTCCCCCGCAACGCCGCGAGGAAGCCCTCCCCGTGGCTGACCGAATCCGGCGCGAACCCTTCCCGGTCCAGCGCGTCCAGCGCCGTCTCGGCGCGCAGGAAGAATCCCTTGCGGGCGCGCCAGCTGCTCAGCATGTGGCGTCCGCGCGGTGCCGCGTCGAAGCGGATCCGCTCGCCCAGTACCGACTTCGGGCGGTGACTGGCATAGCGCCAGTCGTGCGAGCCGCCCCAGGAGTCCAGCCCGAAGCCTTCGGCGAGGGCCTCGACCAGGGTCGACTTGCCCGATCCGTTCTCACCGACCAGGTAGGTCACCGGCTCGGTGAGCCGCATTCCCTCCGCCACGAGTCCCCGCACACAGGGCACGGACCACGGCCATTCCCCCTCGTCCCCGTCGGGCGAGACACCGGGTACGTACGCACGTTCGACGATTACTCCCCGAGTTTCCCATGAAGCCGCGAGTAGTGAACCGTGGACGGCGGTAGCAAGCGGCGCTCGCAGGCCCATACTGGAGACAATGACAAAGCCAGTTGCACCGAAGCGCATTCTGCCCACCAGCCCCTTCAAGGCCCCGGTCGCACCGCCGCCCAAGCACTTCGCGGTGGGTGACCAGGTCACGCACGACATGTACGGTCTCGGCCGGGTGATCGGCATCGAGGACGGAATCGCGGCACTCGTGGATTTCGGTTCGGCGCAGGAACGGATCCTGAGCCCGTACGCCAAGATGAGCAAGCTGTAGTCGCACCTGTAACTGTGGCCGAGACTGCCGCCGCGACCGATGTCGCAGCCGTAGCAGCGGCTCCAGGACCGCCGGGCCCGGTCACCACACGCACATGCCAGACCCCTTCATGGCCCCGCACCGAATCGGAGACCTCTCATCGACACGACCTCGCTGTTCTCCGCCCCGGAAGGGGCGCCGCGCCAGGCCACCGCAGCGCCCCCCCGTCCGGAGGCGGACCCCTTCCAGGCCCCGGACTTCGGGGAGGACGAGTCCTTCCTGTTCGAGGAGGAGCAAGCCTTCTTCCCGGACCTGGACACGGGTACGCCCCACCGCAAGGCGCGCTAGGCCGCAGCCGCGTGAACAGGCACGACAGACCCCGGACTGCATGGCAGCCGGGGTCTTCGCCGTGCCACGGGCCCGGCTCCCCGGTCGGGCGTCCCGGCTCCCGCGGACAGGCCCGCCGAGACGTCCGACCGGGACTTCGAGGGGCGGGTCTCCCGGCTCCCGGTCGGCGCCGAGCCGGTTCGTCACCGGTCCACGGCCTGGCGCGATTCCCTGCACGTCCCCGGACGCCACTGCCGGGGCAGAACGTTCCCGCTGGACGCCGTCCGCCGTGCCGCCGTGCCGCCGCGGGGTTCTGCCCCGGCGCGGCCGAACCGGCCGCTGTGCCTGGTACGCACCGCGCTTCCTGCGCACGTTCCACAACCGCTACGGCCTCGACGGAGGCGAACCCGAACCCGCCTCCACCGCCGGGCTCGGGTCCGGGTCCGCGGGCGTTCCCGGCCCGGCCTCCGCTCAGCAGCCACAGCCTCGGCCGCCCCACATGGAGAAGCCGACGGGGGGTCCGACCTCGGCAGCCCGGAACCCGGTGGCAGCCGGACTTCCGCCCGCTCCACGGCCGCCGAGGAACGCCGTACCGCGTGGCCGGCGGGGCCACGCGGCCGGATTACCTGGTCCGTGAGCCCCTCGCCCGTCTCCTGCCGGATGCCGGGGCGGCTCAGGGTTCGATGCGCAGAGGGTGGGACTCGGTCACCTGGTCCACCTCCGAGACCCTGATCGTCGCCTTCATCGTCCAGGTGCCCGGCAGGGGGAGGTTGAGGTCGCTGGTGGCCCAGTAGCCGCCGCGGTCGGTCAGTCCGGCGTCGATGGGGCCGATGTCCTTCTCGGCGAGGGTGAAGGAGAGGCGGAGTTCGGGGACCGAGTCCAGGGCGCCGGTGGGGCCGAAGGCCACCGCCTGAATGCCGTTCTCACCCACCCGGCCCGGGTCCAGAGTGATCTGCACGCTGCCCTTCCCGCCGGGGACGTCGAGGGCGTACGGGATCGTGACCACCGTCACCGCGGGCAGGCCGGCGATCGGGGCTGCCTCGGTCGCCGCGGCCTCGGCCTCCGCCCGGGCCGGGAGGGTGCTGGTCAGCACCGTCGTGACCAGCAGCACCACGACCGCCACCACCGCTTCCACCAGGACGGAGACGCGCAGGGCGCGGCGGTGGCGGTCGAGTGGCGGCTCGTCCGGGTCGTCCGGGTCGGACGGGGCGTTCAGGTCGGACGCGCCCGGGCCCGGCGACGGGGAGTCCGTGGCGCCGTCGCCGGTGGCGGGCGGCGCGGGGCCCGTGGACGGCACCTTGTCGGGAGTGGCGGAGGCCACCAGTTCCGGGATCCGTTCCCGCACGGCCGCCACCGTCCTTTCTTCGACTTTCTCCGTCTCGTGCTCCACGGTTGAGGCTGCCGAGGCCGCCGTCACCAGGCCGAGCGTCAAGCGGCGGGACAGGCCCGCCGCCAGCAGCAGTGCGGCCGTCACCACGAGCTTGACGATCAGTGTTTTCCCGTACGCCGAGTCCGCGAGCGCCGACCAGGAGCCGAGGCCCCGCCAGGACTGGTAGACGCCGGTGACGACGAGGACCGTCACCGAGAGGAAGGCGAGGCGGGAGAAGCGGGTGACCGTGGCGACGGGCGGCGGGGTGCCGGCGCGGAACAGGATGACGAGCAGCGCCGTGAGGCCGCCGAGCCAGCAGGCCATCGCCAGCAGGTGCAGTACGGACGACGTCATCGCCACCGGAACCTGGATACCGGCCGAGGCGTGCTCGGCCGACGCCCACGTCAACGCGAGAGCGACGGCCAGGACGGTGCCCAGGGCGAGCCGGGCGGGCGGTGTCCGGCCGTCCGGCTCGCCCTGGCCCTGCCGCAGGCGGGGCAGGCGCAGGAGGACCGCCGCCACCAGTGCCAGCAGGGCGAGCCGGGTCAGCAGCGCGATGCCCGGACGCGCGGTGAGGACGCCGGTGAAGGCCGAGAGGTCGAACGCGGTCGCCGGGGATGTTCCGTTCTCGTACGGAGCCCTCAGCACGAGCAGGACCGCGGTGGACGTCAGCAGCGTCCACCAGCCGGTGACCAGCGGCATCCGCAGCACGGTGGTGTCCGGCGGCCGGCACAGGGCCACGAACGCCACCGTGCCGATGAGCAGCGCGGCGGCGATGTACGCGAGATGGCGGCCGGTTTCGTAGAGGCTCGCGGTGATCGGGTGCTCCGCCGGGGTCGCGGGCGCCACCGGTGCGGTGGGCGAGGGTTTGCCGATGGAGAAGGTGAAGGCACCGGAGACGGGGTGGCTGTCCGCGGAGACCACCCGCCAGGCGACCGTGTAGGTGCCGTCGTCGAGCCCGCCGGGCAGGCCGATGCGCGCGGTGTCGGACCTGCCGTCGGCGTGCTCCGGCTCGTCCAAAGGCACCCGGTGGTTGTCGGGGCTGTAGATCCGGAACGAGTCGTCGAGCAGGGCGACGGACTCCGTGAAGGTCAGGGTGACGTGCCGGGGGGCGGACTTGACGACGCTTCCGTCCCCGGGGTCGGCTCCGCGGAGCGCCGCGTGGGCGCTCGCCGGTCCGGCGCTGCCGAGGAGGAGCAGGACCAGCACGGTGCCCAGCAGCACCAGCCCTTGAAGCCGCCGGGTTCCGCGACCGGACGTTCCGCGATCCGTTGCCCGGCGACCCGTTCCGTCGCCCCGTCCGCCCGCACCTCGTCCGCCACTGTCGCTCGCCGCCTCGCTGCGCCGTCGCTGCACGTCGTTCCCACCTCCCCGGCAATCCGGCTGTCCGGCAATCCGGCAATCCGGCAATCCGGCAATCCGGCCATCCAGATGTCCGGCCATCCGGCTTCAGATGGGGTACGGACGGGGGGCGCGGAATGCTCACCGCCCCGGCGGGACGACGATCCGCCGACCGGTCGGCATCACCGGCCTCCCAAGATCGTTTCCCGTGTGAGAAAAGCGAGTTGGGCCTTCTTCTCCGGCAGGTACACGTCCGGAAGATCGATCTCGGGCAGGACGACCTCGGGGCCCGCCGTGAAACCCTGCCGCAGGAAGCGGGCGACCGCCTTCTCGTTGGCCACGTCCGGGTCGACCACCACGCGCCTGCGGTCCAGGCCCAGCAGGGCGAACCCGACCATGACGGCCAGCAGCGCGCCGGTCCACCCGGGACGCACCCCCTCCGGGCCGGCCGGTGCGATCAGCAGGTGGATGCCGATGTCGCCGGGCTCGACGGGGTAGCAGTCGCCGACCCGGTCGGCCTCCGGCTCGTACGTCTGGAGCAGCGCGGCCGGCTCGCCGTCCTTGACGACGAGATACGCGTGGTGGGTGTCGAGCGTGTCCATATGGGTGTAGATCTCGGCCACCTGCCGCTCGGTGAGGCCGTTCATGCCCCAGAAGAAGGCACGTCCGCCGCTCACCCAGCGGTGCAGGACGGCCGCGTCCGCCACCGGGTCGAGCGGCAGCACGCGTACGGAGCCGAAGCCGTCGGCCATGTGCTCGTGAACGGCCGCGCGGGACGCGTACGGGTCAGACATCGGTCTCCTCCTGAAGCTCGTCGAGCCCATCCGTCTCCTCATGAGTGCCCCGGCCCCCGCCCTCGCCCCCGCCCCCGCCCCGGACCACGTCCTCCCTGCGGAGCCCGTCCCAGTCGGTGACGACCGGGATCAGGCCCCCCGCGAGCCACAGCGGCAGCTGGTCGCGGTGGTGGGGCGAGTCCGGGACGCCCGAGGCGCCGAACGGCACCACCCAGCGGCTGTCCTCGCGGCGGGCCAGGTCCCAGACGTAGCGGGCGGCCGGACCGCGCGCCGCGAGGTCGGTGAGGCCGGGCACGGAGGAGGTGGACAGCACGCAGTCGTGGTCGCCGGACAGCGCGGGTTCGTCGTACGGCGTCGTGGGCGCCACGGCTCGCCAGGGTGCCAGCCGGTGGGTGTCGCCCCAGGTGCCGGCCGGTGGCCGGGCCGCCACCTCCTCCAGCGCCGCGCGCACCGCCGCCGGGCGGTCGATGCCGTACAAATCCTTCGCGGTCAGGAGGTGTTCGAGCGCGTAGCCGATCCGCGGGACCAGCGCGAGCCAGGGCTGGAACACCTCCGGGCAGGCCGGGGGCGTGGCCAGCCGGGCGAACGCGGAATGCCGCGCGAGCTGCCGTACGAGCGCGCCGCGCACCGCCGCGTAAAGCGCCGCGCCGGTGCTGTCCGCGTCCATGTGCCGGTCCCAGTCCAGCAGCCGGTCGCGCAGGCCGGCCGCCGGACCGGTCAGATCGTCGAGGACGGCGACATGGTCCAGCAGGACTGCGGCGGAGGCGAGGTGGGTGTCCGCGTGGAGGGCGGGCATCTCGGCGGCCGACCAGCGTTCCCGCCGTGCGAGCAGCGCGGCGATACGGTCGGCGCGGTGCGGCGCGGCGAACTCGACGCCGAGGGGGGCCGCCGGGCCGCGCTGGTTCGCCATCACGGCGACGCCGTCGGTCAGCCCGGCGCGCGGCGGCTCGTGCCACCCCTGCCAGTCGTGGCCGGGTTCCCACGCGGGCACCGGACGGATCCGGTTGGCCTCGGCCCGTACCGGCACCCGGCCTGCCACCCGGTGCAGCGTGCCGCCCTCGGTGTCGGCGGCCTGGACCACGTTGACCGGCTCGGCCCACAGGTCGACGGCCCGGTCCACGTCGGCGACCCGGCGGGCCCGCAGCAACGGCAGCAGGGCGCCGAAGCCCAGATCACCGGTGACGCGGGGCGGGTAACGCAGGGCGAGGGCGACCGGAGGAGCACCGGGCTCGGACACACCGTCCTCCAGGCCCTCGGGGCCGCCGATGATCACCGGCCCCCGGTCGGTCTCGATCACCTCGACCTCGACCGGGTCCTCGCCGGCGACCTCGATGGTCTCGGTGTGCCGGGCGGCCCGGTGCCAGACACCGTCCGGGCCGAGCGCCTCCACGCCTGCGCCGGTGCGGCGCAACTGCTCCCGGTACAGGTCCTGGTAGTCGGCCATGGCGTTGGTGATCGCCCAGGCGACCGAGCCGGTGTGGCCGAAGTGGGCGATGCCGGGAACGCCGGGCACGGCGATGCCGACGACGTCGAACTCCGGGCAGGACAGGTGGATCTGCTGGTAGACGCCGGGGTCCTCGATGAAGCGGTGCGGGTCCCCCGCGATCACCGCCCGCCCGGTCACCGTCCGTTCCCCGGCGACCAGCCAGCCGTTGCTTCCGGAGGTGCCGGGGCCGTCGGCGGCGAACAGCCCGACGGCGTCCCGCCCGAGACACTCGACGACCCGCTCGCGCCAGAGCTTCGCGGGGAACCCGGCGAACAGGATGTGCGTGGAGAGCCACACCGCGAGCGGCGTCCAGGGCTCCCAGCGGCCGGGCGTGAGGGCGACACGGGCGAATTCGGGGGCTGCGGCGGGTTCGAAGGTTGTTGCAGGTCCGGGGACCGGGACGGGTCCGGGGACCGGGACGGGTCCGGGGACCGGGGAGGGGGAAGCACCCGGGGCCGCCAGCCCTTCGTTGACCCCCTCCACGTATGCCCGGAGCCACTGTCCCGTCTCCGGGTCCCGCCGGTCCAGTTCGGCGAGGCAGCGGCGGGCCGTGTCGGCCAGGCGGACCCGGCGGGCGAGGCGGTCCCAGGGGAGGGCCTCGGGGCCGAGGAAGGACGCCGAGGTGCCCTGCGCCCTGTGCCGTTCGGTCTCCAGTTGCCAGGCCCGGTCGAGGGCGGTGACCCGGCCCTGGAGACGGGCGAGTTCGACGGCGTCACCCGCGCGCAGATGCGGAATGCCCCAGGCGTCCCGGAAGATCTCGCCGGTCACTGTGCCCCCATTCACTTTAGGTTAGGCTCCCCTAAGTGAGCCGTGGCGGAATCGTACGCGAAAGGCGAACGCGCGATGGGGCAGGGGCGGGGTTGGGAGGGGGCGGTCCTCAAGCTGATGCGCGCCAAGGACTTCGAGTTCACGGTGACGCGCACCGAGGACGTCACCCCCGACTACCGGCGGCTGCGCTGCACCGACGGCGGCATGCTCGCCTCGACCGGCGTCCACCCGACGATGTGGGTGCGGCTGTGGTTCGACAACGCGGGCAAGCCGCACCAGCGGGCGTACACCCTCGTCGACCCCGACCCGGCGGCCGGCACCTTCGCTCTGGAGTTCGCCCTGCACGAGGGGTGCGCCGGCGACTGGGCGCGGGCGGCGAAACCCGGGGACACCATCGGGGCGACCGTCCAGGGGACGGGCTTCGAGGTGCCCGCTCCCGCCCCCTCGCACGTCTTCGTGGTGGGGGACCCGGCCTCCCTCCCGGCCATCAACTCCCTGCTGGGTGCCCTGGGAACCGCACCGGCGACCCTCTGGTTCGAGGGCACCCTGGACGGACTGCCCTGCCTGGCCGACCCCGAGCGGCACGAGGTGCGCGAGGTCCCGCGCCTCGGCTCCGGCGCCCACCTCGCCGAGCGGGTCCGGGCCGACCTGCCCGACCTGCTGCGGGCCCACCCCGACCCGTACGTCTGGGTCGCCTGCGACACCGCGACCACCCGGACCCTGTCGGCGTTCCTGCGCAAGGAGCTGGGCGTGCCCAAGCAGCGGATGCACACCCTGGGGTACTGGCGCACGAGCTGACCCGCGGACACGTCGGTCATCGAGGCGCGGACATCGCCCTCGCCTCACCCAGGGCCCTGTCGCCACCGACGACGCCGGCCCCGACGCCGACAGTGCCCGGCACGGGGTGTGCGCCGGCGAGAAGCGGCTGAAGCTGCTGAAGGACCCGCCCGGGTCGGCCGGCAGAAGGCGCGGACTCTCCTCGCCCATTTCCACTTCATCCCGTTCTGGGGTGGTTTTTCCCGTGTCGTACTCCGCCGCCATGGCTGCGCCCGGAACGTCTGGGCCGGTAGGCTTTCCGTGTGATCTTCAAGCGCATCGGAAACGGCCGGCCGTACCCCGACCACGGCCGGGAAAGCACCCGGTCGTGGGCGGACGTCGCGCCGCGCCCGGTCCGCCTCGATCAACTCGTCACGACGAAGCAACAGCTCGACCTCGAGACCCTCCTCGCCGAGGACTCGACCTTCTACGGCGACCTCTTCGCGCACGTCGTGAAGTGGCAGGGCGATCTGTATCTGGAGGACGGGCTGCACCGCGCGGTACGGGCGGCGCTCCAGCAACGTCAGGTGCTGCACGCACGCGTCCTCGATCTGGGCTGACACTCCCCGCCCGCAGACCAGTGCCCCACCGGCCGGCGCGCGGGCGGCTCCGACCGGCGCGCGGGTGACACCCGTCGGTACACGGAGGGCACCGGTCCATCACCGAGGCTTCTCGATCCCGCCGGACGCACCTCTTTCGGCACAAGGTTTGACCCTTTCGGGTTGGACTGCGCACTATCGAATGATCATCTGGTAGGCATCGTCGCCGGAGCGCATTACGCTGCGCTCATGAGCATGCTGACTCCTCCCGGCATGGGCGGCCAGTACCAGATCCGGGGTGACAAGTACCCGCGGATGCGCCGACCCCGACGCCGCGGCAGGCTCGTCGTCCTGACCATCGCCTCCGTCACTGCGCTCGGCGTGGCCGGCTGGGGCACACTGCAGCTCTTCGACGTCTTCACCGGTGGCGGCAACCCCGCCTCCGCGGTCGGCGTCAAGGCGGGCTGTGCCACCAAGGCGAGCCCCTCGCCCAGTCCGAGCCCCAGTGCCGCGCTCCCCGGGCCCGACCGGATCACGGTCAACGTCCTCAACGCCACGACCAAGTCCGGCCTGGCCAAGAAGACCGCCGACGAGCTGAAGAAGCGCGGTTTCAAGATCGGCGACGTCGGCAACGCGGCCAAGGAGTACGACAAGAAGGTCAAGGGCGCCGGTGTGCTCCTCGGCCCCGCGTCCGCCCTCAAGACCTCGCTGCCGGTGCTCGGCACCCAGCTCGCCGACGCCGAACGCCGCACCGAGGCCTCCCGCAAGGGCGGCGAGATCGACCTGATCATCGGCGACGCCTTCACCCGGCTGACGGCCAAGGCGGACGCCGACCGGGCCCTGGCCGCGCTGAACGACCCCGCGCCCGAACCCACCGCGAAGAAGAGCTGCTGACGCCCGAGACGGAGTCAAAGGCAGGAGCAGAGCAGAGACGGCCGCCTCCGAGCTCAAGGACGGAGCTCGGAGGCGGCCGCTTCGTCCTGTGGTCGTCGCGTGGTCGTCCTGTGGTCGTCGCGCGAACGGGTGGACCGGTCCGGTACCGCCGCCCGTACGCGTACCTACGGCGGACGGCCTATTCGGCAGCCCCGTACATCCGGTCCCCCGCGTCTCCGAGGCCCGGCACGATGTAGCCCTGCTCGTTGAGGCGCTCGTCGACCGACGCCGTCACGACGGTCACCGGCGTGCCGGCCAGCTCGCGCTCCATGACCTCGACGCCCTCGGGAGCGGCCAGCAGCACCACCGCGGTCACATCGTCCGCGCCCCGCTTGATCAGCTCCTGGATCGCGGCGACCAGCGTGCCGCCGGTGGCGAGCATCGGGTCCAGCACGTACACCTGACGCCCGGAGAGGTCCTCCGGCATCCGGGTGGTGTACGTCGAGGCCTGCAGCGTCTCCTCGTTGCGGATCATGCCGAGGAAGCCCACCTCGGCGGTCGGCAGCAGCCGGACCATGCCGTCCAGCATGCCGAGACCGGCTCGCAGGATCGGCACCACCAGCGGGCGCGGGTGGGAGAGCTTGACGCCCGTGGTCCGCTCCACCGGCGTTTGGATGTCGACCTGCTCGGTGCGCACGTCGCGCGTGGCCTCGTAGGCGAGGAGGGTGACCAGCTCGTCGGCGAGACGGCGGAAGGTCGCGGAGTCGGTGCGCTGGTCGCGCAGCGTGGTGAGCTTGTGTGCGACCAGGGGGTGGTCGACGACGTGGAGACGCATGTCCCCACATTAACCGGGCAGGAGTGGGCCCGGCTCCCCCGCACACGGCAAGCCCCGTTGCTCGCCGCCACTCCTTCGCTGGCGTCAAACCGCCCGTCCGGGGAAAGTGGGAGTGACGGACTGGGGTGATGAAGCAATGCCTGAGCGGAATTCCCGAGACGCGCCGTCGGCACGCAAGACACCCGGCGGCCCACTCGGCGCGCCCGGAGTGACCCGCGCATCGGAGGTGTCCGGAGCGTCCGGGGTGCCCGGCATGACCGGACCGCCCGGGGCGGACGAGACGGACGCCGAGCGGAGGCGGCGGCGCGCCCGGTTCCTGCGCGAACTCGCCGAGGCCCGGGAACTGCGCGACCGGGTACAGCCGCGCCGCGCCAAGGCGGCCCGGCTGCGGCACGCGATGCGCATGCGGACCTTCCGCTGGTAGGAGGCCCACGGCCACCCAGGACGGGACCGCTCCTGGTGAACGGGATGTCGTGAACACGGTGGACACAGGCCCGGCTGCGGGAAGATCGCGGCCCATGCGGGTGTTTGCCTCGTGGCCGTACGAGCACGGGAGTCCGATCCGCGTACGATCCGCTGTGGCGGCGGCGAGCGCGCCGACGGGTCCCGGGCAGGCTCCGGGGGACACTCGGCGGCACGGGGTCAAAACTGCCGGACACAGGGAGCCGAAGACGTCCCCTGTCGGTCTTGTTTCTGCCACGATTCCGAATGGGCGGGGCTCGTAGAACACTCCTCGTCCACACACCTCCGCCGGGGGGATCCCCAACCGGCACACCTAAGACCAGTGGGAGAGTCACGGTGTACTTCGCCGCACTGCTCGCGCGCACCGAAGACGGGTGGGAAGCGAGCGACACGGAGCTCGACGATGTGGAGACCCTGTCGGATCTGGCCGACCTGGCCCGGGAAGCCGCCCCCGACGAGGACACGGTGCTCGTGCTGATCGAGCAAGAAAACGGCTGGTTCGGCGTCGTCCGCGTGGACGGCGAGGACGACCCTCGTATCTACGTGTCCGACGCCGCGGCCGCCGCCCGCAGCAGCTACGGCGAGATCCTGCTCACCGACGAGCTGCTCGGCCGGGAACCCGGGATCGACGGCCCCGACCTGGACGCCCTCGACCTCGACGGCACGGAGGACGGTGAACCGGACGACGCCGACACCGGCGAGGACGGCGCGGCGGACACCGGTTCCGCCGATTCCGTGCCGCACGGGCCGGTCGGCGACGCCCTGGTCCTGGACGACCTGGGCGTGAGCGAGCAGGACCTGCGCTCGCTGTCCGGGGACGCCCTCGGCGAGATCGCCGAGGTCCTGGGCGCCGCAGAGGTTCTGGAGACCGTCCGCTGACCGGGCCCACCCCGCCCGACCCGGTGCGCGATCCGGTGCGCGATCCCTGGCGGGCCGCGATGCGGCTCGCCCTGGACGAGGCCGAGCGGGCCGTCCGGAGCGGGGACGTACCCGTCGGCGCGGTCGTCCTGGCACCGGACGGCAGCACCGTGCTGGCCTCCGGGCACAACGAACGCGAGGCCGCCCGCGACCCCACCGCGCACGCGGAACTGCTCGCCCTCCGGCGGGCCGCCACGACGCTGGGACAGTGGCGGCTGACCGACTGCACCCTCGTGGTGACGCTGGAACCCTGCACCATGTGCGCGGGCGCGATCCAGCAGTCCCGGGTCGACCGGATCGTCTACGGCGCCCGGGACGAGAAGGCGGGCGCGGTCGGCTCCCTCTGGGACGTCGTCCGCGACCGGCGGCTCAACCATCGGCCCGAAGTCGTCGAAGGAGTGCTCGCCGAGGAGTGCGCGCGCCTGCTCACGGCGTTCTTCCGGAACCGCTGACGCGGGGCCGCCGCACCCCGAATACCGATTTCAAACCATCGCGCCGTTTGCTGTAAGGTCTCTCCCGGTAGCGTGTCCGAGCGGCCGAAGGAGCTCGCCTCGAAAGCGAGTGTGGCGCAAGTCACCGTGGGTTCAAATCCCACCGCTACCGCTTCTGAAGGGCCCCGTCGTCAGACGGGGCCCTTCGTGCGATCATGGGCCCGCTCGGCAGCAAGGGTGACACCTGTGCACAGCAGTGACACCAGTGCGCAACAGTGACAGGGGAGGGCCGCGATGGCGGTGAACGCGAAGAAGGTCGCCGTCTACGTCCTCGTGGTCTTCGCGCTGTACGTGATCATCACGGATCCCGACAAGGCG
Source organism: Streptomyces sp. NPDC005774 (assembly GCF_042871645.1). Taxonomy (NCBI): domain Bacteria; kingdom Bacillati; phylum Actinomycetota; class Actinomycetes; order Kitasatosporales; family Streptomycetaceae; genus Streptomyces; species Streptomyces sp. NPDC005774. The sequence continues at coordinate 13,243 of NZ_JBIAIV010000059.1, read as the reverse complement.
GGCGACTACGTCCGGATAGCGTTCGAGGGCATATCCGACGCCGCGACCGCTGTCGGGGACTTCATGACCTGGCTCGCCGACGGAGGAGACTGATGATCCGCCACCTGGTCCTCTTCAGGCTGAACGAGGGCGTGGAACGCGACGATCCGCGCGTCGTGGCGGGCGAGGAGGCGTTCCGCTCGCTCGAGGGCAGGATCCCGGAGATCCGCTTCTGGGAGTGCGCCTGGAACATCAGCGACCGCCCCATCGCCTACGACTTCGCCATCAACTCGGCGTTCGACGACGCCGACGCGCTGCGCCGCTACGTGGAGCACCCGGACCATCAGGCGGGCGTCGGCCTGTGGCGCGAGTTCGCCACGTGGGTGATCGCCGACTACGAGTTCTGAGCCTCCGCCCCAGCAGCCCTCCGTCGCAACGACGGAGGGTTTTTGCGCATTATCGGTACGAATTGACCTCAACACGGAATATGCGGTGCTTGCACACGACGAGCATGTCTTGTGATGCTATGACCGCTTTTGACGGATGAGTCGACCGATGAAGAGGTGGCGTTGACCGTGTCGGCCAGTACTGCGCCGCCCCAGGACCAGGTGTCCGCCCTGACTCCGGCTCCGGCTCAGTCCCCGGACACCCCGACCCCACTCGTCGGCCCACCCTGCGCCGCCCCTCCCGCCTCCACCTCCCTCTCCGCGCCTCCTCCCGCCTCCCCCTCCGCGCCTCCCGCCGGCCCTCTCTCCAGCACGCCCGCCGGTCCGCCCTCCGCCACACCCCCGCCCGCCGCCCTGTCACCCGCCAAGCGCCGCGGGGCGGACACCCGGGCGCTGACCCAGGTGCTCTTCGGCCAGCTCAAGAACCTTCAGCCGGGCACGCCGGAGCACACCCGCGTACGCGCCGCGCTCATCGAGGCCAACCTGCCGCTCGTGCGCTACGCGGCCGCCCGCTTCCGCTCCCGCAACGAGCCGATGGAGGACGTGGTCCAGGTCGGGACCATCGGGCTCATCAACGCCATCGACCGTTTCGACCCGGAGCGGGGCGTGCAGTTCCCGACGTTCGCGATGCCGACGGTGGTCGGCGAGATCAAGCGGTACTTCCGCGACAACGTCCGCACCGTCCACGTACCGCGCCGGCTGCACGAGTTGTGGGTGCAGGTCAACAGCGCGACCGAAGACCTCACGACCGCCTTCGGGCGCTCCCCGACGACCGCCGAGATCGCCGAACGGCTGCGCATCACCGAGGAGGAGGTGCTCTCCTGCATCGAGGCCGGGCGGTCGTACCACGCCACCTCCCTCGAGGCCGCGCAGGAGGGCGACGGCCCCCCCGGACTGCTCGACCGGCTCGGCTACGAGGACCCGGCACTGGACGGCGTCGAGCACCGCGACCTCGTCCGGCACCTACTCGTCCAACTCCCCGAGCGGGAACAGCGGATCCTGCTGCTGCGGTACTACAGCAACCTCACCCAGTCCCAGATCAGCGCCGAACTGGGCGTCTCCCAGATGCACGTGTCCCGGCTGCTCGCACGCAGCTTCCAGCGCCTGCGGTCCGCAAACAGGATCGACGCGTAACTCCTGAGGGCGAATCGCTCACCAGTACCTTTACTCACGCTTCTGGCCTGAAACCACGTCAGACCCCTTGTTTCCAGGGCTGATTCACCCTGCGGATGTCGACATGTCACTACAGCGCGTTGCCGACATGTGACATTCTGCCGGAAGCGCGTTTGCCGAAGCTCCGGCTCCGGTATTCAGGTGAAGGCTGCGTTCCTCGGACAGGAACGTTCGCCGCGACCGTCCCGCGACCCAATAGGGGGTGGCATGTCCGCAGACCAGGGCAGCTCGAAGGTGCTCACGCTCGCGGAGAGCGAGACAGCTCCCAATGCTCTCGACGTACTCGGCCCTATCGACGATGTCCCGGCCCTCGCGGCCGCGCCCGCTCCAGATCTTCCGGAAACACCGGCCACAGCGACCATCGACACCCGCACCCTGTCCCGCTCCCTGTTCCTGCGGCTCGCCGCACTCGACGAGAACAGCCCGGAGCGCGGCTACGTCCGGGACACACTGATCGAACTCAACCTCCCACTGGTGCGGTACGCGGCAGCCCGCTTCCGCTCCCGCAACGAGCCGATGGAGGACATCGTCCAGGTCGGCACCATCGGGCTGATCAAGGCGATCGACCGCTTCGACTGCGAACGGGGCGTGGAGTTCCCGACGTTCGCGATGCCGACGGTGGTCGGCGAGATCAAGCGGTTCTTCCGCGACACGTCGTGGTCGGTGCGCGTGCCGCGCCGGCTCCAGGAGCTGCGCCTGGCGCTGACGAAGGCAGGCGACGAGCTCTCCCAGAAACTCGACCGCTCTCCGACGGTCCCCGAACTCGCCGCGGTACTGGGCGTGTCCGAGGAGGACGTGGTCGACGGACTCGCGGTCGGCAACGCGTACACGGCGTCCTCGCTGGACTCCCCGGCACCTGAGGACGACGGCGGCGAGGGGTCACTCGCGGACCGCCTCGGCTACGAGGACACGGCACTGGAGGGCGTGGAGTACCGGGAGTCGCTCAAGCCCTTGCTGGCCAAGCTGCCGCCCCGGGAGCGGCGCATCATCATGCTGCGCTTCTTCGCCAACATGACGCAGTCACAGATCGGCGAGGAGGTCGGCATCTCCCAGATGCACGTCTCCCGGCTGCTCACCCGGACCCTGGCCCAGTTGCGCGAGGGCCTCATCTCGGACTGAGACACATCGATCGCCGGTAGCCATCGGTTCCCACCGTCGGCCACCGGATCGGACGCGGACCTACGGCCGCCGGGGCGCCCCTCACGGGCGCAACGGCGGCCTCCGTGTGTCCTGTCGGGTCGCGACAGGACACGACAGGCCCCGACGGATCAGCCCAGCGCCAGCCAGGCCACGGCCGCGACGACCGCCACGGCGACGACGACGCCGATGATCAGACCGATACGGGGACCGCCACCGCTCGTCGTGGCGGCCTGCTGCCCCTGAGGGGCCTCGTCGACGAACGCGCGGAACATCTGGGTGCTGCCGGCGGGGTCGTGGTTGCCCTGCGGGGGCTGGGAGTTAGCCATGGCCCGAGACACTAGCGAACTACCCACGAAGGCCCCAAGCGGGGGCGCCCTCAGAGCGGCCGCGCAGGGGCGCGTATGGGGTGCGTATGGGGTGCATATGGGGTGCGTATGGGGCACGCGCGCGAGCACGTGTCGCTCGGCGGGCGGTACGGGCTGAGCGCGGTCCGCGTGCGCCTCGTGAGCCGCGGAGCGTGGCCGCAGGGCCCGGCCGTTGGTACCGAGTGGCCGACAAACCCTCCCACCTGCGCGTTTGCGATTTACCATACGTGCCTTTGCCAAATTTTGAGACCCTTGCACCTCTTTCTTGTTTGCCTTCAGCAACCATCCACTTCTATCGTTGCCCTAAGCAACGAATGAGAGGTGTCATGGCCGAGCAGGCGCAGTACGAGGAGCTGGTACGGCAGCTCAGTGCCTTCAGCGCGGTGAAGCGAGAGCTGCGCCGAAGCATGCCGGCCGACTTCCACAGCGGATCCGCCGCCGTGCTGACGGCCCTCGGCCGCCACGGCGCCATGCGCATGAGCCGGCTCACCGAGCTGCTCGCCGTCGACCTCTCGGTCACCAGCCGCCAGGTCGCCCAGGCGGTCGAGCTCGGCTGGATCGAGCGGTCCCCCGATCCGACCGACAAGCGCTCCCGCATCCTGCGCCTGACCCCCGCGGGCCGAGTGCAGCTCGACGCGTTGTTCCGACGGGCCACCCAACTGCTCACCGAACGCCTGGACGACTGGTCCGGCGACGAGATCGTCCTGCTCGCCCAGCTCATGTCCCGGCTCCGGGACAGCTTCAGCGACTACCGGCCCACGCCCCGCGCGACACCACCGCCCAGCCCCGCATCCCCTGCGGCCCCCGCGCCGCCCGAGGCGGCCGCACCCTCCGAGGCCCCTGGGCCCCCGGCGCCTCGTACCCCCCAGGACACCGAGACCGCCCGTACACCCGCAAACGCGTAAGAGAAGGAAGCCCATGGCAACGACCACACCGACTGGTGTGCGGGCTCAGGCCGAGCGCGGGGGAGACTCCTCCGCGAGCGGCGCTCCCATGTCCCACCGGCAGATCCTGGAGGCACTGTCGGGCCTGCTGCTCGGCATGTTCGCCGCGATCCTGTCCTCCACCATCGTCTCCAACGCCCTGCCCGAGATCATCACCGAACTCGGCGGCGGCCAGAGCGCCTACACCTGGGTCGTGACGGCGGCACTGCTGTCGATGACCGCGTCCACGCCCCTGTGGGGCAAACTGGCCGACCTGGTCAGCAAGAAGACACTGGTCCAGACGGCCCTGGTCATCTTCATCGTGGGCTCCGTGGTCGCCGGCATGGCGCAGAACCCCGGCATGCTGATCACGGCCCGGGTCATCCAGGGGCTGGGCGCCGGTGGTCTGACCGCGCTGGCCCAGATCATCATGGCCGCGATGATCTCCCCCCGGGAGCGCGGCCGCTACTCCGGCTACCTGGGCGCGACCTTCGCCGTCGCGACCGTGGGCGGCCCGCTGGTCGGCGGCGTGATCACCGACATCTCGTGGCTCGGCTGGCGCTGGTGCCTTTACGTCGGCGTGCCGTTCGCGCTGATCGCCCTGTTCGTGCTGCAGAAGACCCTGAAGCTGCCGGAGACCAGGCGCAAGGTGAAGGTCGACTGGGCCGGCGCCTTCTTCATCACCGCTGCCGTCAGCCTGCTGCTGATCTGGGTCACCTTCGCCGACAACAAGTTCGCCTGGGTGTCCTGGCAGACGTACGCGATGGTCGGCGGCTCGCTGCTGCTCACCCTGGTCTTCCTGTTCGTCGAGACGAAGGCCGCCGAGCCGATCATCCCGCTGCGGCTGTTCCGTAACCGCACCATCACACTGGCCTCGGTCGCCTCGCTGTTCGTGGGCATCGCGATGTTCGCCGGCACCATCTACTTCAGCCAGTTCTTCCAGCTGGCCCGGAACGAGTCCCCGACCATGTCGGGTGTCCTCACCATTCCGATGATCGGCGGTCTGTTCGTCTCTTCGACCGTCTCCGGTCTGATCATCACCCGGACCGGTAAGTGGAAGTCCTGGCTCGTCGCCGGCGCCGCGCTGCTGACCGCCGCCCTGGGGCTGCTGAGCTCCATACGCTACGACACCCCGTACTGGCACATCGGCCTCTTCATGGTGATCATGGGCCTCGGTACCGGCATGATGATGCAGAACCTGGTGCTGTGCACGCAGAACCAGGTCGACCCGAGCGACCTCGGCGCCGCCAGCTCCGTCGTCACCTTCTTCCGGTCGCTCGGCGGCGCGGTGGGCGTCTCAGTACTCGGCTCGGTCATGTCGACCCGGATCGACCACTACGCCGAGGACACCATCGGCTCGCTGAGCCCGCAGGAGCAGGCCGCCGCCGCCCAGTCGGCCGGCTCCGGTGAACTGCCGGACATGGACCTGCTGCCCGACGGCATCCGCACCTGGCTGGAGAGCGCCTACGGGCACGGCATCGCCGACATCTTCCTGTACGTCGCCCCGGTCGCCTTCCTCGCCTTCCTGGTGACCCTGTTCATCAAGGAGGTCCCGCTGCGGACCTCGGGCGCGCTGGCCCAGGCCGCCGAGTCGCTCTCCGCCGCACCGGTTCCGGTGGCTGCCGGAACGACGGACGAAACCACCGGCGGGGCGGCCGAAGCCGGCACCGCCGACGTCCCGAGCCGGTCCGGCTCCGCTTCGGCCTCCGCCGGCGCCTACGGAGGCGGAAGCGGAAGCGGAAGCAGCAAGGGCGCAGGCTCCACCGGCTCCGGCAAGTAGTCCGGACTCCTTCGCCTTCGGACCACCCGACCCCGGCCCGCGGCGGGCGGCGCGCTCTTAGCGGAGGCGCGCCCCCACCGCGGGCCGGTCCTCTTCGCCAGGGTCCTCTTCGCCGGGTTCCTCTTCGCCAGCCCTCCTCGCCGGTACTCCTCCCGGGTCTTCGCCCCCAACGGCCGGGCGAGGCACCCACCGGCACCCGGCGTCGGTCCTAGGCTGGCGCCATGGCACCGAACATCGCGACGAACACCCGTGTCTCCCTCGACGAGTTGCTGGACTTCGTACGGCCCCGGCACCGCGCGATCCTGCTGACCCGGCGAACCGACGGAAGCCCCCAGGGGTCGCCGCTGACCTGCGGGGTCGACGACTCCGGCCGCATCGTGCTCTCCACCTACCCGGAACGCGCCAAGACCCGCAACACCAAGAGGGACGCCCACGTGAGCCTGATCGTCCTCAGCGACGAGTGGAACGGCCCCTGGGTACAGATCGACGGCACCGCCGAGGTCCTCGACACACCCGAGTCGGTGGAGCCGCTCGTGGAGTACTACCGGAACATCGCCGGCGAGCACCCCGACTGGGACGAGTACCGGGCGGCCATGGTCAAGCAGGGCAAGTCGATCATCCGGATCACCCCGGAGCGGTGGGGCCCGGTGGCTACGGGCGGCTTCCCGGCACGGCTGGTCGAAGGGGATTGACGAGCGGGCGGGGCGGTGGCACCGGGTGCCACCGCCCTCCGCCGGCTGCCCTGGCCGCCTTGGCTGCCCTGGCCCTCCTGAACCCCGGCCGACCCCGCCATGGACGCGGCCGTCGTCGTCCGCTCACGACACCGCGGGCTTGATCAGGTACCCGGCACCGCGCCGGGTGTGGATCATCGGCTCCCGGCCGGCGTCGATCTTCCGGCGCAGATACGAGATGTACAGCTCGACGACGTTCGCCTGCCCGCCGAAGTCGTAGGACCAGACCCGGTCGAGGATCTGCGCCTTGCTGAGCACCCGCCGCGGGTTGCGCATCAGGTAGCGCAGCAGCTCGAACTCGGTGGCGGTGAGGTGGATGTCCGTCCCGGCCCGGGTCACGTCGCGGCTGTCCTCGTCGAGCGTGAGGTCGCCGACGACCAGCATGGACTCCGGCCGGCGGTCGGCCGCGCCGGAACGCCGGATCAGGCCGCGCAGCCTCGCGACGACCTCCTCCAGGCTGAACGGCTTGGTCACGTAGTCGTCGCCGCCGGCGGTCAGGCCTGCGATGCGGTTCTCGACGGCGTCCCTCGCGGTGAGGAAGAGGACGGGCATGTCCTGCTGCTCGCGGCGCAGCCGCCCGAGCACGGACAGACCGTCCATGTCCGGCAGCATCATGTCCAGGACGACGGCATCGGGCCGGAACTCGCGTGCGGCCCGGACAGCGCTCTGGCCGTTCGCCTCGCTGCGGATCTGCCAGCCCTCGTAGCGCAGGGCCATGGACAGCAGTTCGGTGATCGGCTGCTCGTCGTCCACCACCAGCACGCGGACGGGGCTCCCGTCCGGCCTCAGCAGTTCGGTACGCCCTTGGGGCGAGGTCGTGGTCATGCTCCACACCCTCGCGGGAACCTCTGAGAGTGCCCTTTCGGAAGTCTGTGTTTTCCCTGAGAAGCCCTCCGGCGACTCCTCACTCCTCCATCCGCCTCGACGCTCTTGTCAGCAGGCGGCGCCGCTTCCGCTCCCGCTTCCGCCTTCGTTCCCCCGCAGGCCGAAGAGGCGGGCCGCGTTGTCGTGGCACACCGCCCGCAGCCATGCGGATCCGAGCCCGAGCCGCTCCAAGGCGTGGAGCTGATGGAGGTACGGGTACGGGATGTTGGGGAAGTCCGTGCCGAGCAGGATCCGGTCACCGAGGCCGGCCAGCCGGGGCAGGGCCCGCCGGGGAAACGGCACCATGCGCTCGGCGAAGTCGGTGAACGCCATCGTGGTGTCCAGCCGCACCTCCGGGTAGCGCTCGGCGAGGTCGAGGAAGTCCTCGTACTCGGGCATCCCGAGGTGCGCCACGATCAGACGCAGCCGGGGGTGCCGGGCCAGTACCCGCGCGATCGGCTCGGGGCCGGTGTACTTGCCGGGCGCAGGCCCGGAACCACAGTGGATCACCACCGGGACGCCCGCCTCGGCGAGCACGCCCCAGGCACCGTCGAGCAGCACGTCGGCCGGATCGTACGCCCCCACCTGCACATGCGCCTTGAAGACCCGCGCCCCCTCTTCGACTGCGTCCCTGACCAGGCTCTCGGCCCCGGGCTCGGGGAACAGCGTCGAGGTGTGCAGGCAGCCGGGCGTACGGCGGGCGAAGTCGACCGCCCAGTCGTTCAGCCACCGCGCCATACCGGGCTTGTGCGGATAGAGCATGGCCGTGAAGGCAGCCACCCCGAACTCCCGCAGCAGCTCGGCCCGTTCCCTCTCCTCCTGCCGGTAGGTGATCGGCCACTCGACCCCGCCGGTCAGCGGTCCGAGCGCGTCGAAGTAGGCCCACACCTTGCGCAGCACCCGCTCCGGCATGAAGTGCGTGTGCACGTCGACGAGTCCGGGAAGCCCGAGCCCCTCCCAGAAGCGCCGCACATCAGCGGCCTCGGCACGGGCTGGTTCCGTGAGGTGATGGCTCATACCGCCACGATCACCCGGGGCCCGGTCCCCGGTCCACCCCCTGCCGCCAGGACGGGCCGGCGCACCGGACGACCACCGCATGGATTGCCGAGGCCCCTCGCGAACATCAGAACAAGCCGTCCTGCACTCCCGCCCCCTCCCCCGCCCCGCCAGGCGTCTTGAGTGCCTTGAGCGCCTTGACCGGCACGTCGAACTCCCTGCCCTCCGCCGGAACCAGTCCCCACCCGGGAAGGAACCGCGTATCCAGCACCACCACACCGCTCTCCGTCGCCAGATGCAGATCCGGTCCGGCGGCAGCCACCAGTTCACCGCTCACCACGCCCCCGGGAACCAGCTCGCCCACTTCCCCGAAAGCGGCCGGCGCCCCCGCCAGCCCGAACATCCCGACCTGGTCGACGGGCCGGAACACCTCACGGTCCAGCGACTCCGGCCACCCGGCCAGAGCGACCGCCCTCCCGTGCAACTCCGCCAGCTCCGCAGCCCGTTCGCCCTCCGTACCCGGAAGTACCGCGCGTACCGCCCGCTTGTCCGCGTAGGGAACCCGGTCGGGCACCCGAAGTGCGGCGCGCAGCAGCTCCTCGGTGCGCCGTGCCGCCATCAGCGGGCCGGTCCCCAGCCAGCTGAAACAGACCGCCCCCTGCTCCAGCAGTCGCGCCGGGCCCCGCGCCACCCCGGTGATCCCGACCTTGACCATCCCGGGACCGAACCAGGCCAGATATACGCGGTACGGCCGCGGATCGTCCGCGAGGGTGTCGGCGGCCACGGAGTGCGCCCGGTCCAGCCGCGCGCACTCCTCGCACCGCGCTCCCGTGCCTCGCCCCGGCACCACCGCGCCGAGCGGACATACATGCCCCCGTGCCCCCACGCATGTACGCGCTCCCCCTTCAGCGACCGCGAAGGCCACCCGCTTCCCCCGGGTCAGCGCACTGTGCCGCCCGCCGTCCCACGCCAGCACGGGACCGCTTGCCGACCACCGCAGCCCCGAGCATCTCCACGCCTGTGCCATCTCCGACGAGAGTAGGGGCCGCCACTGACAACGGGCCACTGGCAACATGACTGGCAACGGACCACCGACAACGGGCCGTGCACGAAGCCTCAGCGCACGGAGCCACCGGCCCTCACGGGGCCCGGCTCCCCGGCACCGCTCCTGGGCACGGGGACGGAGCCGGGGAGGTGGGCGCCGGATTCCGCCACCGTGGTCCGGCCCCGGCCCGCCAGCCGGCATCCCAGGCACCCCGGATGTCCGTCCCTGGCCTCGGGGTCCCTGACCCGCCAGTCCCACTGCTCCCTCGGCCGCCGCCCTGTCGGCTTGCCCCATCCGGCCAGGTGCAGCGCCCAGGTGACGAGGAGGCCGAGCAGGACGATGCCCAGGCCGGCGGCCCGCGACACCCCGGATCCCGTGCACACCCCCAGTGCGAGAACGGCCGCCCCCACGGTGACGATCCCGAAACCGGTCCACCCGGCGACGGTATGCCCATGGTCATATTGATGTGCGCTCACGCACCTGCTCCTTCACACAGTCGACGGGCGCGAAAATATCTCACGACGTAAGCAATTTAGCGCAGAAAACCCTCACGCGCTAAGTGAAATGGGGAACACCATGCACGCGAAGCCGCGCCAGCCCGCCACGCCGGAGCAGGCGCTGTGGGCGATGGACCGCCTCATCGCGACCCACCTGGTGGGCCAGCACCGGATCGCCCAGCAGGTGGACCTGAACGTCACCGACCTGACCTGCTTCGGGTTCGTCATCGCGTCGGGCGACCACCTGCTCACGGCCGGGGAGCTGGCGGAACGCGTCCACGTCACGACGGGCGCGATGACCGGCATCCTCAATCGTCTGGAACGCGCCGGTTACATCACCCGCCGCCCCGACCCCGCGGACCGCCGTCGCGTCCGGGTGGCCGCCCAGCCGGACGCCGTGGCTCGCGTCCGTGAGATCTACGAGCCGCACTACGCCCGGCTCACCGCGCTCTTCGCCGACTACGGCCCCGACGAGATCGCCGTCCTGAGCGACTGGTTCACCCGCGCGAACGCCCTCGCGGCCGACTACCTCGAGGAGCACGGCCGCACCAAGTGACGAGGCGCGCGGCACGGCACCCGAGGTGCCGAGCACACCCCGGGGTGCAAACCTGGATGAGGAGACACACAGCTCGGGGACCACTCGGGGCAGCCGAAAGGGCGAGCACATGACGAGCAACGTCGGTGGAACGCGCCAGCAGCGGACCGGATGGGAAGCCCAGAGCGCCTGGGCGACGGGCTGGACCGGAGCCGCGGCGGTCCTGATGACGTTCGGCGGGATCATGGCGATCTTCCAGGGCATCGCCGCCATCGCCAAGGACGGCGTCTTCGTCACCACCCGCAACTTCACCTACGCGTTCAGCCTGACCGGCTGGGGCTGGGTCCACCTGATCCTCGGCGCCCTCGTCCTGGCCGCGGGTCTCGCCCTGTTCACGGGGGCGGCCTGGGCCCGCGTCGTAGGCGTCGCACTGGCCGGACTGAGCATGATCGCCAACTTCGTGTGGCTGCCCTACGCGCCGGTCTGGTCGATCGTCCTCATCGTCATCGACGGCTTCATCATCTGGGCCCTGTGCTCACCACGCCGCGAGACGACGCCCCAGACCTAGCAACACCCGTCCCCTCCACCCCTCCTCCCCACCCCATGGAAAGCAGCGGCAACCGCGAGCCGGCCACGGCACGGAGCCCTCTGTGGCGCTGGCTCGCCCAGGCTGTCGCCGCGACCCCTCTGGTCACCGCCTACTTCCTGCTCCCCCTCGACAGCCTGGGCCCCCGACACCCCACCCTGAGCTGGACCCTCTTCGGCTTGACCCTGGCTCTCATCGCCGCCCTGCTGCTCCAGCAGATCAACCACGTCCTCATGAACCATCCGCACGCCCGGCCCGGACTGGTCATCCCCCTGCTGATGAGCCTGTCCATCCTGGTCTTCGCCACGGCCTACCAGGGCCTGGCGCAAAGCCCCGGCGAACTCATCGGCCTCAACACCCGTCTGGACGCCCTGTACTTCACGATAGTCACCCTCGCCACCGTCGGCTACGGCGACATCACCCCGCACGGCCAGACGGCCCGCCTGGTCACCATGCTCCAGATCCTCTACACCTTCATCTTCCTCACCGCGGCGGCCACCGCCCTGAGCCACCAGATCCGCACCGTGCTCCTCCGCCGCAGAACCGACCACCACCACAAACCCTGACCCCGCCGACCTCACCCGTCCCGTCCCCCACTAGGTCCACCGCCGGAGTGAGCTCGCGCGAAGCCACGGGACCGGACCCCGGCCCGCCCTCTTCCCACTTCCCACACGACAAGAGCCCCGCTGGTTCAACCAGCGGGGCTCTTGTCTCTGTGCACTCGGCAGGATTCGAACCTGCAACCTTCTGATCCGTAGGATCGGGCAGCACGCTGTGACGAGTGCTGGCGGCCTCCTGCTCCGATCGCCCAGGTTAGCGATCATGCGTGTTCGTGTGTCGTCGTTGCCGTCAGAGCTGCCGTCAACTCCGAACGGGGCAGCATAGGCCACAGCTCACGCACCCAGTGAGTTACGACCTTCTCTACTGGTTCAAGGCGGCTCGCTCCGCTCGCCGCGCGCGGCACGGGTGCCGCGCACAAACAAGCAGCCGCCTGATGCCAGAGAAGGGGTACGTCGTGGCTGGGGCGGTCGGCTCCGCGGCTTTACGGAGCCACTTTGGCGCGAGCCTCGAAGCCGCTCCACCGACCTTCTCTGTCTATTAGGAGGCGAGGATCGAGATACCGTCACCGAACAGCTTCAAACCGAGAACGAAGAACAGGACGGCCATCACGGCGACGTTGTGCTGAGCTGCCCAGTCTTTCCAGTTGCCGAGCGTGGTCTTCGCCCGCTCTCCGCCGAGCAGGAAAACTCCCAGCGGAGCCAACAGGCCAAGGGTGGCGATCAGAACGAAGATTGCCAGCGATGCGATCTGCTGCCCGACCGGCAGCCCAGCTGAGCCGATAGAGGCGCCCGCGGCGATGGTCAGCGGGGCGTTCTTGGCGTTGAGCGCGGCCAGGGCCAGCCCGAGTGCGAAGATCTTGACCGGCGCGAGGCGGTCGATCGCACCCATCCACTTCGGCAGTTGGGCTTGTGACGGGTCTTTGGGGCGGCGGTGCCATTGCCGGGCGCCGAAGACGAGGAGGAACAGGCCCAGAGCGAGTTTGAGGGCTCCGACCCAGGTGGCCGGCTGATGGTGGGCTGAGGCACCCGAGGGGGAAGCGATCCCCAGCATGATCGCGCCCAGGGCCGAGAGTCCCAGGATCCAACCGACGGTGAAAAGGATCCCGTTGAGACGTCCCCGAGGCGTGGCGAGTATCAGGATGATTGCGATGATCGGGAGCGGGCTGACCGCGACGGCGGCCGCAAAACCCAGCACGTCACCGAGGACTTTGCCCATGGCTGCCTCCGTACAGGGGTCAGGGTGGCGATCCAGTTGAGCAAGGTTGGGCGAAAGCGAGAGCCACGATCGCCTGGGCAGCGCAACGGTTGCTCTGCGATCGGCTGTGCCGCTGGCTTCAACGACCGCGCGCAAGCGGCCCCCGAGAAAGGGGAAGGCGACGTACTCGACGCGTCCGGGTTCCATCGTCCTGCACCTGACCGGATCTGTCCTCGGGAATCTCTCGGACGGCGAAGGCCCCGGCATTCTCGTTCTCGACACTGAGGGGCAGATGGGACACGGAACGTAATCGGCCACTGTGTCCGCCCAAGTGTCAATGGCCATGAGTTAAGCCGTGTGGGGTGTGAGCTGGTGGAGCACGATGGTGCGGGTGACTCGGCGGGTGCCGGGGTCGGTTGAGCTGCGGG